>JBDRNO010000047.1:0-8399 GCA_043811005.1 Bacteroidota bacterium | reverse complement strand
TTGAGGATAGAGGCAAGGATGCGTTTGTACGAAGATACAGAATAACATCCACCGCAAACTGCAGCAATCTTTCACCAAGGTCTCTTTCATACTTCATAGTTCATTTTTTGAGATTTGAGATTTGGGATTTGATCCTGAACTTGTTTCAGGATGAAATTTCCATTTTTGAAAAAATCTTTGACTTTATAGACAAGCTCTAATTAGAGTCAACAGTTTAAAAATAACTTTGTGGGATTGCTGCATAGTCAATGTACTGCTATAAAACTTCAATTTATCACTATAAAGAAGGGCTCAAATTATTAATACTTTTGGAATTTAGTTAAAAAATTTCTAACTTTGCATCCAATTTTCTCAAACCCTGCTCTTTGAAAGGAATAGAAAGCTGCATCATTTCATTTCTAAACACTGTTAAACATGAGACAACTTAAAATCACCAAATCGATTACCAACCGGGAAAGCGCTTCATTAGATAAATATTTACAGGAAATCGGAAGAGAAGAATTAATTACTGCTGAACAGGAGGTTGTTCTCGCAAGAAAGATCAAAGAAGGTGACCAATTGGCATTGGATAAATTAACAAGGGCAAATCTTCGATTTGTTGTATCAGTTGCAAAACAATACCAAAATCAAGGACTTACCCTGCCAGATTTGATCAATGAAGGAAATCTCGGGCTGATCAAAGCTGCACAGAGATTTGATGAGACAAGGGGCTTTAAATTTATTTCCTATGCTGTTTGGTGGATTAGACAATCTATTTTACAAGCATTAGCAGAACAGTCGCGTATTGTCAGACTTCCTCTTAACCAAGTTGGCTCATTAAATAAAATCAATAAAGCATTTTCAAGGTTAGAACAAACGCATGAAAGGGAGCCATCACCCGATGAATTGGCTAATGAATTGGATGTTCCTGAAAGCAAAGTGAGGGACACAATTAAAGTATCAGGCCGGCATGTTTCAATGGATGCCCCTTTTGTATCAGGTGAGGATAACAGTCTGATTGATGTTCTTGAAAATCAAGACTCTCCTAAAGCAGACAAATCATTATTGGCTGAATCTTTACAAAAGGAAATAGAAAGATCCTTATCTACATTAACCGATAAAGAAAGAGATGTTATAAAATTCTTTTTCGGGATAGGAATGAATCACGGACTAACACTTGAAGAAATAGGTCTGAAATTCGACTTAACACGCGAAAGGGTCAGGCAAATCAAAGAAAAAGCTATCAGACGGCTTAGACATACTTCAAGAAGCAAATTACTCAAAGCATATTTGGGATAATGTAATTTATCGTATCGGAATTTATCCTGAGGGACCGAAGGGCCCCATTTCAATGTTTTGTCTTGCCGTTCGGCTGAGCTCACGCCGAAGCCACTAAAGCTATAAAACACTAAATTTCACTAAATTATTTTTTGTAGGATTTTGTGCCTGCGCACATCGCTTTCGCGTTGCTTCAGCAGATCAAAGCTGAAGTCCGCCAACTGGCGGACACAGGTGTGGCATTTCTTTTAATGAATTAACGAAGTTATGTTCTTAATTGCTTATAGCTCAAAACCCACGAGTTACGTTTATCTCCATTTCTCATTAATTGGATAGTAAACATCCAACCGGGAAATGTTTTACCGGGTAATAGCATAAACCAAAAATTAACAATCATCACTCTCAATACCTTCATTTCGTCTCCGGAAAAACCGGGTTCTTTAACTGGCAAAAAAGCGCAGGTTGAGGATATGTTTAATGCTATCGCCAGGCGTTATGATTTTCTTAATCATTTCTTGTCGCTGGGATTTGATATTTATTGGAGGAAGAAAGCGGTTAGCTTGTTAAAGACAAATCATCCTCAAAAAATTCTCGACATTGCCACAGGAACCGGAGATTTAGCTATAGAATCATTGTCCGTTCATCCACAGAAAGTATTGGGCATTGACATTTCCGAAAAAATGCTCCATATTGGAAAAGAAAAGATCAAACGCAGGAAAATAGAGGACATAATTGAGCTTACAAAAGCTGATGCAGAGCACTTACCCTTCGCAAACAACACTTTTGATGCAATCACCGTTGGATTTGGGGTGAGAAACTTCACCAGTTTAGAAAAAGGGCTCAAAGAGATGAACCGTGTCTTAAAGCAGGATGGTAAAGCAGTTATATTAGAATTTTCAAATCCTAAAAAATTCCCGGTTAAGCAACTTTATAATTTTTATTTCCTGGTATTATTACCCTTATTGGGACGATTTATCTCAAAACACAATTTTGCCTATAGTTACCTGCCTCAATCTGTTACATCTTTTCCCGATGGAAAAGATTTTATTAACATATTTGAAAAGGCAGGATTTAATTCGACAAAATACATTCCATTGAGTTTTGGGATTGTTTCTATATATATAGGAAATAAGACCTAAGGTAGCGAAGTCTGCTTGCACATAGCCGTTTCGGCAAAGGCAGGCTACAAATAAATTTGTAACCGTTCACAGGATTAATAAATAAATTATCAGTACTAATCTATGAAGAAATTGTTCAATTGTTCAATTGTACTTTAGATTTATGCCGTGAATGGTTACACAAATTTTTTGTGTTGCGGGTTGCAGGTTACAAGTTACGGGTTTATTTTTCATATTCCATCTTCCATAAGAAATATCTTTTCTATTTTTACGTTTTACTTCTATATTAAAGTTAAAATCCCCTTTCCTGGTGCTTTATATGAATTTTGCAAAATGCAAAATAATTATTGTCTACCTGTTAATGAAAACCAAAGATCCTAAATTTTTCGTTATTATATTGCTTATCATCAGCACCTTACTGACGTTTTGGCAGATAAACTGCCATGCACAAAAGCTCAGGATACAAAACCTGTCAAAATACGACCGTCAAATAGTACATTTTGGCTTTTCTTTGGGCATAAATAAAGCCGATTTTACTATCCGCATTAATCCCGATATAAAAAAGCTCGATTCATTAAAAATGAATAACAAATTTTATAGCATATATGTAATTGAATCCGAAACACAATCAGGGTTTAATTTAGGGATTGTCTCCAATTTGCGGTTAGGGCCTTTCTTTGACTTGAGATTTATACCAGCTTTATCATTTGTACAGAGACGCCTTGAATATACTTTAGTAGGGAAAAATTCAGAGTCACTTGTGAAAATAAAAAATATTGAATCCACATTCCTTGAATTCCCCCTGGAGTTGAAATATAAATCGGTTCGGCTAAATAATGGGAGGGCTTATGTATTAGGCGGTGTTAGGTTCAATATAGACCTTGCATCGCAAAAAGACATTGAAGAAGAAGAAGAAGAAGACATCATTAAACTTAATCAATACGATCTCTTGTATGAAGTTGGTTTTGGAATAGACTGTTATATGAAATACTTCAAGTTTTCTCCTGAGATCAAATTGGCTTTTGGAATAAATAATATGCTTGTTAATGACGAAACCATGTTCTCACAATCCATTGACAAGCTCAATTCCAGGATATTGCTTGTTTCTTTTACTTTTGAATAGTTTTAAAATTGTATCTTTCGGAAAAGAAAAAAAGGCAAATAGAAATTCAAAACTTAAAGCTTGGTCAACAAACGCTGGAACTGAACAGGAACAAAATTTTGCAGTATGCACTAATAGGTGGTTTGCTGATGCTGGTGCTTCTATCCTTTGTTGTTTACAACCGTTACCGCATAAAGAAAAAAGCAAATAAGCAATTAGAGGCGGCATATAATGTAATTGAAGAAAAAAGCAAGGATATCACAGATAGCATTATGTATGCCCGCAATATTCAGCAAGCCATTCTTCCAAGAGAATCAGAGATGAAAAATGACCTGCCTGAACATTTTGTGTATTTTGTTCCAAAAGATATAGTAAGCGGAGATTTTTATTGGTTTTAAAACAATTGAGTTCTCAGGAGCTAACAATCCGATGTTTATAGTGAGAAGGGACGGGGGACGAGTGGCTGGGGACGAAAAACAAGAAGTAAGAGAACATAACAAACCTTCGTATATTCTAACTGAGATCAAAGGAGATAAAAAACCAATAGGAGGACGAACTGATATAAACTACAATTTTACCACCCATAAAATAGGATTACAAAAAGGTGACAGTATTTACATCTTTACAGATGGCTATATCGACCAGTTTGGCGGATCAGATAACAAAAAGTTTATGAAAAGGCGCTTTAAGGATCTGTTGCTATCAATACAAGATAAGTCAATGGATGAGCAGAAGGAAATACTTAACAAAAACTTTGAAGATTGGAAAAGTGACAGAGAACAAATTGATGATATACTTGTAATTGGAATCAGGGTATAGCGGATATAGGGGAATATGTATTTAGGCGTAAACGATTTTATTACAACCTACCCTGCTATTCAACAGGGCATGCATATAAGAACATAACATTGTAAATTGATTAAAAAGTTAAATTTTAAAATAAATCCGCCAGCTGGCGGATATTGAAATTCCGATACGTTAATTATTTAATGCTATTGTTCTAACTTAATACTGCTTCCTCCTAAACTCCGAACAAACGATAGCTGTTGCAACAGCTACATTTAATGATTCTGCCCCACCAAAAGACGGGATTGATATTTTATCAGTAATAAAATGAAGTATCTTCTCAGAAATACCAATAGACTCGTTTCCCATAATAATTAAACCTTTATTGCTCAATTGCAATTCGTATATACTCTCACCATCTAATATGGAAGCATAAACAGGTAGGTTTGTTTTCTTTGAAACATTCAATAAGAAATCTTTGAGTTCAATATAATGAACTTTTACCCTTGCAACAGAACCCATCGTTGCCTGAACGACCTTGGGATTATATGCATCTGCACAATCCTTTGAACAGATAATGTTTTTTATCCCGAACCAGTCAGCTATTCTTATGATTGTTCCCAGATTTCCGGGGTCCTGTATATTATCCAACACCAAATTTAAGCTGCACATTATCTCTCGCAGTTCCAGTTTATATGCCGGAATTTTTACAGTACATAAAACTTCATTAGGTGTGGTCTGTGAACTGATCCGTTTAAGCTCTTTTTCAGTAACTTCAAATAATTCAAAATTTCCACCAAGAGCAGGCCCGCCTTGGGCGGGCAATGCCAGGTTCTTGTTTGTCCCGAATAATTCGGGGATATCCGATATTTTTTTTATCCAATTCTTAATAGCATAAATGGAATGAATTTTAAATGAGGAACTAAATAATTCAATTACGATTTTCTCCCCTTCAGCAATAAACAAACCATGCTTATCCCTGTACTTTTTAAGTTTTAGAGAATTAATGAAACTTATTTGATTTTTAGATAGCATTGCGAAATTATGTTCTCGTATCGGAATTTCAATGTTTTGTTCCCGCAAAGCTCGCTAAGCACGCAAAGCCCGCTGAAATACTTTTTTTAAAAATCATAGCGTCCTTGGCGTTCTTAGCGAGCTTAGCGGGAGATAAAAATAGCATATTAAATTTTAGGTATTTTTTAATTAATTTACAAAGTTATGTCCTTATTCATGATGCCTCTGTTGTAAATTAGTAAATTTGTACCGAAAAAATCCCGGCAGTACAAAAATAGGATATAAATAATTATTAAAGACTTGAAATTCAGACATTTTCATATACAGGTATTTTTATTGATAGTCATTTTATCAGCCATGGCATGCAATCCAACTAAAAGACTTGCTGATAATGAATATCTGCTCATTAAAAATATAATCAAAAAGGAAACTCCCAAAGGAATCAAGTTTTCACGTGCTGACTATAAAATTGAAAAAGAAAAGCTGGCAAACTGCATTAAGCAAAAGCCCAACAGGAAAATTTTTGGAATATTCAGGATTAACCTGGCTGTATACAATTTTACAAACAGGAAAAAACATATGCATAAACATCGCCAGCAGGAAAATAAAGATACCACGCTAACGGATGTCAATGAAACAGAGCTAAATCCTCCCGACAATGTACAGCCACTATTGATAGAAGGAAGCGAAAAACGCGGCAAAACAGCAGGAGAACCCCCAATAATATTAGACACTTCACTGACGAAAAAGTCGGTCTTACAAATTAAACTCTTTCTCAACAGTAAGGGCTATTTTAATTCTACCGTAAAAGATTCTACGGTTTACTTGCCCTCACGATTTTCCCGTTCTGCCAAGGCAAGGCACCGTGACACCTTATCTGTTCAATCCCTTCAATGCGGGAGCAAACAAGCTGGCAGGCGAAAACCCGGTGAACCTCTTCAGGTTAAAAGGAAAAAAGCGAAAGTCTATTATTTGATCAACCTGGGAAAACGATATGCTATTCGCAACATATCTTATTCGATCCAGGATCCGGAAATTCGTTCGATAGTTCTTTCCGATTCATTGAATTGCATGATAAAACCAAACAATTATTATGATGAAGATGTATTAAGTTATGAGCGGGAAAGAGTAACCAGAAAACTAAAAAATGAGGGATATAACTTCTTTTCAAAAGAATATATATATTTTAAAGTGGATAGTTCGATATACAGTACAATGAGAAGTAAACCCAATAAGCATGGACATGGTGAATCCCGCCCAAAGTCGGGTGCAAAGCAATTTCACAGTGTTGACATTATTCTCGGCATTGACAATTTAACAAAACAAATATCACCAGACTCTATAATTGAAACAAGTCACAATCGTTACAAGATAAATAATATTTACATCCATACTGATTTTAACCCAAAAGAATCAAACAAATCTGCAATAGATACTATATTTTTTAATGATTACTATTTTATTGAGCGCTCTCCCGCCCTTATTAAACACCAAACAATAATCCGAAAAGTATTGATCAGGAAAGGGGATTTATTTCAAATAGGCAAACTCGAAAATACTTACAAACACCTTGCAGGATTGCAAATTTTCAAATTCATCAATATACGGTTTCCCGATGCCTCCAACGAAAGTAATAACTTATTGGATTGCATTATTCAACTCTCCACAATGCCCAAACAATCATTTTCAATTGAGACTGAAGGGACTCATTCGTCTGGAAATTTAGGTGTTGCCGGAAATATAGTATATCGAAACAAAAATACATTTAAAGGATCTGAAATTTTTGAATTAAGATTAAAAGGTGCATTAGAAGTACAGAAGACCATTGTAGCGTCCGATGAAGAGCCAATAGAGCCATTATCTATTTTCAACACGATTGAAATAGGACCTGAAGCAAAATTGTACATTCCGAAATTTTTATTTCCTGTTAAAGCTGAAAAAATACCAAAACGCTATGATCCTAAGACCAGTTTTACCACTGCTTATAATTATCAAAAGCGAACAGACTATACCCGCTATATTGCTAAAATATCTTTTGGTTACGATTGGAAAAAATCGGCATATAAAAAACATATCCTCAACCCTATTGAAATAAATTTAGTTAAGTTATATCCTGATTCAACTTTCCTGAGTTATCTCAACTTAATCACTAACCAGTCTATATACAACAGTTACAAGGATCACCTCACAACAGCCCTGAAGTATACGTTTATTTTCAACAATCAACAGATAAATAAAAACATTAACTTTACTTATTTCAGAGCCAACCTTGAAATAGCCGGGAATTTACTTAACGGTTATAATAAATTAGCCAGGGCTGATACTGCAGATGATGGGAGCTATCATATTTTTGATATAAGTTATGCTCAATATGTGCGAAGTGATATTGATTTTCGATATTATAATATCATCAATAAAAGCAATTCGCTAGTGTTAAGGGTAGCTTTGGGAATTGGCATACCTTACGGAAATTCAAGTGCTTTACCATTTGAGAAGAGTTTTTTTGGAGGGGGGGCTAATGGCATAAGGGCATGGGAAGCGCTTGAGCTTGGCCCAGGATCATACAAAAATACAACAGACATTGGTCAAACAGGCGATATCAAGTTAGAAGGTAATATTGAATATCGTTATGATATTTTCAAAATGTTGCAGGGAGCGTTTTTTGTAGATGCCGGCAATATCTGGTTGATTGACTACCCTGAACGCCCAAAGGCACAATTTGATGTCAACAGATTTTATAATGAGATCGCAGTAGGCGCTGGTATTGGGCTAAGACTAAATTTTACCTTTTTTATTGTCAGGTTGGATGCTGCCATACCTGTAAAAGACCCATCTCTTCAAGAAGGGGAAAGATGGTTTAAACCAAATAAACCTGTTTACAACCTTGGAATTGGATACCCCTTTTAAACGTATCGGAATTTACTCACTTTATTGTTTATTTTTAAAGGTGTTCGTGATTGCTGCGCAGTTCAATGTTTAGCCACTAATTAGTGTCCGTCTATAAAGTCCGAATGTTTGGATGAATTTTAAAATTACAAATTACAAGTACCAAATAACAAATAAATCACAATGCTCAAAAACTCAATGACCAAAACTGTTTCGGTCATTTGATAATTGATATT
>JBDRNO010000046.1:0-4738 GCA_043811005.1 Bacteroidota bacterium | reverse complement strand
CTCAATGGAGAATTTACCCTCCGCCTGGCTATCCTTGCTTTCCGCTCACACCTCTGCACCATTGATCTTGCACTGGAAGTGCTAAAGGAAAAAGTAGATTATCTTTTAAATGCATAAGTTGAACAAGCCGTTCGGCTGAGTTCAGGCCGAAGCCAAAACAAAAAAAAGCGTGACACGGTTTCAAACCGTTCCACGCTTTTCGATCCTAATATTTCGTCCTGGCAGGGGTGCTTCTGGGTTTTTTAAAGTATTCCTTAGCCATATCCAGCGGTATCTTCCGGTTATAATTATAAGCTACGATAAAAGGCCCGGGCACTCCTAATTCCAACAGTTCCTTCTTTCGTTCTTCAGCTTCAGAATAAATCTCATAAGAGCCAATAGTAAGTACTGTGAGTTCATCCTGACTATTTTCCCTGATCCCGTCCAGGGTTAGGTACAATTGAATTAATTCAATGGGGATTGAGTCTTTAAATGCACCGATCTGAATCCTGAAATCCACTTTTCCACTGATACTGGCTTTTAATGATACATCGTCAATGCTTACTACTTCTTTGGAATATTTATTATCTTTTCCAGTCCTTTTCCATGAACTCTTAACGGAATTCACATCCACAATAAATGCATCCCTGTAACCTGCATCCCACACTAGCTTCAATAGTGACCTCGCCTGTGATACATAAGAGAAATTACCAATCACATATCTCATCATCCCGTATTTATCCATAAATGCATTAACATTTTTCAGGTCATAAAAAAATACAGGGATAAGCTTAGAGAAAGCGCCTACCTGTATACCATATAATGGTGATAAGGTTGAATATTCTATTGTTTTTGTAACAACCTTATGATCGTTATCCTCAATAGCATCAGGTGGTTTTATTGAATCAATATCAGTAGTTACCGGTTCTATAGGTTGCTCTGCAAAGCATCTGTCAACCCACATTTGAGCATCTATTGTATAATAATCATCCTTTTCTATTCCGTAGAGAGAGTAAAAATGAGTGTTTGATTCTTTTGCCTCTTCGCATCTGTAGTTTTGGCTATAGGCAATTGTCAGGTAATACCAGGTAAATAATGGCGCCTGCTTTTCTTCGTACGAAGCGGGATCATAAGTCATTTTAATATTTTTTACTGCTTTTTCCAGGTAATATATTGATCTGTCGGTCACCACCTGTTCTTCGGTATAACAAACACCCAGCATGTAACAAATATTGGCATTACTTGAATCCATTTCCAGCAATTTTTTAAAAAGAGGGAGCGCTTCCCGTGTTTCACCAAAGGCAAGTTTACTTTTAGCCGAATAAAATGAATTTTTAAACTTTTCATCCAAAGGAGCGGATTTGTCCTGGGAAAAACAATTATAACAGATAATTATTAAAAATAATATGCAGAGGATGTGTCTTTTCATTAGGCTCTTACAATTTTATTAAGACTAAAATGTTGTTGATAATTTTGTTGATTTTAACAGACAAGTTGACAGTTGGCAATATGCAGTTGGCAAAAAAACAAATTGTTTACTGTCCAGCACATAAAATTTATATCCCGCTAAAAGCGGTTTTTATTTTAAAATATCGTCTTTTAATAAAAAGCAAATTTATGGAGATTTTGAATGGTTGAAGCTATAACGGCAGGGAGTTATTAACAATGATATGTGGATTTATTTAATAAATGATAATTTTCTTTATCAACTCATCAGTGTTTGTGCTGATCTTCAACATGTAAATACCTTTGAGGGATTCCGGCAGGACGACATGTTCTACATTAACATCTGAAGCATTTACATGACTTTCGGAATAGATAAGTTGACCATAAATATTTTCTACCGTAATATTGTATTTATCATTTTGAAAGGATTCAATTTCAATAATGAATTTTCCATTATTCGGGTTGGGAAAGACATTAACACTGACAAGACCATCATCCCGGCTGATCTTAACAGCTACGATATCCGAATATTCGAATGCACCATCAAAATCGGTTTGTTTCAGGCGGTAATATGATGTTCCCGTATAAGGATCGTTATCAGTTGAGAAATAGTGCAGAATGGAGTTGCTGTTGCCAGCTCCGTCAACAATATCAACTGTTTCCCATACCAAGTCCTCATCCATCAAACCCTCAGGGTTTTCAAAACCCTGAGGGTTTTTGATCCTTTCAACAGTAAAGTAATCATTGTTAATCTCAGTGGCGGTTCTCCATTTCAGGTCAACATATCCCTCACCGTTAACACTGGCATTAAAAAAGAGCAGTTCCACAGGTAATCCCCCATCATATTCATCACCTCCAATATCAGTTGCCCGTGAATCACCGTCAATGTCATCGTTTAAGCCGGCAATAGCAGTAGCTTTGTCAATGCATGGTGAACCTTCTAAAATATGTAAATCCGTGCTTGAGGTATACAGCGGATCACCTGAAATGGAATTTGTACCGAACCCTGTTCTGCTTTTCCAGGTGGTCAATGATTTTATTGTATCACCGCCGGCTGTTGAAAACTTGCCGAGGTATCCTCCATTCCAATAAAGATCATTGTAGTCCATAGCATCTATAGCATCGGTTTCCTTAATATATACAGCCCATGCATCATCATCAACCGTTGCGTTAACAAAAATATTATTCTTGATATTGTTATGCATATTAGCGGAGCTAATCCCGCCATCATGATAAAAGGCATTATTATAACCCACAGTTGAATTCGAACTGCTTACTTCTATGCTATTGTAATAAATATTCAGATATGCAGCAGTTTGAATGTACATTCCATAAGTATAATTGTTGTTACCAATTGAAATCATATTATTTGACATCTCCACCCTATTACCGGCAGTACCATCGCATTCATAAGTGCGAAATCCATAGCCATCAGTAGTAGAATTTGCAGTTATTTTATTTTTTTTCAATTCCATCGCATTATCGCAATATTCAACATGAATACCATGCCAGTCTGTACGTGTGGAATTTGTAATGATAGTATTGGAATTCATTTTGGGTGCATCCTGGTATATAAGGTTAATAGCTTTATTGGATTGATTAATGAAGGTGTTATTTCCAATAACTGTTCCCGTTTCATAAGGTGGTGTTGCATTTCCATTAAACTCAATCCCATATGTACCATTAGTGAAAGTATTATTAGTAACTTCATTCCCGTTGTCGCGAAAAGTACTGCCTACTGAATAAATCAACGAAAAGTTAGTAGATGTAAATGAAGTGGTTGCATAGCCGGTTAGTTTACAATTCATCACTTTATTGTAGGTAGCATCATTTGTAATATCAATCAGCCTTGCATATGAACTGTTCAATGTATTTAAGGTTAGTTTGTTAATGACTATATAGTCTGCACCATCTAATTTTATATTGTAATTATTCGAACTATTCGGTGAATTGTATTCCCAGATCACATCGTCAGCATCACCCGATTCTGCCTGAAAAGTAATCGTATCTGTTGCTGAAGCGCCTGTTATGGCAGGCAATAAAATTTGTTCGGTGAAAGTACCTGTGCGTAAATTAAATGTCACCGCTCCTGAAATACCAACTGTTGTCAGCTCAGTTACTGCGTTTGCAATAGTTGCATAGTCCGGTGTTACTCCGCCAACGGTATATGAACCTGTCAAAGCACAATTACCCGTCACTGCCTCATCCCTGGTTGTTGCGCCTGTGCTCGATGCTGAAACATCACCTGTATGATGACCGGTAGCTGAAGGATTGAACCTTACGTACAATATTGTAGTGCTGACCGTTCCTCCGCTTTCAGTAAGGGTAACGGGACCTGAACCCCAAGCAGCGTCATCTTCTGATATCTGAAATTCAGCAGGTACAGATACTGATATATCTGCGGTTAAATTGGTGCCTTCAACTGTAAAGCTTTGGGAGGATGTTGGCGTGCTTAAAGTGCTTGTGAAAGTAGTAAACGTAGCTGTAAGCGTAATGCTGGCCCCCCCTGAAGGAGGAACTTCATAAGCGCCAATGGTAGGAGGATTAGCGCGGGCTGTTCCGTCAATGTCATCAGTCACAGAAACCAAATTAGTGCCCAGTTCTCCCAGGGTAGTAGTGACATCTACTAAACGAAGATCCGTATCAGACGTAAACTTGGGGTCAACATTCTGCGAATTGGTCTCACCTGAAACAGCTATCCAATCTGCATAAGAAGTTTTATAGACACCATCCCAGTACCCCATGTCCGTTCCGGCAAAGTAGTAATCATTATTATCCATCAATTCTATGTCAAAGGTATCATCATCATCCAATTTGACACAGAGACTATAAGTGCCGGAACATTGATTGGAAAAAATATTATTTATGATGCTTGTATAGTCCGCTGATGTATTCATATAAAGTAAAATGACACTGGTGCTGCTGGTAGAGCCGTAATAGTGTAATGAATTATTATATACATTCCAGTAATCGGAAGAACCAATATCTATATTACCCGCAGTTGTTCCATTTAAGGAGATCATATTATTTGCGATCAATCCTTTATTACCAGCAGTGGCAGATCCATTAATATTAATACCATACCTTCCGGAACCTGTAATCTCATTACCAATAATTTTCATATTATTATAGACACTGGCAACATATATTGCATAATTGCTAGTGGAAGCTTCGAGATTTATTGTATTTCCATTGATCTGTGCATTATTTCCGCCTGCTGCAGCACCAAAATATATTCCACTGTCACCATTTTTAACAAGTTGGATAGTATTATTATTAATTTCAAAATTGTCGCCAAGTGTATTATTTACAT
>JBDRNO010000045.1:0-4898 GCA_043811005.1 Bacteroidota bacterium | reverse complement strand
CTTAACCATTCTTCAACCCACATCATTTCCTTATCCTTCCACAATTATCCGAAAAAAGACGCTGCTACTTCACCGACAGCTTCACCAGTTTTTTGACCACAACCACGAGCAAAGCTTCCCGTATATTCATAACCTAATCTACTAATGTGTCTCAACACCCATTCTCCCCAATGTTCCTTATAAGAATTCCAAATTGGTCTAAATTGATCCTCAACATCTTCATCTACCTTTGCTCCAATACTTTTTAGGTATTTTTTTATTGCATCATTATCTTCAAAATCACATTTAATAAAATTTGTAAGCATTGCTTGATTTATTTTCATCATCTCATGACATTGATCAAATTTAAAATTTACAACAACACTATCAAATATTTTAAAGCCTAAAAAATAACATTCTTATTCTTATTTTAATGGAATTACAAATTCCAAATTTCCATCCAAAGAATTTAAAAGAGTTAAAGTTAAAAAGGAAAATTTTTCAAAATCTTTTTTTGTTGTGTTGAAAATATTGATAAAGCGACATTAATTCAATTAAAAAAGGCTATCCTGAATAAAAAAACTTTTGCATCCAGCAGATTTTCCTGCTTGAATGTCTAATTCTTTGTCTCCAAACATTAATGATTGAGATAAATCAAGATTAAATTCCTCAGCTGCTTTTAAAATTAAGCCTGGTTTTGGTTTTCTACATTCGCAATCTTTTTTGTATTTTAAATTTGTTGCTTCAGTTGGATGATGTGGGCAGTAATAAAATTTTTGAAAGTTAACACCCTGCTTTTTAAAAATAGAATCTAAATGCAAATGAGTTTGTTGAACAAATAATTCATCAAAAAAACCACGCGCAACTCCAGACTGATTAGTAACAACAAATAAAAGGTACCCCTTTTTTTGCAAGTCGAGACAAAATGGAATTATTGCAGGCAAAATCTCAACCTGATTTAAATCTGAAAGATAATTTACATCCCTGATTAAAGTTCCATCCCGATCAAAAAAAGCAGCTTTATACATTTATCAGCCTTAAAATTTAATAAGTAAAAATCAGAAAAATATAATAATAATAATAATACGAAAATATATTTAAATATATTTTAAAAATATTGACTTTTATTTTTAAAATATGAAATCCTTCATCCGTTTATCTCATTCTTGATTTTTTAAAAAAATTATTCCCAAGTAAAAAGGAGATGTATCTGTGAACAAACCAATGTATTATTTTTATTCTTTATTGGTTTTAATCTTTTTTGCAAATCAATCAAACCTTAACGCAAAGCTTGATTTTGCGAGTGAAAGCTCATCGATTGTATTGAAAAACGATGACACAAAACTTAAATTTTCAAACACCAATGATTTAACAGCCTGGAATGAACAATCAATTGTTAAATATTCATCCGTAAATGACTTAACAATAGCAAATAATACAATTTATGGAGAAGGTGGCGGAAGTGAAACAAGCGCTCCTCAAAACTTACTTTATAACGACAGTAATGCCATTGTTAACTTGCAAGCTGATCTCAATGAAAATTCTCAGGCTATTGTAACCAACGCAAATGGCATTTATGAAAACAGTTGGGCAATACTTGATCTTGATAACCGAATGGAAATTGTTCAACTTGTTCTTGAAAATAGTAATGCTATTATTCAGGCCAGCAACGCAATAGTTAATCTTGATTACCGCATTATTGAAAACAGCAATGCTATTGTTAATAACAGCTGGGCTATCGTAAGTTTAAATAATCAGATTCAGGAAAACTCATGGGCAATACAAAATTTAATTGAACACGGAGAAGCGATCGAACTTGTCGCGCAAAACAGTAATGCAATATTTAGCGCAAGTCAGTCAATTGCTTATCTGAATCAGGAAGTTAATGAAAATAGCGCGGCTATTATTAATAATCAAAATGCTATCATTAATAACTCTCAGGCCATTATTAAATTAAATCAATACATAATTGATAACAGTAATTTTATCGAAGATAACAGCTGGTCCATTTTGGCATTATCGGATAGAAACAACCAAAATAGCAATGCAATAATTAACAACGTGGAAGATATTAATGAAAACAGTAACGCTATAGTAACAAATGCTGTAAATATTCTTTATAACAGTCAGGCAATTGTTGATCTTAACAATCAGGTTGGAACAGTAATAGAAGAAACAAGTAACGCTGTTGTTTATCTTAACCAATTTACGGTTGAAAATAGTTCTTCTATTATAACCAACAGAGCTGATATTGATACAAACACAAATAATATTCTTTATAGCAGTAATGCTATTGTAAACCTTCAAGTTGAATCTATTCAGAACAGCAATGCCATCTTTGATCAAACCCAACATTTTGTAACATTAAATAATGGAAAAATTTATGCTGTTGGCGAAATTTCCGGTGAAACTTTCATAGATGGCAGAGCAATTCTTTCAAGTCCAATTGATCTTAACGGCGCAACTCTGACAAATGGTGGTGACATTTTATTCTCATCCCAAACCACGATTGCATCCTCAGGTTATTTAAACCCTCAGGGTTATGCCTACGTTCTTGGTGGTGATTTAATAATTCCTGATACTGTAATTCTTACATTTACATCTGACGGTATAATTGATGGTCAGGGACATAGTTTAATTTTTGGAACAACTGCTCAAATATTAATTGACAGTAATGTAACGCTTACCTTAAAAAATTTAACAGTTAAAAATAATTTAAATACAATTCTTATCCCTCCTGTTAAATGTCTCGATCAACAAAGCAAGCTTGTTCTTGATAATGTCAAATTTGCCCTTAACGATGACTTCGCTTTCAAAACCGGTCAGATTTATATTCATGATGATGTAATATTCACCGGATCATCCAAATTTATTTATCAATCAGTTTTACCTTCCTACATCCAACCTCATTCAACTTTATATTTTGATAAAAATACCACATTTGATTATTCTCCAAGTTCCACAAAAAATGACTTAATAACAATGATGGACAAAACTGCTTCTATTTATTTAAATGGCGCAACTTTGCAGACAACTGACACAGGCATTAAACTAACTAAAGGCCAATTATTCCTGGACAACAAGGTTACATTAAGTAACTCATACAAGCGGGCAATTTTAAGTCTTACACAAAAAGACTCCAAATATTTGTCTGAGGGTAATGTTACACCGGTTGCATGGAGTCCTAATGGACAATATTTGGCAATGGGCGGAGAAACGGGAGGCCAAACTCCACCGCCAAATCTTGTGTTATATTACTGGAATGGTTCAACCCTGGCTGAATTAGACTCTGTAGAATTTGGAGATTATGTTACCGCAATTGCATGGAACCCTGATGGAAATTATTTAGCGGTTAGTGGTTCAAATAATCCCGATTATTTAATCGTTTACTCATGGAATGGATCAACATTAACTGAGGTAGAAACAATAGATCCAGGTGATTATTTTGAAACCGTCGCTTGGAGTCCTAATGGTAAATACTTGGCTGGAGGCGGATGGGAAGCCGAAAATCTTGTAGTTTATTCATGGAACAATTCTACTTTAGCTAAATTAGATTCTAAGGGTTATGTTAATGCCGCATATTCTGTTGCATGGAGCCCTGATGGTAATTATCTGGCTGTTGCCGCGGACAATGATCCGGATGATTTAATAGTTTATTCTTGGAATGGATCATCTTTAAGTAAAGTAGAATCAAAGGACTTTAATCTTCGCGCGCTTTCTGTAGCATGGAGCCCTGATGGTAAATTTTTGGCTGCCCATGTAAGTGATTTAGCAGATGAATTAATTGTTTATTCATGGAATGGATCAAATTTAAATCAATTAGATAGTAAGGCAGCGGGTTCCAGAAGTTATTATTTTAGCTGGAGTCCTGATGGAAAATATCTCGCTATCGCTGACGACAACGATCCAAATGATTTAATCGTCTATTCATGGAACGGATCAGCTTTAAATCAAATAATATCCGAAGACTTTGGAATAGCCGGAAAATCTGCCGACTGGAGCCCAGATGGCAATTATTTAGCTGTTGGCGGAGATAATGGCGATAATGATCTTATAGTTTATCAGGTAAATTATAATGTTTCTGAAAGTGCTCAACCTCTCAATTATTCAATAATATTCGGAAATGCCGCAAAAGGATCTGAATATGATCTCGATGTAAACGTTTTAAGCGGAGCTCAAGTAATTCTTGACGGAGTTGCCTGGTTTGATAATTCAGCTTCATCAGAAAGAATACTTAATTTTTCAAATATGGGAGCTTCGCTGGTTTTAAATGACACCAATTCAAGATTTAAAATTACAAATGCCGAAAACGTATCCGGATGGAAAGAACAGTCTATTGTTCTTAAATCAGGAAATGATAATTCCTGGGTATCTGACAATACTATCTACGGATACAATGGAGGAGATATAAATCCGCCAGAACACTTAATTTTCGAACATAGCAATGCCATAGTCAATCTATTGTCTGAAGCAGATGAAAATAGTAATGCGATAGTAACTAACGCAAATAATATTAACTTCAATTCACAGGCTATTGTAACCAACGCAAACAATATTAATTATAACAGTCAGGCAATTGTTGATCTCAACAATCAGGTTGGAAACTTAATCGAAGAAACCAGTAATGCCGTTGTTGATCTTAAAGAATTTGTTGTTGAAAACAGTGACGCTATTGTAACCCTTGAAGAAATAACCGGTGATTTAATTATCCAAAATAGTAACGCGATTTTTGATCACACACAACATTTCGTTTCTCTAAACAATGGTAAATTATATGTTGTCGGCGAAATTTCTGGTGAAACTTTAATAGATGGCAGAGCAATTCTTTCAAGTCCAATTGATTTAAATGGCGCAACTCTGACAAATGGTGGTGACATTTTATTCTCATCCCAAACCACAATTGCATCGTCAGGTTATTT
>JBDRNO010000044.1:0-6516 GCA_043811005.1 Bacteroidota bacterium | reverse complement strand
TTAAACTTATTCATGTTTCGTTCCATTTCTTCTCGTTGAGTTAGTTTTAAAATTACTGATTGATTTTCTTCAAAATCATATCTATTATTCCTCTTATCTATAATTATTTTTTCCTCTTGTAAAATTTTATCTAAATTTTTTATTTGTTTCCCGGAATAAAACAGCTTTTTCTCCCATTTAAATATCTCAAACAGGTGTGAATCTTTGCCATAGGAGTATGCGATCTTTTTGGCTTTTTTCAACAATTTAATACACTGCTCAAATAATGTTTTTTCATAGAGGATCTCTGCTTGCTTCAAAATATCTTTAAGCCGGATGTTTTCTGACCTGTTATAGTAGTAATCACTCAAGCTTTTCATGATGAGATTATAAAGCTTGCTTTTTTCTTTTGCCAGGCGGCTTGGTGAGTTTAATATTGGTATTTGGCTAATGATCTTATTTCTATCATATTGATTTTGTTTGTTTATAGCATTAAATAATCGTACATAAATGTTTCCTTCTCCTTTATGATACTGTAACATAAATCTTTTAAAATGTTTTTTCTCGTCTTTACTTAATGAATTGATAAGCAGAAATAAATTATTTTTTTTAATCATTGTAACAGTAAGAATATGAAAACTCCAAATTAGCTTAAATGCTTAAAATAAAAGCATTTGAGAAATGCAAATATACGAAAATGCTCATTTGTAAAAGTAAGAATTTGGAAATTTTGATTTGGAGGTTGAAAATATACACTATAATATTAAAAATTTTATAGATAATCCTATATTATAATTATTTTCAAAAAATCTAAAAAATTATGAAAACAACAAAGTATTTAATTAAGTTTTTATTTTTTGCAGGATGCTTGTATACTCTCACATTTATGTTTACGGCTGTAAATGCAAAAACCCGCAATGATCAGCCAAATGTAATTTCCAAGAATTACGGAAAAATGCCATTGAGATTTGAAGCTAATAAAGGACAGGTTGATGAGTGTGTAGACTTTATATCCCGGGGCAAAGGTTATTGCTTATTTTTAACTGCCGGTGAGGTTGTTATGTCGCTTGAAAGAGCCGTTGTTCGTATGAAGGTTCTGGGAGCCAATCCTTTAGCTCATGTAAAAGGGATGGATCAATTGTCTGCGAAAAGTAATTATTTCAAGGGTAACAATTCAAAAAAGTGGCACACAAACATTCCTAATTATACAAAAGTAAAATATCATAATATTTACCCCAATATAGACCTGATTTATTATGGTAAGAATAATCAGTTGGAGTATGACTTTGTAATTGCTCCGGGAGGTGATCCTGATAAAATCCGGTTGAGTTTCGAAGGTGTGGATGATATTATTGTCGATGAACAGGGCAACCTTGTGCTGAAAATAGATGGTGATCAGCTTATCCAGACCAAACCGGTAATCTACTATGAAGTTAACGGTTACAGGCAACCTGTTGACGGTCGTTATGTTCTAATGGCTCAACATCTGGTTGGATTTGAAGTAGCCGAATACGATGCATCCCGTCCTTTGGTCATTGATCCTGTGTTGATTTACTCTACCTTCCTTGGAGGCGGTAGTAATGATAGCGGTAGTGATATTGCGATAGATGGCAGCGGCAATGTCTATATAGCAGGAATTACCCGCTCAACTGATTTCCCAACAACGACCGGGGCTTATGACACAATCAAAGCCGGTCCAGGAACCGGCTCAGACGCACAAGATATTTTCGTGTCTAAGCTCTCTCCTGATGGGAGTACCCTTATCTATTCTACCTATCTGGGCGGTAGCTACAGGGAGCAAGAACCCAGAATTGCCATAGACGTTATTGGTAATGCCTACGTAACATCATGGGTCACTTCTTTCGATTTCCCAACTTTTCCCCAGACTGGTCTTAATGCGGTGGTTCAACCCAATCACGCTGGTGGAGGCGATGACATTGTCTTAACAAAGCTGAGTGTTGACGGCAGTGCACTTGTTTATTCCACCTATCTTGGAGCCAGCGGTAATGATGAGTCTTTTGGTATTGCCGTAGATGCCTCTGGCAACGCCTATGTAGCAGGGCACAGCACTTCAACTGACTTTTATACCACACCAGGGGCTTTTCAAACCACTAATGCTGGCAAATTTGACTTTGTACTGGCGAAAGTGAATGCCAACGCCACTGCATATCTCTACTCCACCTACTTCGGTGGCAGTCTCGATGAACTTGGTTTTGGAGGTGTTGCAATTGTTGCAATTGATGCTTCAGGAGATGCTTACATATCAGGGTTCACCAATTCAACTAACTTACCTATTTCTCCGGGAGCTTTTCAGACAGTAAAATCTGGCGGTATTGACATCTTTGTGGCGAAGATCACCCCTGCAGGGAATGGCTCTTCTGACCTTATTTATTCTACGCTGCTCGGCGGCAGTGGCGGTACGCTTTTTTCCCGGGATGAAAATAGTCGGAGCATTGCGGTGGATGCTACCGGCAATGCTTATGTGACCGGACACACTCCTTCAACTGACTTTGATATCACTGCAGGGGCTTTTCAGACCACTTATAGCGGGGGAAGCATGGATGCCTTTGTTACCATGTTGAATGCTACCGGAACTGCACTTTTATACTCTACCTATCTTGGCGGCAGCGGCACTGCTAGTAGCGAGATGGGACGTGACATCTACGTAGATACCTCCGGTTACATCTATGTCACCGGCCATACTCCATCCACTGACTTTCCGATAACTCCGGATGCCACACAGGGCACATTTGGAGGAGGTAACTACGATGGTTTCGTAATAAAATTAAACCCAGCAGGGAATGGTAACAGTGACCTTGTCTTTTCCACTTTTCTTGGGGGTAGTGCTAATGATGCCGGTGTTGGCCTTGTTTTGGATGCATACGGTAATGCATACGTGACCGGAAACACCAGCTCAACTGACTTTGATACCACTGCAGGGGCTTTTCAGACCACTTTCGGCGGGGGTCCCAATGATGCTTTTGTGACAAAGATCAGTATTGAACCCACTGTGGAATATCCAATAGAAATAGGAGGATATGATTCTACACAACAGGATACTACTGGATTGATTTTTGATAGGTTTGGTAATCGATTCAGTAAGGGAGATATTACTGCAATAGGTGGTAGTTGTTGGGGTGGAATATTTTTAATAGAAACTACTACTGATTTTAATGCTGAAGCAGATGCAGGATTAATGGAAACTGTAATTTGTCAGGTTTTTTCTGACATTTCCGTTTTGCTTGTAAATTCTCAGTGTGGAGGCGTAAATCCTGTTGTAAAAATAAAAGTTGGTTCAACTGGTGTTCCGGATGATGCGTTAGCTTCAGCATCTCCTTATTATATTCCTTGTTGTGGTAATACTACAGGAATAATTGATTGCCAAGTTTGGAAAGCGATCAATGGTGGAGTAAAAGATCCCGATTTATATGATGGGTATATTAATGTCAAATTTAACCTGGAGCCGGAGTTTGGCGCTGGCACAACTTGGAATTTTGATCCTGGTTTATATCCTATAGGAGCAGATCAATTTGATTTATATTCAGTAATATTACATGAAGTTCTTCATACATTAGGATTTGCGTCATTGATTGATGCAAATGGACTCAGTATTGGGCCAGCTACGTTTTCCGATCATTATTCTCGTTTTGATATATATCTGGAAACTGCTGGTGGGATTCCTTTTATTGATTTGACGGGGGGATGTTATAGCGCAGAATTTAATCCAGCTCTCACTTCAGCTGTTATTACTTCCGGTTGCACAAATGTTGTTTTTGATGGCTCTACAGGCCCTCACCCGGTATTTGCTCCCACAAGTGGTTACTTTGAAGGTTCCAGTTTAAGTCACTTTGCAACTAATTGTGGAGGTCTTACACCGAATTATGTAATGAATCCCGGTATAGCTAAAACTGAAATACGAAGATATATTACTGATGCTGAAGTAAGTGTTTTATGTGACATTGGTTATCAAACTACCAATACGTTTGGTGATGGAATGTATTTTTCAATTGCTGTAAATGGATGTCCCACAAATCCCATCATAGCCGGGGTAAATGATGGATTTCCAAATACTTGTACAAATGAGCAATACCTTTTAGAGAACTGTTCTGGTAATTTTATTACTATATACCCTTTAGCAAATGATATGGGGACTGGTTTAACATTCCAATGTGAGCAGATTGTAAGCGGGACCGGATCGATAACAAATGTAATTCCAGGAACAAGTTTTGATTATGTTGTAGATCAGCCAGGTATTGTATGTATAACATATCAACCTACAAACGGAACTATCACGGGAAATATAACTTGTATTAGAATTCTGGTAACCCCTTGTGGAAATGTTACTTGCGCTATACCTGCTGACTGCAATCAAATTTGTAATGGTGATTTTTCCGAATTAGATCCTATGTGCTGTAGTGGTATCCCAATACCAGGAGAAGTTGACGATTGGTTAGCTTCACACTTTACTCCGCGTATAGGGTTTTTAGGAACAAACCCATTTGTATTAATGTGGTCACAATATGCTTCGGGTAATAGTGATGGTGAGGGAATAGTAGGTTATGTTGACGTTCAACCTTCTGGAAATTATATTTTTTCCTATAAAAGAAGAATCGGGTTTGGAAATACGGTAAATCTCTACGTTAGGTTAGTTCGATCCATTAATTCTGGATTACCATTTGATAATAATGTTACAACAGTTCCCGCTGTCCCAATAGACCAATTATTAGTGCTTCACGAATTAATAATAACTACAGGCAGCAACTTTGAACAAGTAACAGTATGTTTTCAAAATAATACTGGATTAGCATTTGATATGATCTGGATTTATCCGGAAAAATACCCGGATGGGGGATATGCATCTGTTAATATAGATGATATTGAATTAATTGAAGACAATTTTTCTGCTGGATTGGACGAATCAATCACATGCGGAGATTTACTGATTGGAGACCCTCTGTTGTGCACAGTGGATAACATTACATATGCTTGGACGGTTTTTTCCGGTGATGGTACTTCAATGGAGGCTCCGCTTGATGAAACCCAACTTCTAATTAATGATCCGGACCAAACTACCACATATCAATTAAACAGGACACTACATACAAATCCGGGAACTGTTGTAACTGGTAGTCAGGCTGGTTGCTCCCTAACAGATCAGGTTACTGTTACAGTAACAAATCCGGTTACTGCTACAATTACAGCGAGCACTAATCCATTATGTGATGGAAATAGTGATGGTACAGCAACGGTAACGCCTGGTGGTGGCACATCTCCTTATTTTTTTGAATGGAATACTATACCTGTTCAAATAGGAACGACAGCAGTTAATCTTGGGGCAGGAACTTATACTGTTATTGTTACCGATGATAATGGTTGTACGGCAAATGCCACTGTAACATTAACAGATTCAGATGAAGTGATCGCAGGAATTGTTTCGACCACAGATGAAACTTGTCCTGGCGCACAAGATGGATCAGCAACAGTAACCGCATCAGGAGGAACACCCTCTTATGATTACCTATGGGATGCAGCAGCAGGAAGTCAAACAACACCTATTGCGCAAAATTTAGCTGGGGGAATCTATTCAGTAACAGTTACTGATGTCAATGGTTGTACAGCCACAGCAAGTGCAACAATAAATACAATTGACATCTTTCCTCAGGCAAGTTTTACAATCACTACAACCTATCCGGAAGTGTGCATGAGCGATGCTGCCAATCCTTATACATTCACAAACACCTCTCCTAGTATCCTCGGAGTAACATATACATGGCAGTTTGGTGATGGAAGTACACTGACTACTTCCAGTGTGCAGGTTTCATATGTTTATGATACTCCTGGATACTTCCAAGTGATTTTAACAGCCGAAGATGCTTGTGGGAGATTTCATAGTGTTGATGAGGTAATAACAATTGTTCCTTCAACTGCTTTATATAATACAAATTGCTGTTCAAATACACAGGTGACTTATGATGTTGATGGTGATTATACCATTAGTTCATCATCTGATGCAAGTGCTTTTTTAAGCATGTTTGTGAGTAATGAGTTAAAGATGCGGGGCACATTGCGTATTAAAAGCGGACAGGCTTTAACTCTTAATGGAAAAACCATAGAATTTGGTCTTTATGGAAAGATCATTGTAGAACGGACTGCTATATTAAGACTTGGAAATAGCACCATACTAACAGGTCTTACAGATTGTGGTACAATGTGGCAGGGTATTGAGGTGTGGGGTGATAAATCTCAGACACAAATACCGCCAAATCAAGGAAGGTTGCTTGTGAGTGGTTCATCAATAATAAGCCGGGCACATGTAGCGGTACTACTGGGCAAAAGTGTAATATGCTTTCCCGAACCGCCACAATATTGTCCCCCACCGCAAATATGTCTTATAAGTATTTGCCTTAATCTTGGCTATCATTTGGGTTACGGAGGGGGAATGATCACAGCTGAATATTCGTCTTTTGAGAATAATGGTGTAAGCATAAAAGAAACGCCCTACCAACTCATTTGCCCACCATTTCCTGTTGCGTGTCC
>JBDRNO010000043.1:0-35972 GCA_043811005.1 Bacteroidota bacterium | reverse complement strand
CCTGAATAGTTTCAAAAATTTGCAATTAATTTTATATCGAACTCACGTTAAATAGTTTTCTCCTCCGCCTTCTATAAAAAAAAATTAATATACTAGTTATTGCAATAACAAAAATAAATAAGATAAATCCGTACACGTAAGATGTATACATGGTTTTTGAGGGTATATACTTTCCGGATAAAGTCCCTGTATAATGAACGTGTTTATAAGGAACTCCTTGATAGCTGCCGTTTGCTGTCACAGTATGTTCTGCTACCAACAAAAAATTATGGATCTTCCTTTTATTTAGCTCTTTCCATTTTGAATAATAATCTCCAATAAGCTGGAAAGTGGCTTCACCGTTTATGTCTGTTGTTAAATTATTCGTCCATTTTTTCTGAGTGCTTAACATTATTATTAACCCTTTTGATGGTTCCCCATTAAGAAACACTTTAAGAGTTATATCATCACCGGATGTTAAGTAAGTATGGAAATCTTCACCTGAAATCCGTTTCCTGACAATTTCAAAAGGTATATGCTTTATAAGGGTATTCGGGGGCATCTTTTTTTGTATTCCGGCATGCCCCTTTGAACATTTATGGCTCAGGACCTCTGCTTTTGCTGCCATGATATATAAAGTATCTCCCTGGATAAACTTTTCTGTAAGATAGCTGTTGTAAAAGCCCTCAATGTTTCCCTCATAAGTTAAAACATAACCTATTCGACTATGAGCAAGTTCACCTTTTATTAATTTACCATCGGGAGATAGCACAAAGGTTTCGGGTATTTTTGTATTTGTGCTATCTGTATATTTTGATTCAACGGGAAACCTGCCCGACCTTATCCAAAGTATCTTTTTCTCTGTTCCGTCTTTTTCTATTATATATGATACGGAATGCATACCATGACGTATCTCTTTAGCAATTTTTTCCGGTGGAGTATTGGATAGCCAGATGATATCTGATGCTGATGTTCCCAGCACATAAAATGTCAGAAAAATTGCAAATAGTATTTTACATTTCATAAAAAAAATTTTACAATTCAATTGTTCTTGTTATGCCACACCAAGACACTAAGTATCACAAAGATTTATTTAGTTATTAACATTCTTAGTGCAACTTTGTGTCTTTGTGTTAGTGGCGAAAATTTTTTATTAGATAAACTTAATAGTTACCTCTGCCCTTCTTTTCAGAGAATAGTCTTTGGAAAAACTTAAAATTCCACTCCAGCCGTAAAAATAAAATTTTTCGGCCAGCCCGGATAATAAGATTCGGTCCAGGTTCCTTTTCTATAGCTTGCCTGTGACCAGGTGGCATAATTCTTATCAAAAAGATTATTTATGCTGAATGATGCGAAATAACGACTCAATTTATATCCGAGTTTTGCATTTACCACACAATGCCCGTTATAAATATTAACTTCCTCGTTGTCCATATAATATTTATCAATCCATTTAAGATTTATGCCTCCTGTAAATCCATCAGGTTGGGTATAATTGAATCCCATTCCTATCTGATGCACGGGTGTTTTTCTTAAAAAATAATCAGTTGAGTCAGCAAATTTTGCTATCAGATAAGCATAATTAATCGAGAATTTCAGGTTTTTATAAAGCTTAATCTCAACAGCAGATTCAGCTCCATGATGACGGGTGTCTCCAATATTTTCATATTTCCCAGTGATTTCATCTTCTAAGACCTGACCTGTAAAATCCATTAAAAAGAATGACAACTGATAATCCAATCTTTCAAAGATACGCCCTCTCAATCCGACCTCATAATTGATTAGATATTCTGGCTTAAGTTCCGGATTAGAAGTAGTTCCTATAAAAAGATCCGAAATTTGCGGAGGGTTGAAACCCTTTGCAACGTTACCAAAAAGGGTCAGATTTTTTATCCCGGTGTAAGCCAGACTAACTTTCGGGCTTAATGCCGATATTGATGTAATATCAGAGGTGTCATTGGGGAAACGTTCCTGCCAATCGTAGTTGACAATGTCATACCTGGCGCCTAAAGTCAGAGATAATGAATTGAGGATTTTGTAATCATTCTGAATGTAGCAGCCAATTATTTCATAGATGCCGGTTCCCTCTTCGGTTAAGCCGGTCTTTTGCCCCTCAGAATCAAGATCATAGCTCTTTGAATCCCCTTCTTCTTTGTTTGCATTAATACCTATGGTCAGGGTATTCTTCCTGGCTAAAAGATCAAATGATGAACGCAATCTTGCCTCTCCGCCAAAGAGGTTCATTTTATCTTCAGTGATAAAATCGTCTGAATAACCGCCTTCATGATTCTTATTATGAAGATAAAGATTGGTTGTGAGGTTGAAAATTTTTCCAAAGTCCTTTTTATGAGATAATCCAAATCTCATAAGCTCTATATCCCCCTTTGCAAAGTCTTTTGTGCTTTCCGTTGAGCGTTCTTCATATTGTGCACTATCCAGCGGTCCGGTAACATCCTTCATTGAGTTGATATAGTTCATAGAAAAGAGCAACTCCCCGTATTTATCAAGGTCAAGATCCAATTTGGCGCCTGCTTTATTTGTCTCATAAGAGTTATAATCCCTGTATCCGTCAGTAAGATAATGTGTAGCGTTTACCCGGATGCCCAGCTTTCTAATTCTTCCGCCTGCACTACCGGCAATTTTTCTTGTATCAAAACTACCTATTGAACTCTTGATCACTCCCTCAAATTTTTCAGGCGCTTTTTTTGTAACAATATTTATTACACCGGTTATTCCATTAGGTCCATATAAAGCTGATACAGGTCCTTTGAGCACCTCTATTGTCTCCGCGTTTTCCATATCTATGCCCTCAAAATCAACTCTTCCCATTGCTTCATTTATAGGGATCCCGTCTACTAAAACCAGTATGCCGCGTGTTACGTGTGTGTGAAGCCCGACACCGCGAAAGCTTACAACATTATATTCAGCATTATATTTGTCTTCTGTAAATACACCGGGAATTTTACGCAATACCTCCTCAACATTCCTGGAATCTGTTTGTTCTATATCTTCTAAAGGAATTACATATATAGCAGCAGGTATATCCTTTGCTTTTTGATCCGTCTTTGTGGCTGTAACAACCACATCCCGGAGTTCTACAATTGAAGATTCAAGCTCAATGACCTGATTTTTACACTCTAATTTGATGGTTTGGGTTTTATAACCTACAAGTGAAATTTTAATTGAATCAATCCCGGTATCTGATTGAAGAACAAACTGTCCGTTTTTGTCAGTGGTGGTGCCAATAGTTGTACCTGTAACAACTACATTAGCGCCCACCAGTGTCTCCTGAGTTTGAGTATCAATAATTTTTCCATTTGCTGTAAATTGAGCAAAGGCATCTGACGTTGAAAACAAGATCATTAACAGAACTATCATTGTTTGAAGTCTTATAGTTTTCATTTTTAATGATTTTTTTGCCACAAACTAAAACACTAAAATTCACACCTGCGCACCTGCCTTTGCCGAAACGGCTACGTGCAGGCAGGCCGAAGTGCTTCGGCACACAGGTGTGTTTTTGAGCTTTAGTGGCAATGTTTTCAATAAACTTTCATAGTTATGTCCTTTAAAAAAGGATGTACTTAACCTGTGTTACAAAAGTGCAATTGTAACATTTCAGACCTCACTGGTTTTGGAAACCTGTGAGGTCTATATTGACAAGGGATTAAAGGATATCCCTAAATATCAATATAATTACAGGGATTAACAATGAAAACTTTTAGGTGGGGGTGTAGGTGGTTTAGTAAAAAACTGTGAAGAAACCATAGAATTTCGGGAAAAATATTTCTTTTCTTCTTCTATTTTGTAATTACATCGTGGCTTTTCTGTTTTTAGAATAAATATAACTTCCTGGGTTTTGGTTTTGGGCGGGGTGTTTTGTTCAGGATTGTTTTTTTCTGTTGTTGCTTTTTTCAATTGTTTTTGAAGATGGCACTTGCCTTCACAGGACATTTGTGGCTTGTCTTTATTGATGCAAAGCACTTTTGCGATGTAATCTTTATTTACAGCATATTCGATAAATGGGTATATAGGTTTTAGAAAAGCTATGAAATAAATAAGAAGGAGGAATATGGCAAATAGGTTCTTCATTGGAACAGTAAAGATATAGAAAATAATTATTTACTCATTAAATAAAATTAAATTTTCACGATTCTCTGAATTACTTCTGCATTATCACCTTGTTTTACTTTTACAAAATAAATTCCATCAGTTAAAGCTGACATATTTAACTTGTAACAGAATTTAGTTGAATTAACCGGAAATGTGGATTCTGTGATAATAACTTTTCCGTTCATGTCAATTAATGTAACTGAAAGCCCTGAAGGTTTTACTGTACGGATATCAATGTTAACAAAATCTATTAAGGGGACAGGGTATATACGTTCAATAATAATGTCTTGCGAAGCATACGGCAGAGAATATATGCCGGATGAAGTATCTTCATTTAGCACTAATGAATCAGAATAAACATTATTGTTTGCGGTACTACCAAAACCTGGTCCTGTAACGAATGCTCCATAAATGATAACGGTACCTGAACCGGCAGCAGGCGCTTCCCAATTATACATCCAATCATGCATGTTAGCCGTGATAGGTTCTATCGCACCGGTACCTGTTTGGCACACGTATTCATATCCTCCTGAAGTAATAAGCTCTGTATAATCGGGAAAGAAAAGAGTAACTGATCCTGCACTGTTTCCATTAGCAAGCCGGGCAACAGTCTGAAATCCGGATACTTGTTTAGTATTATCAATAACATACGGCATTAACATGATAGTGACACCGGGAATATAAGTTGTTGCTGTTTCATCTCCCATTATTACAATTTCAGCGTATCCCGGCCCCGTATTCGGTGTTCCTGAATGACATGTTACACCTGAACAGCTGAATTCTCCTGGGGCACTGGTAGTACCGGCAGGAGGAATATTTGTAAAAGAGCTATAAATAATTAAAACAGAAATAATGAATGCTGAGATGAATAAAAATTTCTTTTTCATGATATTATATTTTTTTGGCGATTATAATCACCATGATTTGTTGTAACTGCAAATATACAGGAAATAATTGTTTCCAAAAAAAGCTGATATTAAATTCAGAACTCCTGACTCGTCCTTATAAACATTGACATTTAGAGCTTTATTTCGTAAACTAAATCTGCATATGACAAAGCAAGTGGCTCTGAATTTAGTTTTTGGTTTTTGGTTGGTTTGTTATAGTTGAATAGTTTTTAGTTTTGGATTGAAAGTTATTTTTTTATATTAAAAGGAACTTTCACGCATACACTGATATTTCTTCCCTGATTATAAACATTCATTGGTTTTAAAGTAGAGAGATGGTCAAAATATTTTTCGTCAAGTAAATTATTTGCATAAATCCCGATTGAAATCATCTGCTTTGTCCATTTGATACTTCCACCGATACCCAGATTGAGAAGCGCATAACCAGCGCTTTCTGTTTCAAACATTGCCGGATTTTCCTGGTCAAAAGCCATTAATGTTCCTATTTTAATAAATGCCTTATGTAAAAATGCCAGTTTCTCTTTTTCCGCTCTTAGTTCAATCCTTATCTTAGGTGCCGGGATAAAAGGCAAATAACTATTATCTTCCTGCGTTCCAATTACATAAGAGAAAGTTGATTTAAAATGCAGCCAGTGCAATAGATGCGGGTGGATATGAATGCCTGCTTCACCGCCATATAATTCTGCATTTGTTTGGCTATACCGGTAAATATCTATGCCTGAACCGGTAGTATCACTTGTTGGTGCAAGGAAAATATAGTTTTTTATTTGATTATCAAATATCGCAAAGTCGAAAGTAGTGTGTTTTGAACAGTAATGAATACTAATATCTGTTTCGTAGCTTCGTTGCGAAGTCAGATCACGGCTGCCTTGTTCGTATCTTGCACCGTGCATTCCATCCTGGGTTAATTCTGCGATATTCGGTGTCCGGTAGGCAGAAGCAAAGTTAGCTCTAAACAAAATTTTTTCATTTAACTGGTAAGTAGCGCCCATAGAAGCGCTAACGTTATTATAGTTACTCTTCAGCTCTTCCATAAGTTCATGTTCTTCGCCATGTTCTTCTTCCTCTGCTTCGTGGAAATGTACGGATTTTTCCTGTTCCGGGACAAAAATATTACGGTAATCATATCGCAAGCCGGCTTGTGCTGTTAATTTATTAAAAAAAGTATATTGGGCTAATCCGAAAAATGAAATATCATCAACATTAAAATCAGGCAATACATGATTAGGCGCTTCGTTGTTTCTGTTCTGTTTGTTTGCTCCTTGAAACCCGATAATATATTCAGATTTTTCATTTGACGGTAAATACGTTTTTAGTTCATAGGACAAAGTATTCAAATCCATGTTCACAGCAGTTAGATCAACAGTTTGCAGTTGTCTGTTATTAAATTGACAGGCAACATTTGCACCTATTTTAAAATTGCCTAAGAAAAGAGTGTTTTTAGAAGAAATAACATGGTTAGATAGATCCTGATACCAATATTTATTTTTCCTTCCTTTTTCGGTTACCAAGGAAAAGACCTCAGGAACACACATTCCTAAATTCATTAAATTAAGATCATAATAAATTTTAAATGAACCAAAAGGTTTGTTAAAACCTGCATTAAGTTTATAACTCTGATCATTAAATCTGGTATTTGGTACAAAATCGCTGTTTCCGTCAATATAATCTTCATGACTTTTCATGCCACCTCTCAAGCCCCAGAAGAAACTTTTAGATGCTCCTTTTATTCCCAAATTGGTAACAGCTCCATTTGTATTTGTATGATATTGAAGATTATAATCCCCAATAATTTTTCCACCAGGGGCGGGCTTTTCTTTTATAATATTTAAAACTCCCCCGATGGCATCGGAACCATAGAGTAAAGAAGCCGGGCCTTTAATAACTTCAACTTTATCTATTCCAAATTCATCAATAATAAAAGGATGATTCTCGGAAAATTGAAAGTTTTCCATTTTTACACCGTTATTTAGCAACAGAATGTTGGTATTTGATAAACCCCGGATAACAGGTTTGGAAACGCCTGCGCCTTTTGCTATCATATCAATCCCCGGAATATTTGTCAATGCTTCTGTAAAACTTTGTGTTCCTGAATTAGTAATTTCTTCTAATTTAATTACTTCAATCGCAACCGCATTTTCGTGCTGTGTTGAATGATAGCCGCCTGTTATTACGACCTGTTCCGTTTCTAAAATAGCAGGTTCAAGTTGAATATTTATTGCAATTTCTGAAATGGAATCATTTAATTGCACTGTTTTAACAACTGTCTTATATCCGATAAAAGAATATTGAACTTTAAACTTTCCTTTTGGTAAATTAGTTAGCAAATATTCTCCGGTTTCATTTGTTACCGTTCCTTTATGCAATTCTAATAAATATACATTAACCACTGGTAAAGCGTCATTTGTTTCGTGATTGGTAATTTTCCCGGATATTTGATTTTGGGCATTTACAATATAATAACTGAATAAAAGAAAGATTATAATGTATGTGATTTTTTTCATGGTTAAATATTTTAAGTAACTACTCAGTTTCTCAGTTGTCAGATGTTAGTTTTCGGGTTTATCTGGTATCAGTTTTTCAGTTATAAGTTAGTCAGTCATTATTAACGTAAAAAACCGAATATCTGAAAAACCGAAAACCGGTAACCTGACAAACTGATAACCGATACCCGAGAACGGAGAAACCGAAAAAATGAATTAATAAGTTTATCTTTAAAAAGGAAATGAATCAAACAATCTGGAAAGGTGGAGCTCTTAGGAATATATTATAAAAAGAAGCGGGTGTTGAGAACCCTTCAACCAGGGGAAAAACAGGTTCAGGGAAATATATAGTAATTATATCATATTGTTGAATATTGTAGTCAAAATAAGAAATATTAAAATTACAGATCAAACAATCCTGATGTTGTTCGTGAAAATGATGATTGGTTTTAGCAGAACAAGGAACTTGCTGAATATGGAAATCTAACGGGGCATGTATTTCTTTTATAACAAAAGTTGAAATGAAAGAAACAAGAAAGAAAATCGAAGTATATTTTCTGATTCGGAATAGCATTTGATCAAAAAGATTGATATTACAAATGTAAATTATTTGAATCGAAATTTCAATATTTTAAACAAATTTAAATGATAACCGATACCTTGTGCTTACAATAAACAGTTACTGGGTTCTGGGCACTGGGTTCTGGGTTGTTGGATTTTTATTCAACCTCATAACCAATACAGACCACCCAGCACCCAGTACCCAGCAACACTATATAATTGATAATTAAATCAACTTACAGAGTTATTTTCTATTATCACGCATCATTTAACAAGGTTCAACTTTCTCACTTTCCTGAAAATTTTATTCTCATCAGTTGAAATTGAATTTAGTTCATAGTAATATATTCCTGAAGAAAATCCTGCCGCATTCCATGAAACTTCATAATTACCAGCTTGTTGTTCCTGTGCGACTAATTCCTCAATTTTGTTTCCCAATAAATTGTATATGGTGATGTTCACTTTACATTGAAAAGGCAATGAGTAGCTTATAGTAGTATTATAGCTGAAAGGATTGGGATAATTTGAGTAAAGAATAAACCTTTCATGGGATAATTCCTCAATTCCAACATTAATGCTTGTGTCTGAAGCAAGACAGGCAAGGGTTGCAATTGCGAGTTTAGAAGTTTTTTCATAATAAGGTATCTTAAAATAAGCGATTAAATCATCAGTAGAATGGTAGTAGGCATTCATATCGCCATAGTAATCTTCGCTTAATCCGATTGCACTATAGTATTCGTTCCAAAAAGACGCATGGTCGGTGGCTGTTACCCCGGGATTTTTTATTACTATATCCAACCCTATGTTATAAGTTGAATTGATATTATTCATTGTATCAGCCATAAGCACAGAATTTCTAATATTTTTCGTATGAATAAAAGCCAGGTTATCGTTATCCGAATCCCAGGCGATCATATCCATATTTATAACACCCATGATCAAGTCGTCATCAGCGGCAGCTTGGGCAGCATAGATACTGCTTCCGACTAATCCCTGTTCTTCCTCATCCCATAAAGCATAAACAATTGTGAAGGGAAAGCTGTACTGGCTAAATATTCGCGCTGCCTCAATAACTGTTGCTGTCCCGCTTGCATTATCATCTGCTCCGGGTGCTATTGAACCTGCCGGCATATCATCATAATGGGCGCAAATGATATATTTTTTTCCCGGGAAAACCGTACCTGCCTGAGATGCAAAAATATTTTTGCAGGTTGTGTTATATACCTGGGAATCGGGTTGTAAACTATAACTGTTTAATTTCTGTTTAATATAGACAAAAGCCATCTCATTTCCCGGCTCATCTTTGTGCCGTGAAGTAATTATTTGAGAAACACCATTTATAACTGTTGGGATTTCACCCGATAATTCCTCTACAAAATGCATAATAGAATCAATTCTCACATCATTCAAAATGTTTTGAATTGTTGTATCCTGGGCAATGGAAATGTTTGTTGCCCAAAATGCGGATAACAGCAAAATTATTTTTTTTAGTTTACTCTGAAAATATTTCATAATTTATCGTAATGGAACTTTCCGCATAGGTGGATCAGCCTCTATTTGACAATATTTAAACGCGAATTTCACTAATTTTCACTAATTGCCATAAATAAATTATTTATCTTTTCCTTTATTCTTTTTTAGAATCATCTGATGATGATAAGAATTTTCCCTTACCATTGCTTTACCGCAATTAGGGCAATGTTCTTGTATACAAGGATTGCCGACCTGGTGCGGAGTTTTTGTATTACAATGCGGACAAATGCAAAAACCACCGGGGCCGTATCCTTTATTAGTATTTTTCATGTTTTCACTTGATTTATTTGTTTTATTAAGATTTTCAATATTTTTGGAATTACAAAATCTGCATTTCTTTATTTTTTTATTTGTAAGTATAAAGGTATGGTTGCAATTGGTGCATTTATACCAAACATTCTTAAATTGTATATTTCCACCATTGATAGTTATCACTTTTCCTTCAACAAGCGCTTCTGATATGGTTTTTCGTGCTTTTTCATAGATACGGGTGAATGTTGGACGTGAAATATTCATGAGTTTAGCTGCCTCCTCTTGTATTAAATTCTCATAATCAGTTAATCGTATTGCCTCAAATTCCTCAAATAAAAGAGTAACAGTTTCAAGCTCATGAAACGGTATTCCAAACGGTTTAAAGCCGGTCATTGATGGTGGAATACACATTTTTCTATTTCTTTTTGGACGGGGCATTTATGTTTTGTGTCGGAATTTTTATATTTTCAATAAACGAAATACTCGTCCAAAGTTACAATTATTTTTTTGTCTGGCTCGTGTTTCTGCAAAGTGTCTCGTCCTAAAATAAGTTTACAAGTTAAAAGTATCGGAATTTCAATGTTTAGCCACTAATTATTCGCCAGAGGCGGAACAGCCTCAGACTGACACTAATTTTCACTAGTTACCACAAATAATTTGTAAAAGTGCAAAGTTTAAAATTAAAAATTTAAACTTTTGTTACCTACATTTATTATTCCGTTATTTTTAATTCTAATCTGAAAGTAATTTTAGTTAATTCCCACAATATTTACAACAAATATCATCTGGAAAAGTAATTTTTCCTGCTATATATTCCATTTTATATTGCTTTGGTGTAAATGACACATAGATACATCTATTTCAACCAATAACCAATAATTAATAACAAATAACAAGGGCAGAGCGGGTAAATAGCAGATAAGTAAATATTAAAATAAGCATTGAAGTTTCCGATTAATTCCTTTTTAATAAATTTGCGTAGCTATGTCCTAAATTCTGATATAAATTTACACGCTTTGGATTTAGCGAGGCTTTAAGCGGTTGATGTTTGTGCTTGTGTGGTTGGATCTATACTTTTTTATTAGTGGTTACATACCTGATCGTGTCCATGACCATGATGATGTTCGTGTTGTAAACAACTTTCACCACTATCGGAAATTTTTTCTTCAACAAATTGTTTTACGATGTCTGCTGCATTGCCCGAACAACCACGTATTACATTAATGCCCCAATTGTTCAGAACATTAATTGCTCCCTCGCCAATACCACCTGCAAGCATTATGGTAACACCTTTGTCAGATAATACGCTTGCAATGTTCGATTTGCAACCGCAACCTTGTTCTGATTTGATTGTTTGCACGTCAACTATTTCGTTTTTTTCTGAAATAGTGTAAACTCCGTAAAATTCACAATGACCAAAATGGTCGTCTACCTGGTTACTTTTAGTAACCGGAACTGCTATTTTTTTCATTTTATAAAGATTAGAGATTAAACATTTTGATTATATTTTAATCGTTTTCCTTTACCTTTTCCACCTCCGGAGTGATGGCGTTTTCCTTGTCCTTTTCCAAGTTTCCCAATTTCTTTTAATTCGGTTTCTGTTTTGCGGCATTTACCGAGTTTTCTTCCTGTTTTTGGTCCCTTATCTTCGGGTCCTGTATGGTCTAAGTGTGGCATAACTCAATTATTTATTAATTCGTTAACATTATAGTCGGTGCGGGTTTCACATTTTATGTGATTATTAATACCTTTTTCTATCTCTTTTTGGTCGGGGCATAAATAATTTCATGAAAGTTTTTACAAAAATAATGAACATATGTTCATTATCCAAATTTTTTTACTATTTTTGCAAAAAAAAAATTATTAAACAAAATAGTTTATCAAAACTAATAAAATACATTAAGATGAACATAAAAGATTTAGGATTCAATTCAAAGCTGGTTCATGCCGGCGCTTATGAAGATGAATTTATGAGTGTTTCAGTACCTATATATCAAACATCTACTTTTGGTTTTAAAAATGCCCGGTATGGCGCTGATCGTTTTTCAGGAAAAGATAAGGGGTATATTTATACCCGTATAGGTAATCCTACAATAAAAGCTCTTGAAGATAACATTACTGAGTTGGAAAATGGATTTGGCGGAATAGCAACTTCCTCTGGCATGGGCGCTATTTCTACGGTATATATGGCATTATTAGGACAAGGTTCTCATATTGTTTCTACAGCAGCAGTTTATGGACCTACCAGAATTGTTATGGAAGAACATTTTTCAAGATTTGGAGTAGAATCTACTTATATTGATACCTCAAATCTTAATGATGTAAATGCCTCTGTTAAGTCAAATACAAGAGTGATTTTTATAGAAACACCTGCTAATCCTACAATTCAGCTTACTGACATTAAGGAATGCGCAAAAATTGCTCATGAAAATGGAATTATATTGGTTGTTGATAACACATTTTGCAGTCCTTATCTTCAGAATCCCCTGGATTTAGGAGCTGATGTTGTTTTACATTCTATTACAAAATTTATAAATGGACATGCTGATGTTGTAGGAGGTATAATTGTAACTAAAACAGAAGAGCTTTATAAGAAGATCAGACCATTAATGGTATATATGGGATGTAATATGGATCCTCACCTGGCATATATGGTATTAAGAGGCATAAAAACATTATCATTAAGAATTGAAAGGGGGCAGGAAAATGCAATGATAATTTCAGAATTTCTTAAAAATCATCCAAAGGTTGAATGGGTAAAATATCCGGGTTTGAAATCTCATCCACAACATGAACTGGCAAAAAAACAGATGCGGGGATTTGGTGCTATGATCAGTTTTGGATTAAAAGGCGGGTTTGAAGCCGGGAGAATTTTAATGGATAATGTTCATCTTGCAACTTTAGCCGTTTCACTTGGAGGTGTAGAAACATTAATTCAACATCCTGCATCAATGACACATGCAGGTATATCTCCGGAAGACAGGATCAAAGCTGATATTACAGACGGTTTAGTGCGTTATTCAGTTGGTATTGAAAATGTTGAAGATTTGATTAGTGATATTGAACAAGCTTTGGATAAAATAAATTAAAGATGAATAACATAATTAAATATAATCCTATTGGTATTATCAATACACCTTTTACAAAGCTCGAAGGAATGCCTATACAACCGGCTGGAGCTAAGGGAGTAAAGGGTACGGTTGAGTTGAAACCGGAATATATAAAAGGGCTGAAAGATATTGAAGGATTTTCATACATAATTCTAATATATCACTTTCATTTATCGAAAGATTTTTCTTTGGAGGTGATACCATTTTTGGATGATAAACCTCATGGACTTTTTACAACCAGGGCGCCAAATCGTCCTAATCCGATAGGTATATCAACAGTCAGATTGGTAAAAGTGGCAAAAAACAAATTGTATATTGAGGATGTTGATATTATTAATGGAACACCATTATTGGACATCAAACCATTTATTCCAGGATTTGATAGCAGAAGTTATGGAAGAACTGGCTGGCTGACTGAAGAAAAGAATTTTTCAGAAATAAGGTCAGATAAGAGGTTTAAATATTAAAAAATTATTTGGAATCATTCTAAATAAGCGTTTTATTTGCAATTCAAAATGATGAGCTATTTATTCCAGATACAATTTTAATCTTTGCCAATTTCGGCTAAGAATTAATGCTGGAATTTCTTTAGCCACTAATTACACTAATTATCATAAAAAATTAATTAGTGCAAATTCGTGTAAATTCGTGGCTTTTTTTTTGGTTATAGCTTCCTCAGGGTATGAATTTTGTTCGAAAAATAAGAAAATATTTAGTTGCAATTTTATTACCTGCAATAGCATGGCTTTTAATTAATTCTTTTATATACGGGCATTATCATAGATTACCCAATGGAGAAATTATTTATCATGCTCACCCTTACGATAAGCAAAATGATGAAAACTTACCTGTAAAGTCTCATCATCATACAAAAATTGAGTATGTCCTATTAAGTATAATTACAAATTCCATATTCTTATTAACAAGTTTTTCAGGATTTCGTATTTTTTTATTTTCAATAAATGAAATTAAGAGTTTTTCAAATCACATAATTCCATTTAGCTGTTTTTTGTATTCATATAATAACCGTTCCCCTCCATTTTACCGCTAATTTTCTATCCATTTTTTGTATTGTGTTGAAAATTAATACTCTGTAGCAGGGACGAGACAAGTATGTGTTTATCGCATTAAGGAAGTTGATTTCCAGTGTGTTATAATTATGATTAACCCCGCCATTTATGGCGGGGTTAAGAAACAAATACTCATAATTGGGCTTTAGCCCTTTATATTCTATTCAAAAATAATTTTGCGGTAATGTAGAGACGAGACCCGGTCTCGTCTCTACGTCCCTGTTGAACCAATAAAATTTCAATGAAATGAAAACAATTAAAAAAATATCATTATATGCTTTACCATTAAATATTATTATGCTAATATTCATCATACCTGTTAAATCTCAAAAAACAGACGCAATGCTATTTGGAGATGTAAAATGCAAAGGCGAACACATACCGTATGTAAATTTAGTAGTAAAAGGAACAAATATAGGGACAATGACTGATGCGAGCGGGCATTATAAGCTGGCAAATATCCCCACGGGTAAAGTAATTATTATTGCTAAAGCAATTGGCTATAAAACGCAGGAAAAGGAAGTGGAGATGAAAGCAGGGAAGGCAACAGAGCTGTTTTTTGTATTGGAAGAAGATGCTTTACAATTAGAACAGGTTGTTGTTACAGGAACAAGAACCAAACATTATATTAAAGATGTTCCTGTTAGAACAGAAGTTATTACTGCAAAAGAAATTGAGATAAAAAACGCCAATAATCTCTTCCAGGTATTGGAAGGAACACCGGGTATTCGTGTAGAACAACAATGCCAGGCATGTAATTTTACAATGATCAGGATGCAGGGATTAGGAGCTGAACATACACAGGTTTTAATAAACGGACAGCCGGTGTATTCGGGTTTGGCGGGGGTTTATGGATTACAGCAAATAGGAACTATAGATATTGAAAGAGTTGAAGTTGTTAAAGGGGCAGGTTCTGCACTTTACGGAAGCAGCGCTGTTGCAGGAGCAATAAATATTATCACAAAAGAGCCGTCATTTGAGCCGTCAACAAAAGCAAACCTTCAATTTGGCAAGTACAATACAAATATCTATAATATATCATCCTCAATTAGAAATGAAAAAGGAAACATCGGATTAAATGTTTTTGCCCAAAAACTTACAGGCGATGCAATTGACGAGACATCTGACGGAATGACACTTGATGAAGTTAAAAGGAAAGATGGCATTTCTGACAGAGTGGCTACGAATTTGAATAATGCCGGATTTGGTTTATATGTAAATGATCTTTTTTCTAATAATGATAAATTTATTATCAGGGGAAGGTATCTGTACGAAAAAAGGCAAGGTGGAATAATTGACGATGATTATTATAAAAATTCATTTACAGACGGAACAGAATGTATTATCACCGACAGATATGAATCAGAACTTTCTTATGATAGGAAATTTAAAAACAATTCTGATTTAAGCTTTTCTTTGGCTTATATAAATCATAACAGAGATGCCACCAATGACTCTTATTTAAGCGATTATATGGGAACTCATAATGATAGCGTACCTGACCTGCGGGATATGAGACCTTATATTGCCGATGAACATTCATTAACCGCCACTATAACTTATGGAATAGATATTAAAAAACATCAACTTCTCATTGGCGCTCAAAGCTATTATAATAAGCTTGATGAATCAGGTATGTATATTGTTGTTGATACTGCAAGTTCTTATCTGGGTGAATCTTACAGGTCTGTAAGTAATAAATCGGCAATAGAATTCGGTGTATTTGTTCAGGATGAATGGTCATTAAATTATAAATTCACGGTTGTTCCCGGGATAAGATTTGATGTACACAATTCACAAGAAGAATATAAAGCAGACAGACAGGTTTTTGCGACTACTTTATTTCCCAAAATCAAATTTGATGAAACGAGTATAAATCCAAGGGTTGCTTTAAAATATGAATTTACAGAAAAAATTACTTTAAGAGCAAATACAGGTACAGGTTTTCGTGCACCTTACGGATTTTCGGAAGACCTTCACTTATGCAGCGGTTCACCGAGAGTATGGAAATCATCCGGTTTAAAACCGGAAACTTCAATTAGCTATAATTTATCTGCCGATTATTATGGTTGTAAGATCAGGATTAGTGCAAATTTATTCAGAACCGATTTAAAGGATAAAATTGCATTTACTGATGCTGAACCCGCAATTTCGGCTTTAGGTTACGATTATCAATGGATGAATATAGATAATGCCTTTGTTCAGGGTATTGAAGTATCTGTTATGGCAAGTTTGATCAAAAATTTAGATATGGGAGTTGATCTTACATATAATCACGGAGAGTATGATAATGTTAGAGAAGACTGGATAGAAACAGAATATGAAGAAAAAAGTAAATACATCTCCCGCTTCCCTGTAACAACAGGAAATATAAGATTAGAATACAACCCAAAAAATTGGAATTTTGCAATAACAGGAAACTATCAGGGTAAAATGTATATAGATTATTTTAATGAAGACATTGATCCTGATATTGGAGACCAATCTAAAATTAAGGAAACAGACCCTTTTATGCTTTTTAATGCAAGGATTTCAAAAAAACTCAATGTCTTTAAATTATATGCAGGGGTGAATAATATCTTTGATCTTATTCAGGATGAAAAACACATTGATGATGCAGCATTTATGTATGCTCCTGTTTATGGTACAATGTTTTATGGGGGGATAATGATAGATATTAAACATTGATTTTGTGGCACTATTATTTAAAACTTTACAAAGTTATGATTTTATATTAAAAGGAACTTTTACGCTTATACTGATATTCCTTCCCTGATTATAAATGTTCATTGGTTTTAAAGTTGAGAGATGGTCAATATATTTTTCGTCAAGTAAATTATTTGCATAAATTCCGATTGAAACCATCTGCTTTGCCCATTTGATGCTTCCACCGATACCCAGATTAAGAAGTGTATAACCAACATTTTCTGTTTCAAACATTGCCGGATTATTCTGGTCAAAAGCCGTTAATGTTCCAATTTTAATAAAAGTATTATGTAAAAATGCCAGTTTCTTTTTTTCTGCTATTAATTCAATCCTTATTTTAGATGCAGGAATAAAAGGCAAATAGCTATTATCTTCCTGTTTTCCAATTACATAAGAGAAAGTTGATTTAAAATGCAGCCAATGCAATGGATGCGGGTGGATATGAATGCCAGCTTCACCGCCATACAATTCTGCATTTGTTTGGCTGTACCGGTAAATATCCATGCCTGAGCTTGTAGTATCACTTGTTGGTGCAAGGAAAATATAATCTTTTATTTGATTATCAAATATTGCAAAGTCGAAAGTAGTATGTTTTGAACAGTAATGAATACTAAGATCTGTTTCGTAGCTTCGTTGCGAAGTCAGATCACGGCTGCCTTGTTCGTATCTTGCTCCGTGCATTCCATCTTGAGTAAGTTCTGCAATATTTGGTGTTCTATAAGCAGAAGCAAAATTAGCCCTGAACAATATTTTATCATTTAAATTATAAGTAGCCCCAATGGATGCACAAAAATTATCATAATTTCTATCAAATTCTTCCATATGTTCGTGTTCTTCTTCATGTTCTTCCTCTTCTTCGTGTGAATGTCCGGATTTTTCCTGTTCCGGGACAAAAATATTACGGTAATCATATCGCAAGCCGGCTTGTGCTGTTAATTTATTAAAAAAAGTATATTGGGCTAATCCAAAAAATGAAATATCATCAACATTGTGGTCAGGCAATACATGATTAGGCGCTTCATTATTCCTGTTTTGTTTGTTTGCCCCTTGAAAACCAATTATAAACTCCGACTTTTCATTTGACGGCAGATGTGTTTTTAATTCGTATGATAAAGTATTCAAATCCATGTTCACAGCAGTTAGATCAACAGTTTGTAGTTGCCTGTTATTAAATTGATAAGCAACATTTGCACCTATTTTAAAATTGCCTAAGAAAAGAGTGTTTTTAGAGGAAATAACATGGTTAGCCAGATCCTGATACCAGTATTCATTTTTTCTTCCTTTTTCGGTTACTAAGGAAAAAACAGGAGGAACGCACATTCCTAAATTCATTAAATTAAGATCATAGTAAATTTTAAATGAACCAAAAGATTTGTTAAAACCTGCATTAAGCTTATAACTCTGATCAGTAAACCTGGTATTTGGGATAAAACCGCTGTTTCCGTCAATATAATCTTCATGACTTTTTATGCCACCTCTCAAGCCCCAGAAGAAACTTTTTAATGCTCCTTTTATTCCCAAATTGGTAACAAATCCGTTTGTATTTGTATGATATTGAAGATTATAATCCCCGATAATTTTTCCACCCGGGGCTGGCTTTTCTTTTATAATATTTAAAACTCCACCAATGGCATCGGAGCCATAAAGTAAAGATGCAGGTCCTTTAATAACTTCAACTTTATCTATTCCAAATTCATCAACAATAAAAGGATGATTCTCGGAAAATTGGAAGTTCTCCATCTTTACACCGTTATTTAGCAGCAGAATATTGGTGTTCGATAAACCCCGGATAACAGGTTTGGAAACGCCTGCGCCTTTTGCTATCATATCAACCCCTGAGATATTTGTCAATGCTTCTGTAAAACTTTGTGTTCCTGAATTAGTAATTTCTTCCAATTTAATTACTTCAATCTTAATAGCATTTTCGTGCTGTGTTGAATGATAGCCGCCTGTAATAACCACCTGCTCTGTTTCTAAAACAGTCGGTTCAAGTTGAATGTTTATTTTAATTTGTGAAATGGAGTCAAATTGTAATGTTTTAACAACAGTCTTATATCCGATAAATGAATACTGAACTTTAAACTTTCCCTTTGGCAATTCAGTTAGAATATATTCACCGGATTCATTTGTTACTGTTCCTTTATGCAGCTCTGATAAATATATATTAACTCCAGGTATAGCGTCATTTATTTGGCTATCAGTAATTTTCCCGGATATTCGATTTTGAGCATACACAGTATAGCTCAATGAAAGTAAGATTATAATATGTGCGATTGTTTTCATGACAGATTAATTTAGTATAATTAAATAAAAAAATTAGTAAAATAACAAATAAGCCAATAAATGCTTATTTGCAAAACGGATTGGTGATGAATTAAATCATCAAATCAAGAAATGAATTAAATAAGTGAGGGGGGAGCTCTTAAGAATATATTATAAAAAGAAGTGGGTGTTAAAAATCCTTCAACCAGGGGAAAAACTGGTTCAGGGAAATATATAGTAATTAGATCATCCTGATGAATATTATAGTTAAATAAAGAAATATTAAAGTTGCAGATCAAACAATCCTGATGATGTTCGTGAAGATGATGATTGGTTTTGGCAGAACAAGGGTCTTGCTGAATATGGAAATTTAACGGGGCATGTATTTCTTTAATTACTAAAGTAAAAATAAAAGAAACAAGAAAGAAAATCGAAGTATATTTTCTAATTCTGAATAACATTTAATTAATTTATGAAACTATGTTCTTTTCTTACTGCAATAAATGTAACTTATTTTAAAATCCAGAATAAAAATCAATGAAACGATAAAAATTAAAATTTCAATCATGAAACTTTCTGCCTATTGGTTTCCCCGTTTTCCACATCCTTTCCCCTTCTTTCATTTGTTCTTTAAGCTCTTTTGATATCTCCCTGTCTTCCAGCCGTTTTAGATCAGGTTTTCCGGCATTCACCCAGGCAGTATACCACATACTGCCCACGGCAAGTACAGAGCCCCTCATCTTTCTTTCAACCATGCCGTCAAGCATTTCATTGTATGATATACAATACTCTTCTGAATATGTTTTAATTAGCATCTGCCCTCTTGTTACATGGCTGTATTTTTTATCAGTCGAATATTGGGCATTTAATTTTGCCTCAAATAACAATACCGAATCTTTTGCCGCTAAGCTTTCTTCAATAGCATCCCAGGCATAATCCAACGGATTCTCAATATATTTTGCCTTGCCCACAAAATAATCGTAGTTATTACTATAAAGCTCTGGAAGGCGCGACTCCCAAAATGCGTGAATACCCCTTTGACCGGTAAGCTGCCCATTGTAATTCATGGAGCAATGAAGCGGCACATATGTTTCTGCAACATAATGTCCCAGGTTGGCTGACACGTATAGTATTTTGTTAAAGTCTTCTTCTTTAAAAGCGCTCGTCAGCTTTTTAACAACTCTCTCAATAGCCCAGGGGACTATCCCATAAGCCCGCAGGGTGTCTTCCGTATATTTCTCAACAGCATCTTTCCATCGCCTTGGCATCACTTCAAAAGGGTTTTCTCCGTAATAGTCAATATCAATATAATGTTTTTCCGCCTCACCTTCAACTGCATATCTTCTTTTATCGGGAGCTACTGCATTCTCGGTGATATATTCTATGTGTTTCTTGTAAAAACCTATCATCCCTGGAGGCAATGTAAAGACCGCCATCCGGTTTATTTTCTTATGTGCGAAAAAACCCCAGGAGTACAAGGTAAGATGACTTATTAAAGACAGGAATGTGATTAATATGAATGATATGATATACTTTTTCATATGATACAAAGTTTAATTAATAGTATCGGAATTTATCATTCTAATTATAAACCAAATGCAAATGCGGGTTCACGAAATGCGAAGCATTCACGAACACCGATAAAATTAATTATGATAGTGAGTAATACCGTTAAACGCAAATTATTATATGAGTAAATCTGTGGTTTCATTTTATAACGTTCAGCTTTCTCACTTTTCTGAAAATTTTATTCTCATCAGTTGAAATTGAATTTAGTTCATAGTAATATATTCCTGAAGAAAATCCTGCTGCATCCCAGGAAATTTCATAATTCCCGGCTTGCTGTTCCTGTGCGACTAATTCCTCAATTTTGCTTCCCAATAAATCGTAAATCAAATTTTAATAATTCTTTGAATTATCCCTGCTTTATCATATTGTTTTACATTCACAAAATAAATTCCTTCAGTTAAAGCAGACACATTTAATTTGTAACAGTATTTGGTTGAATTAACCTGAAACGTGGGTTCTGTGAACACAACTTTTCCATTCATATCAATTATTGAAATAGAAATACTTGTGGTTTTTGCTGTCCGGATATCAATGTTCACAAAATCAGATGCAGGAACAGGGAATATGCGTTCAATCATAAGGTCCTGCGAAGTATGAGGTTGAGAAAATATGCCGGTTGAACATTCATAAAGTATTAAGGTATCAGTATAAACATCATCATTGTAGGTAATGATATCACCCTGCCCGGCAACGAATGCTCCATAAATATAAACCGTCCCCGAACCAGCAATAGGCGCTGTCCAGCTATATTCCCAATCGTATTTGGCGGGGTTTGCCGTACCGGCTTGTGTATGTCCTATATATTCCCGGTCTCCTGGTATTGGAGGTATATCAAGGTTGGTTTTACTGGGATCTATAAGAGTAACGATTCCTGCACCATTTTCATTGTCAAGCAGGGCAACAGTTTGAAAGCCGATTATTGTTTTACCTGTGTCAGTGTCCATTGTATATGGCACTATCGTATATACTTGCCCGGGAATATAACATGTTGCAGTCTCATCGTACTTTATAATTATTTCGGCAAATCCCGGGCCTGTGTTTGGTGTGCCTGTATGGCACCAACCCTCGTCAGCACAAGATTTTTCACCGGGAGCATTTGTAGAGCCACTCGGAGGGGAAATTATAAACGAACAGATAATAATTGATACAGTAACAAGAAGCATCAAAATGATCAGGTAATTTTTTCTCACCTGAAAATGTTGTTTATATATCATATTATATATATTTTAAATTTTAAGATGCTGGAATGATGGAATACTGGAATATTGGAATAATGGTAAAAACATGATTCGTCCTCAATTCTATCATTCCAATATTCCACTTTTCCAAAAATGTAATATCCCGCTTAAAGTGGTTTTTCTGCCTGCCAATAGACAGGGGTGAAACATGTTAACTCACCGATTCCCCCATTCACCCACTCTCCGTTTCATTCAATTTTTACAATTCTTTGATTTAATATAAATATATTGCTCCCGGTACTGTTGTCCCTCCCTGAGAAATCTACCGGCTTCACACTCAGAAAATAAATACCGGGATTTAATTCAGACAGATTTAATTTACATAAAGATTCAGGCGAATTAATAAGAATTTGTCGTTCCTGAATTACAACTTTTCCATTCATGTCAATTATTGCAATAGCAAGCTTGGTGGGTTTTACTGTACGGATATCAATGTGCACAACATCAGATGCAGGAATTGGGAATATGCGTTCAATAAAAAAGACCGGCGGATGCTGAGGTTGGGAATATATGCCGGTAAGTAATACTGAAGCAGTTACCGTCTCCCCACTGGCATTAGTAACTGTTACAGTAAATGTAGAATTATCACACAAACCGGTTGCAGTATCGGTTGTTTGACCATAAGGATCATTCCATAGATATGTATATGGACCACTGCATCCGCTTACATACACTGTGGCAGTTCCATTACAATTACCCTGGGTATCGGGGGTAATGATATATGCATAGGCAGAAAGAGTAGTATCTTCAAGCATAATTAAGGTATCATAATAAACATCATCATTGGTGGGATTTCCATCACCTGTTCCGGCAACGAAAGCGCCATAAATATAAACCGTGCCGGAACATTCATCAGGCGCTGTCCAATAATACATCCAATCGTGTATGCCAGGTTCTGATGTCCCTTCCTCTGTATGAGAAACATATATCCGGCCATTTAAGGTATCAAGTTGTGTCCAATTATAATCAGGATACGTTTCAGAAGGATACATAAGAGAATCAATTGTTCCTGCAATCGTGCTATCGGCAAACAGGATAACAGTTTGAAAGCCAACTACATCATAATTTGTATAAACTGTAAACGGCATTGGTATATAGTGGAATCCGGGTTTATAATGTGTTGGTCTTGAAATTCCTCCATTCATCATTATAATTCTACCAAATCCGGGTCCTGTATTTGGGGTAGCTGTATGGCACGATGGATTGTCAGCGCAAGCTTTTTCACCCGGAGCATTGGTGGTGCCGGGTGGAGGCCCGGCTATATAAGAACTTAAAATAATTAAAACAGAAATAATGAAGGCTGATATAAATAGAAGTTTCTTCTTCACGATAATAATAAAGTTATTATTTGGCTCTGTATGAATTCATATATAACAATGTGTTTTTGATAATTATTGAATATATCCAACAGTAAACACATCATGACCGTTTTCACAGCCCAATTCAATTGCTTCCCGGGTTGCCATAATATATCCTCCCCAGGCATTATGGTCATAAGTATTCGGTGATCTGAACCAATTTTCTATATTCATAACTATCTGTATCTCTTTGGTTTCATCCTTTTGTAAGGTAAATGAAGAATTGGGTAATGTTACTGTAAATTGATTATGATAAGAGTTTATAAGGTTTCCCAGACCATCGTATTCCGGGCTTTTTCCCAAATGAAAAGCAAAATATTCAAGAGCTTGGGTAGTATCAACCCATCGCCCGTCTAATATCAGATAATGATAACCACCTCCGCAAATTTCAGCCCAGATCATATCGCTTTCCGGTGGATTAGTAAACCTGTATGATATGTTTTTATCCGGTTCGAGTCCGAAAGTAAAAGTTATATAATCATAAGTACCCTCAGTGATCTTATCAGGCGCCTCCCACGTTTGTGTTGAAGGAATATAAATATCCACATAATGCAAATCTTCCCATTCATTAATTATCTTTTGAGAACCATCTGATTTATGCAATGTCACATCTGAAATAAAATACCTCACATCATGAACTTCATAATGATTACCTGCTTCATTAACATATTTCAGGGTATCCATTTCCAGTGGTTGATTATCAAGCATGTAATCAAATTTCAAAATGATCTTTCCATCTCCTTCTTCCGGCTCCGGTCCAGGCGCCGGCTCAGGCTCTTTACAGCATGTTATGAAAAAAATACCAAACAAGAAGATCAGCCCGAATACATTGAATATTTTAAAGTTGGTCATGTTTATTTGCTAAAATTTCGAATATTTTAATTTGAACAAGACAGAGCCAATGTTATATGTTATATACGTTATCATATATCCCTAATTCAAAAAAATAGCTTTAAAAAAAAAGACTCAATATTCACTTAATCTAAAGATTAATGACTAAAGTCTCATACAGTAATTTAACTCCTAAAAAAACTAAAATCAGACCACTTATTTTTTGCAGTAATGTTCGGTATTGAGGTATCTCAATCTTTATTCTTCCGGAAAACCATCCTGCAATACCTCCAAAAAATAACAATGGAGAAATAACTGTTCCTAAGCCAAATATCAGTGCAATAAGCCCGCCTGTAAATACAGAGTGTGTTGTTGATGAATATAACAGGACAGCCGTAAGTGGAAGACACGGGATTAAGCTGATTGCCATGCCCATTGAAATTAGATGAAGATAAGGATTCTGTAAAAAAATTGTTTTGCTTATCTTGCGATGTTCCTGAGAACAGGCTTTAAGTGGCTTTATAATAATGATTATACCTATTAGAAATATAACTATACCAGTTATAAGGAATATTAATTCAGGATTTATTTCCTCTACGATAACACTTCCTATATATCCGCATAATCCGCCTAAAAAGGTATAAGTTACAGCTCTGGATACTGAAAATATCACTGTGGCTTTAACCCCTTTACCAAATCCTTCCTGTGATCCAAGTATATATGTTCCAATATAAGGCAGACATGAAAAACTACAAAGGGTCATCCCATAAAAAAGGCCTGTTAGAAGCACACCCAAATAAGGGTTTGCAAACCCTTTAAAGAAATCAATATCACATAAAAATTCATGGTTATTCATGTCGAATTTTATTCAAATTGCAGCATAGATTTTAATTTTTTTTATTTGCATTGATTCAATTTCATATAGCTGTCTTTATAGCCAAACACGCAGGAAATGAATTTGCGAGAATTTCAAAAGCTAATCAACTGATATACAATTAATTATCCAAAATAGGTACCAATTGCTAACATCCAACTTAAACCCTCTCAATAACAGTCGCAACCGCCATCCCTCCGCCTGTACACAAGGTTACCAAACCTGTTTGCTTATCCTGTCTTTCCAATTCATCCAGAAGAGTTCCTAATAACATGGTTCCGGTTGTACCGATCGGGTGCCCCATTGCAATTGCCCCGCCATTCACATTTACTTTGTCGTAAGACAAGTTCATTTCTTTCATATACCTCAGCGGAACAACTGCAAATGCTTCATTAACTTCATACAGATCAATATCATTTACAGTCTTTTTAGCTAGTTTAAGAGCTTTGCGTGAAGCAGGGGCTGGTCCAATAAGCATGATTGTAGGTTCAGCACCAACGGATGCAAAGGAGAGTATCTTAGCCCTTGGTTTTAAATTTAATTTTTCCCCTATTTCCTTATTACCAACTAATGTTAATGCGGCACCATCAACTATGCCTGACGAATTGCCGGCATGGTGCAAGTGTTTGATGGTTTCCACTTCGGGATACCGTTGTATGGCTACAGCATCAAAGCCGCCCATTTCACCCATTTTTTCAAAGGATGGTTTTAATTCTGCCATAGCTTTAACATTAGTGTCGGGTCGTATTGTTTCGTCTTTGTCTAAAACGACCAATCCGTTTATATCTTTTACCGGGATAATTGATTTTTTGAATCTGCCTTCTCTCCAGGCATTGGCGGCTCGCTTATGTGATTCTACAGCAAAACCATCCAACTCATCCCGGCTATATCCATCCTTAGTTGCTATCAGGTCTGCTGATATTCCCTGGGGTATCATGTAAGGATACATCACCATAAACGGGTCATATAGTAATGCAAATCCATCAGACCCCATTGGAATGCGTGACATGGATTCAACACCACCGGCAACCATCAGTTTCACCTGCCCTGCCATTATATAGGCAGCAGCATGATTAACTGCTTCCAGTCCGGAGCCGCAGAAACGGTTCAGTGTGACCCCCGAAACCACATCATCGTATCCAGCCGCTATTGCAGCCGTTTTGGCAATGTCAGCGCTTTGTCCCCATATCTGCGATACACAACCTATAACTGCATCTTCAACATAAGATGTATCAAGATCATTGCGTTCACGAATAGCATTATAAACAGTGGTCAATAAATTAAGAGAACTTACACAATGAAGTGACCCGTCTTCTTTCCCTTTTCCACGCGGTGTTCGCACCGCATCATAAATATATGCTTCAGTCATTTTTTGTTTTTTTTTATTCGAATTACAGTATTTGAATTAATATAGTGTCTTTGCAAATATTACTAACTAATCAATAAGGTATAGTCCCTGACCTTAATATATAAAACACAGTATCCCCTTCTTCTTTGTCATATCCATAAGCATCCTTAAATATTTTATCTTCAATAAGTATTCTTACTGTAAAATTTTTTTCATTAACGGCTACATCATAATACTGTGTATAAAGATAAACAATATCCCCGGGTTCCCCCATAAATGTGTATGACCATGAATCATTCACACTTATCGGGGCTACCTGTTCCGTAATGGTTTCACCATTTTCATTAATATAAGATACTTCATAATTTTCTGTCAGACCTTTTACATAATACTTGACTTCCTGATCATAATTATCTTTTTCGCAAGAGGCACAGAAAACTGCAATTAAAAAAATTGTAACTGGTGTTGTGGTTTTAAACAGATTTTTCATGATGATTGGTTTTTTAATAAATATTTGTCACGAGGCACCAAGACACTAAATTTCACTAAGTATTCCTTTGTGTTTCTTTGTGCCTTTGTGGCAATAAAAAATTAAATTTATTTTACATAGTTAAGTTCTTAAATATCAATTAATATATTAACAAAAAACACCCTCCCCGGTTCGTAATAGTTGAGAGCGCTGCCGATAATTCTTCTATTCAGATGTTCATAATATGCCCTGTCGAGAATATTGTTTACGCCTCCTGCAATGGTTACTATTTCATTATGTTTATATGTTACGGCAAAATCGGCTATTGCAAAGCCGGGGGTTTCGCTTTCATTGAATGCTTCCGAAACATATCTCTGGTCTGCAATGAATCTTGCAGATACTTTGGGAATTAACTTATTATTAAACAGCTTATAATGAAGCTTAATTGTTGATTCAAATGGCGGTATTTCAGATAGAGGGTCATTTGTAATTTCTTTTGAGCCTGTTGGTTTACCATAAGCATCAACTTCATATCCAGAAGCAAGAGGATTGGTTGCCATGGTATATGATGCAATTATCTGGGAACCAAATTTATATTGAGCCGGTGTGGAATAAGTAAGCTCAAAGCCCCTTAGCAATACATACCCGGCATTATAGAATTGTTTAACACCTATTACATCCCTTGATTGATTTTGTTGCACTGAAGGAGGAACTACTTTTCCTGTGATATAATCAGTAACATAAGAGTAAAATCCACTAAGCTCAACGCTCCCTAGGTTAATGTCATTATATTTTACCGTTAGATCAACTTCATGGTTAGCTTCGGGCTTTATTTCCGGGTCTCCTAAATAATCGAAATTATCATAACCGATAGGCAATAAATTAATATAACGTTCAATCATATTGGGGCTTCTAACTCCACGACCCAAAGCAAATCCTATTGATAATTTTTCATTTAGCTTTCTGGTTATACCCAGACTAAAGCTCAGATTTGTATATTCAGACCCTGTAGGAGCATCATAATAAAGAGTATCTCCCATTGTATTTGTTGATAGCTGTTCTTCTGAAGTGGCAGAATTGATATCTACCCTGAAAGCTGCAATAAAATTATAAAGCGGTGTTTTATGAGTATATTCTGCAAAAGCCGCACCGTTTATAATTGTTGCATCCATAAGGTTTTCAACCTTCACAGGTACTTCCCAGTTTGAAGGATACTGACGGATCATGGTTTTAGTTCTTTCACCATCTTTATAAGTTTTTTCGCAACCGCTTCCTATCATTAACATTCCTTTTTCACCGAGCTTTAATCCGGTTCCTGCACAAATACCTGTAACATAGGCATCAATAATTGATACAGCCGGCACAGTATCAGAAAATGTCCTTTCCTTATTATCCATCACATGATGCACATCAGTATGAAAAACCCTGAACTTTATTTTTTTTATTGTTTTGGATATTTTTTCCACGGTGTAATTAAAAGACATTACTTTGGTATCATCCGTTCTTTCATCCATGGGAAGGACAGGGAATTTAACATTCCGTCCGTGTGAGTCATCATAAGTAACTAAAAATTGATGATTCTTTTTTGGGCTAAATCCTAATTTAGCTGTATAGTTGTATTTTCTAAATTCCGACTTGACCAAATCCCCGTTACCATCTTTAAAATTCCCATATTCTTTGTGATTCCCTGATAAAAGAAAATACACTTTATCATTACCTCCGGTAACAGCAATGTGTTCTTTATTACCATTCCAGTTGCTCTCATATCCCCATATTCCGTTTGCATGAATTTCAAACTTTTTACTTTTAAAAGGTTTTGGTGTAGTTGTAATAAGATTTACAAAACCCCCGAATGCAGGGCCATACTTTAAGGCATAGGGACCTCTTATTATTTCAACTTTATCAATATCTTCAATTTCAACATGAGCTGAAGTTGGGTCCATCCTGTTTGGACATCCACCCTCTATTCTTATCCCTCCGTCAACACGTACATTAAGCTGGTCAAATTTAAAACCACGAATAGACAGATCAATAGCCGAGCCGCCCTTTCTAACACCCGAAACATTAGGAACCGAACGTAAATAATCACCAATATCCCTTACTGCTGCTTGCTGGATAGTTGGTCTTAATATTTCAATTTTAGTATATGGAAAAGTTTCAACTAAGGTATCTGTAATTACAACTTCACCAAGTTTAATAACAGGATCTAAAGAAAAGTCTAAAACAAGGTTTTGTCCTGCTGCCAGATCAATTTTCTCCTTTTTCTTATTGAATCCAACATGCATAAATATTATCGAATATTTCCCTTCATCCAGGTCTTTAAAAATAAATTTTCCTTCTGAATTGGTAGTTGTAGCTTTATTTAAAGGTTTTAACATAATTTCAGCATCGGTAATATTTTCATTTGTCGTTGCATCATAAATGTGACCTTGTATAGTTGCCTTTTCCTGGGCGGAAACATTGATTACAATAGCATTCAATAAAAATGCCATCAAAGAAATTTCAAGTTTTTGGGAAAATGAATTTTTCATAATGATATTTATTCTATTATAAAATTTTTTACAAAAATAACGAACATATGTTCATTATGCAAATTTTTATTTCTGTTATCGGTTCGCTCAAATCGATCCGTTCGCTTCCTTGGGATTCTGGATTTTAGATATTAGATTTCGTGTTTCATTGTTGAACATAAAATAATTCTGTAAAATTCACACCTGACTACACAAGAATGAATTACATGCGGGAGAATGGGGGAGTTCTTAAGAAAATATTATAAAAAGAAGAAGGTGTTGAGTACCCTTCAACCAAGTAAAAAACAGGTTCAGGGAAATATATAGTAATTAAATCATGCTGGTGGTATAGTTAAATAAGGAAATATTAAGGCAGCAGATCTAACATACCTGATGTTGTTCGTGAAAATGGTGTTTGGTTTTGGCAGCACAAGGGGCTTGCTGAATATGGAAATTTTAAGGGGTATGTATTTTAAAGTAAAGATTAAAATAAATTATTTTATGAGTAAATCGGTGAAATCTGTGGTTTTATTTACACCCGAACACTAACTCCATCTCTCCCTACTTCCTTGCTCCAAAAATCAAACTCCCGACCCTCACCATAGTGCTGCCCTCATCTATTGCAATCTTATAGTCACTTGACATGCCCATGGATATTTCCTTAAATTCCGGTTTGCTTTTAAAATAATTGTTCTTCAGATCTTCAAACAGGTTGGCTAATGTTTTAAATTCACTTCTTAATAGATTTTCATCATTTGTATAAGTAGCCATACCCATTAATCCGGTAATACGAATGTTTTTGAAATGGCTAAAATCCCCTGACTTTAATAAACCGGCAGCTTCTTCTTCGTTTAATCCGTTTTTGATTTCTTCACGTGAAATGTTAATTTGAAGCAGGCAATCTATTACCCTTTTGTTCTTAGCGGCTTCTTTGTCAATCGTTTTTAATAGCTTTAAGCTGTCAATGGAGTGAATTAAGCTAACAAAGGGTGCGATATATTTTACCTTATTGGTTTGCAAGTGTCCTATAAAATGCCATTCAATGCCTATCCCATGGGGAGAAACGGTTGTGTCGGGATTTTTTGAAAGCCGGTCATTTTTTGTCATAAGCTCCTGAACCCTGTTTTCTCCAAAAATCCTCTGACCTGCATTGTATGCTTCCAATATATCTTCAAAGGTTTTGGTCTTTGAAACAGCAACGAGTTTTACATGTTCCGGTATTTTTTTGAGAATCGTATTAATGTTACCTGCAATGTTCATATTAGGTACTTAAAATTTCATTATAGAGTTTTGAAATAAATTATTTTAGAAATTTATTTAATCCCTTTCAGTTCCTGCCAAAAGCAGTACTGTTGCCAAATCTTACCTGTCAAGTGGCAAAGTTAAGTATAAATCATATGCATAAAAATACAATATTCGTTAATTCTATTTAAAACGTTATTTGTAGATTTGCAACTTCAGATATTAAAATTAATTATGATAGTGAGCAGTACCGTTGAATAAAATAATATTTTATGAGTAAAACCATAGTATTAAACAGCAAACAAATCGAACAGAAGATCAACCGTCTGGCGCACCAGGTATACGAAAACAATTATGAAGAAAGCGAAATTATAGTTGCAGGCATTGCCACAAGGGGATATATATTGGCTCAAAGAATAGCAAAAGTATTGAAGTCAATATCACCTATGAAGGTTCAGGTTGGCGAAATAAAGATAAATAAGAATACCCCCTTGAGTGATGCAATTGAATTTCCAATAACTGATGATGAGCTGAAAAATAAAGTAATATTTTTAGTTGATGATGTGATCAATTCAGGAAGAACGCTTATCTATGCCGTTAGATATTTTTTAAGGGTACGCGTTAAAAAATTAAGAACAATAGTTTTAGTGGATAGAAGACACAATATATTCCCTGTCAGGGCAGATTATGTTGGCATTTCTCTTTCTACAACTCTCCAGGAACATGTGTCGGTTGATTTGGGAAAAGGCAAGGAAGCGGTATATCTAAGTTGAGGTTATAAAACAAGTTTAATTTATAATAACAAAAAAGAAAACAAAAATGGAAGAACAAAAAGACTCTAAGGCAATAAGCCCAATTCGTGAAATTATTGAACCCTTTATTAATTTGATCAAAGCGCCAAGAGTATTGTGGGGCATTAACCTGTCATATTTACTTGAAGGTTTAACATATTTTGGCGTTTTAGGACTTATTGTCATGTACTTTAACAAATTCACTGGTCTGAATGATATTGATGCCGGCAGAATGGTTGGTATTCTTACGGCAGGGATTACTTTGGCTATGTTACTTTTAGGTGGAACCGTGGATTGGATTGGAGTAAGAAAAGCCCTACTTACCGCACTAACATTTATACTATTTGGAAGATTAGCATTAACAATTGCTCCATACGCGGGTTCCAGTGGCTTATGGGGGGGCGCCCACATAGTCGCAATGTTAGGAATTTTGGGGATTATAATAGGATATGGTATTTATCAACCTGCCTGTTATACAGCGGTCAAACAATTTACAACAAAAAAAACAGCGGCAATGGGCTATGCTATGTTATATGCACTCATGAATTTAGGTGGATTTTTGCCTGGGCTTATATCTCCTCCTGTTAGAAAAAGTTACGGCATTTTAGGGGTTTATTGGGTCTTTATTGCTTTAACGGTTATAGGAATTATTGTAGTTGCAGTGATCCTTTCCAAAAAGACTATTCAAATAGCTATGGATAATATTGCCGATGCTAAAACTCAGGATGAAGTGGAGGAAGAAGAAAAATCGGAAAAACAAGAATCAGTAAAAGAAAAACTAAAATATTATCTAAAAAATTTCCCCATTAAGGATGGTCGGTTCATGTATTTTATTTTTATTCTAATTCCCGTTCAAACCCTTTTTGCTCATAATTGGTTGACACTTCCCCTATATTTTAGCAGGGCATTTACAGGAGTTATATCTAACAACTTCGAATTTTTTGTCAATTTCAACCCACTTTTGATTTTTATTTTAGCGCCAATGGTAGCGGCACTTACTATTAAGCGTGATACCTATAAAATGATGATAGTCGGTACTTTGGTTATGGCTTCACCAACATTCCTGTTGGCTTTAGGCGCCAACATATACACTGTTTTTGCCTATTTGATCATAATGACTATAGGCGAAGCAATGTGGCAGCCCAGATTTTTACAATGGGTAGCTGAAATTGCCCCAAAAAATATGACCGGTATATATATGGGAATAGGACAATTCCCCTGGTTTCTTACAAAAGTGGTCACATCTCTCTATTCCGGTTGGTTTCTGATGAACTATTGTCCTGATGGTGGAGCACCCGAACAAATGAACACAGAAACCATGTGGCTAATCTATGGATGTATTGCCATGGTTACTCCTGTTGCCTTATTTCTATCAAAAGGCTGGGTGGGAAAAGGTTTGGAGAGAAAACGATGATAGCAGAAAATAACAGATTCTTTAACCTTTCTTAAGAAGGAAGTTTTTACAGGAAAATGGTGAGTCTGGTGAAGACAATCGTAACCAATCACCTAATTAACCAAGCAATCAAACCAATAAGTTCGTCAATTTTTAAAGTTTCAGCATTCACAATATGCTTTGCCTGCAAATAATAGTTCTCCCTCTTCTTAAGATTTTCACTTATATGATCTTTTAATTCTTCATCAGACAAGTTTTTGATCAACGGGCGGGATTTCTTTTGATGTATCAACCTGTTCATCAAATTTTCAACGCTCATCTGTAAATAAATAGTGATTCCACTATTATTCATCAATTCCATGTTATTATAAAAGCAAGGTGTTCCGCCACCTGTTGAAATTACATGCCCGGAACTGTCAATTCTGCTGCCACTAATATTTATTATCTCTTTCAGGCAATTTTGCTCAAGCTCCCTGAATTTTTCCTCTCCATGAGCTTCGAAAATTTCAGGTATGGATTTTTTGCATTTATTTTCTATAAAGAGGTCTGAATCAATAAAATCAAAACCCAGCTTTTTCGCTAATTGTTTACCAATTGCTGATTTTCCGCATCCCATATATCCTAATAAAAAAATACGCATTTTATTTAAAGGGCGAATCCGGTTCTTTTGACATTATTTTATAAATGACCCTATCAGTTGATCGCGGAAGGATCTCATTGAACCATCTTGTTAATTTGCCTAGTAATGTAATGGTAAGTGTATCATTTCTGTTAATTACCGCCTTATATATATACCTTGCGACTTCCTTGGACTGCATCATTTTTTTTTCATCTCTTGGTGAACTAATTTGTTGTTTATTGTCTTTTGTAAGTGCGGTATTTCTTATATTGGAAGCAGTGAACCATGGATTGATGATCAAAACATTCAAGCCGTGTTTTCGATTCTCTGTTCTCAATGCCTGCAGGAAACCGCGTACAGCAAATTTGGAAGCCGAATAGCCGGTTCTGCCCGGAAGTCCCCTGTATCCCCCTATTGAGCTTACTCCAGCTACCGAACCCCTGACTTTCAACAGATAAGGCATAGCATATTTCGTGCAATAAACAGCTCCCCAGAAATTGACATCCATCATACGTTTAATTACAGATAAGTCTACTTCTTCAAATAATGCCCGCATCGAGATACCGGCATTGTTGATCAAAACATCTATTTTACCATAAGCATCAATGGTTTTTTCAATAAGGTTCTTACAATCCTCTTCAATGCTGACATCTGTTTTTACAGGCAGCGTTTCCAGTCCTTTGCTTTTTAACCGGATGGCAAGCTCCTCAAGTTTTTCAAGGTTACGTGCAGCTAAAACAACTTTTGCCCCCCTCATGGCAAATTCTTCAGCTGTAGCTTTGCCTATGCCTGAGGAAGCGCCAGTAATAATTACCACTTTATTTTTCATTGGTGCAAATATACAGAATATTTATTTTAGGAAGTTTGAGTTTTTCAATACAAAATGCTGTAGTTTCGCATTCAGACACAAGATAATACATGACCTCACCAAATTTTTTGAATAATGATTATGTCGAACCGGTAATTGCAATACTATACTGCTTGCCGGGATTTATCGCCTATTATCGAATATCTGCCTCATCAGGAATATATTCTTTTATTAGGGGAAAATCCGGTGCAGATAAGGAGCAAGCTTCGTGGGTTGTCTTTCAAAGAATTACCGGTGTCATCTTCCTGGGATTGATACCTGCATTCATCTGCCTGGTACTGTTTGACAAGACATTAGTAGATTATGGTGTTATGATAGGAAACCCGGTAATCTCACTTTACTGGATACTGGGATCAGGAATCCTGATAATAATAGTCAACATGATCTTTGCCGGTAAACCCGGCAATATGAATATCTATCCTCAGATCAGGGCAAAGGTATGGAGCTTAGGCTTGATAGTTATCAACTCTGTAAGCTGGATGGCATATCTCCTTGCTTATGAGTTTTTAATAAGAGGATTTTTATTATTCTCCTGTGAGCGTGCTTTCAGCCAATGGCAGGCAATAGCTATAAATACCGTGATTTATTCACTTGTACATATTCCCAAGGGCGCAAAAGAAACCATTGGAGCTATCCCCTTCGGCTATATCCTTTGTTTAATAACGTTTGAAACTGGAACAATATGGGTTGCATTTTTTTCACATGTGATACTTGCATTATCCAATGATTACTTTTCTTTGTATTACAATCCTGAAATGAAAATCAAATGAACATTTTTATCACAGGAGGCACGGGATTTATAGGCGCTACACTTGCCCGGCGCCTCGCAGGATCAGGTCATACGATACACGCATTGTGCCGCTCCATGTCATCGTATTCAATAGCAGGTAACGATAATATCCGGATTTTCGAAGGGAATGTTTTGAACCGGGCGAGCATTGAAAAAGCCATTAAAAATTGCGATCAGGTATATCATTTGGCTGCTTATGGCAGGGTCTGGGCTAAAGATCCCAAAACCTATTTTCATGTAAATGTAAATGGAACAATAAATGTTCTTGATGCTGCCTCAGGAAATGGTATCAAAAAGGTGGTTTTCACATCAACTGCCGGTACCCTGGGACCTTCATCAGGTACAGTAGTGGATGAAAATAGTATAAGGACAACAGATTTTTTTACCGAATATGAGAGCTCCAAGTTCATTGCCGAAGAAAAGGTCAGGCAATATGTACGTGAAGGGCTTGATGTGGTAACCGTTAACCCGACAAGGGTTTACGGTCATGGATTGTTGAGCGAGAGCAATGGCGTTACCAGATTGATCCAGCGTTATATCAGTGGAAAATGGCGACTGATACCCGGAGATGGAGAGAAATCCGGCAACTATGTGTATATTGACGATGTGGTGAACGGACATATCCTGGCTATGGAAAAAGGTAAGCCGGGTGGTAAATATATTTTAGGTGGTACTAACGTATCGTATAATGATTTTTTCAACTTGCTGGGAACGGTTTCCGGGAAGAAAGAACGGCTTTATAAGATTCCTCTGCCTATTATGTTAGCGTTTGCAGGCATCCAGGAACTTTCGGCAAATCTATTCAACCGGCACCCTATGATAACGCCAAAATGGGTAAGAAGATACCTGTATAACTGGGAATTAACAAGCCAAAAGGCAGAACAGGAATTGGGTTACAGGATCACGCCTCTTGAAGAAGGGTTTGAGAAAACCGTTAAATGGTTAAGGGATAAAGGTTAATTAGTGTCCGTCCATAATGTCATAAAAATAGTAAAAAGTCCCAAATCTCAAATTACAAATCTCAAATTACAAAGAGGGGATAAAAAGAAGTAATATGGTAGATAATTTGTTGAGGATAGAGGCAAGGATGCGTTTGTG
>JBDRNO010000042.1:0-9007 GCA_043811005.1 Bacteroidota bacterium | reverse complement strand
ACGGGCACATTAACGGTACAACCGTTTGCATCCCTTACTGTAACAGTATAGCTTCCGGCAGATAATCCTGAGAAAGTACCGCTTCCCAGGTATGGCCCGCCATCCAATGAATATTGATAACCCGGCGTGCCGTTTGCTCCTGCAACAGTAACGCTACCGGTACTGCCTCCATTGCATAAGACATTGGTTTGAGAGGTAATACTTCCGGTTACTGCGCTGGGTTGAGTAATGGTAACTGGTACATCAACTGTGCAGCTTTTTGCGTCCATTACTGTAACAGTATAACTTCCGGCAGATAATCCCGGGAAAGTACCGCTACCCTGGTATGGCCCGCCATCCAATGAATATTGATAACCCGGTGTTCCGTTTACGCCTGAAACGGTTACGCTGCCGTTATTGCCGCCATTACATAAGATATTTGTTTGAGACGTAATACTTCCGGAAAGTACGGAAGGTTGGGTAATCGTAATATTAGCAGTTGTTGTGCAGCCATTTGCATCAGTTACGACAACATCATAAGTATTTGCGCAAAGATTAGTTATATCTTCAATAGTTTGTCCACCGGGTGACCATAAATATGTATATGGTGCAGTTCCATCAGATACGGTTAGGTTTGCAGCACCATCACAAGCTCCAACGCATGAAACATCTGTACCTACTATGCTTGCCGTGGGTTCACAAAATATTTCAACGTCTTGAGTAGCTGTATCAGTACAAGTAGCATTATCTACGACTAAGGTAACTGTGTATGTTCCACATGATGTATAAGTATATGATGGATTGGCATCTACTGCTTTGGTGCCGCTAATGGGTGGGCTTCCATCACCAAAATCATATATAAATGTAGGGCAGTTCATACCACAACTACCTGGGGCATCACCTGTATTTGTAAAAACAAAACTGTTTCCTGTCAGGCATTGGTCAGGATCATTGACAGAGAACCCTGCAGTTGGTCCGGTGCCAACTCCGATAGTTACGTTGGCGGTAGCTGTACATCCATTTGCATCAGTTACAGTTACATTATAGATATTGGGGCAGAGTCCGGATATATCTTCAGTAGAGGCGCCATTACTCCATGAGTAATTAGTAATTGGAGCATCTCCCACAACAACCGTGAGGTTAGCAATACCATCACAGGCAGAGGGGCAGGTTTCATTTGTGCCTGCTATAGAAGCTGTTGGAGGATCATATACTGTAATTGTGATGGTTTGATTATCGGTACAACTGCCAAAAGTTGTAGCCAAGGTGACATTATAAGTTCCCGGTGAACCCCATGTTATGCCGGATGGATTTTGAACTGATGATGTTGCCGGAGAGCCACCTGGGAATGTCCATGACCAGGAATTACCGGCTGGAATGCTTGTATTGGTAAAGTTAAAGCTATTTCCAACGCATTGGTTGCCGTTATAAGTGAAGTTTGCTGTTAGAGAGGGACCTGAATTGATAGTAACATTTACTACAGTATCACAACCGTTGTCATCTGTTATGGTTACAGTTTGTAATCCTGCACAGAAGTTTGCAGGGTCTTCAAGGTTAGAACCGTTACTCCATGAAAAAGTATATGGAGCAGTTCCTCCGGAAACTGTCAGATTAACTGACCCATCGCACGATCCGTTACAACTTGTATTAACAGGGACTGTAGAAATAGTAAATGGCGGACAGCAATTTTCAATTGTCAAAGCTTGTACCGTAGTTGAAGTGCATTGTACAGCGATACAATTATTTATTGTAAATGGTAAACTGCCATTGGGCACAACATTTCCACAGTTATCCTCTACGGATCCAACTAAATTTAATGTATAATTACCATTCATGGTTAAGGGATTGCTGAGATCTACGGTAAAATAATCTTCATAATCAGCTCCAAGAATACAACCTGTGCCACTAACACCGGTGATTGTATATGGACCACCGGGACCGCTTAATGTGAAATCAGAAGATTGAACAGAACTACATAATACATTTTCTGAAAACCAGAAAGAGAGTGATGTTTGACCACATACTATAGGAGTATCCACATTAGCAATAGTAGGCGCAACATTATCGAAAATTTGGGCGGTGGAGGCGCTAAAATCTATAGTATAACCATTTGTTGATGTGGAATATTGACTAACATTAATCACGTAAGTTTCCCCGACATTTACAGGTACGCATGGCTCATTCTGATCACCTGCAACACCATTTGGACCAGTTTCACCGGGGGTACCTGAATAATTACAACTGACTTCTAAGGATGAATTAGTATAGATATCAGAACAGGGATCGGTTGTTAAATCATAAACTGCCCAGTCATAATCGTCAGATAGAACGTTAGGAGTAATAGTAAAGCATAAATTTCCGGCTGATTGTACAGTAAAAACATACCAGACATCATTTTTTTCACCTGAACCCAGACATGATGGGTCACTATTTATTTCATTAAGAACATTACCGGTTCCGCTATATGCATCATTTTCAAAATAAGTATCCTGGCATATTGGGATAGCGCCTCCACAATCCTGAACATTAGGAACAGGGCATGCAGGACAAGGTCCTCCGCAATCTACTCCCAGTTCTCCCTGATTTAGTATACCATCAGAGCAAGTTGGGACAACAGGATTTATAGAAATATTAAAAGGAGTGCAATCTGGTAAAGGAAATGTAGATACAACTATGTAGTATGTTTGTCCTGCATTTAAAGCGACAGCTCCAATAGATGGGTTTCCTCCTGAACTTGTGTTTTGAGCAATACATCCAGCGCCGGCATCAGGACAATCGTCCAAAACAAAAACTCCGGTCCATGTGTCTGTGTTTGTTAAAGTAACACTAACATTTTCATCCACGGATGGAGTGTATTCAAATACAAAATCCTCACCACCCATATATAAGCTGCCACAGGCATCAGTGGAAGTATAGTCATTAACAGCTCCACATGTTGTTAAGTTATTTTGTGAATAAGGGGTGCTTAAGATAACTTCAGGATTGGCACAATCGTCTCCGGCAGAACCACCCCCAGCATGGGCAACTTCTATCCCAAGCAGAAAAGGAAAGAAAAAAGTTAAAATGATATGAAATTTAAACTTACTCAATATTTAAGTAAAATTTATTTTATAATTTTTCTTTTTGCATATAATAATCAGTTTCTGGGATCTGGGCTCTTAGTTCTGGGTTGTTGGTTTTATACTCGGACTTCGTAACCAGTATATACCACCCAGCACCCAGCACCATAATCTTATTTTTCCTTAATTCAACTATATATATAAATTTTTTATTCAGATAATTTACAATGTTATATACTTATAATCATGGTCCATTGGTTACTGAAAGTGTTATATTAACAATAGCGGGGTTACAATCAGGCCAAAATACTTCATAAGGTCCCTGACCTGATCCGGAAACTACTGTACCTCCGGCAAAATCCCATATATAAATATCAGTTGGAGCACCAGTACCTGTATATGTTATTGTTACGGTATCGCATTCACATACCGGTGATGGAGAAAGAGTAAAGTCAGATGACAGACCTGGAGTAACGGTTATTGTAACAGAACCTACTATTATGCACCCGGCATTATCTGTTATGGTAGCTGTATAGGTTGTTGTGGTTGAGGGCCATGCCATTGGATCGGCAATATTCGCATTACTTAAAGAAGCAGCAGGGGACCAGGAATATGTATAGGGCGGTGTACCACTGGAAGTAGTAATTGACAGATCTGTAGTATCACCGTTACAAATTGAAGTTGGGGAAGCATTTACCAGAACATACAGATCACTAACATTAACTGTTACAGAAGTATTATCGGTGCAGCCGTTATCATCAGTTATCGTGACCTGGTATGTTGTTGTTGATGGGGGAGTGGCTACAGGATTGGAAACAGTGGTTGAACTTAATCCGGTAGCAGGTGACCATGAATAGGTATATGGAGAAGCCCCTCCAGAAGGAGATGCAGATAAATTTGAGCTACTTCCAGCACAAATTGTTGAGGGGCTTGCCGTTACAGTAGTGGTGATTGGTGTAGTAGCACAATCAAAACAAGGGTCATTGCCCGAAATATCAAAGGTGAAATTGCAAAAATCCCCGGGCCAGTTATCAAAAACAATATAATAAGTTGTACTACCAGCGAGGCTGGTATTAATAGTGAATGGAGACGCATTTTCTTCGCAATATAATGAAGCGCCCCAATCCGCTGAACTTTGGCATGGAGTAGGAGGGGATTCAAAAACAGCTACTTGTAACGGGTCAACTCCACAGCCGGGTGTTGTTACATCAATGGTAACAGAGTTCATCCCTCCGCTTCCTGTATTAAAAGTGTAATAGACATAATTATCATAAACAGAATTACATGACCATTGTGATTCAGGGGGCCCAATTGATGGTTCGTTAAGCGCTCCGTTTGTAGAACCGACAACGGTTTGAGGCCCGCATAGCTCAATAGCAGTGGAGCAATATTGATTTGGTTGACCGCTTCCACTTCCCTGGGTTAATGAAATATCAAAGTCCACACATTGGGGGAGGGGCCAGGAAGAGACAATAATGTAATATGTTGTACCGCTGCTTAGAATAACTCCCAATAATGACTCGTTCCCATTTGAAGATGTTGCACTTGAGATACAATTGGCATTCATGACAGTAGGACAGTCGTCAAATACGAATAAACCGGTATAACTATCGGTACTGGCAAGACTAATGTTAACGGTATCATTTGTTGATGGTGTATAAGTGAAAACATAGTCGTCACCACTAATATAATTGTCACTACAGACATCAGCAGTGGAAAAATTATCGCAAGCTCCGCAGGTTGACAAGCCGCTTTGTGAAAAAGGTATACTGCCTATTACATCAGCATTGGAGCAGTCAGAGCAAGGCCCGATATCATAGACACATATATCAAAAGTTCCGGTGTTATCATTGCCATATTCCCAAAAACGGATCCAAATAGTTGCTCCGGGAGTTAAGCCAGTGCCGCTTATCATGGGCATCAATCCATTGGGGCTATCATCGTCATCACACTCAATTAAGGTAAGAGAATTACATGTGCCTGAATAAATAGCCATTCCTCCATCTGTTACAACTCCGGTATTAGAATCAAAAATGAGATTTCCCGATGCCGGGACGGTTACAGAGAACCATACATCACCACCGGCATAACTTGCGCATAACGGGTCTGGCTCACCTGAATCCGTAGCGTTGGCATTGGAATAGGAGGAAAAAGTACAGCTCGCACCAACTGTCAGAGGTTCTGCATTACAAGGATCGTCATTTGAGGGGGCTCCTCCTCCATATGCAGAACCAATACAGAAAATAAAAAGGAAGATAATGCTTATTATATGTAAAAAATGCCTAATCAATTTTACTATTATTAAATAGCTCTTTATAAATTTCCGGATTATTTTTAATCCACTTTTCTTTTAATTCTGCATATTTTCTTGTGTCTTCTTCAGGATTGCCGGTATCAATATATCTCGGAAAATTATGGGGTAAATTTTTAGAATTTATAACTTGTTCTCTTTTATCTTCTTTCTCTTTTTCTTTTTTAATTTTTTCTAATTTGACTCTGTCTCCATAAACTTCCAAAGCTCTTTGCTGTTCCGGATTCAAATGTTTTTGATCAGCAATATCATTTTTTTCTTCTTCAGAAATGAATTTTTTGCTTTCATTATTTATTTCAACTGCTTTGAAACCTAATTTGTTTAATGTATAAATAATTTTTGATGAAGAAAATTTATCTAAAGATTTAACATACAAAATATCTGAATTTATATTACAATCAATAACTTCATTAATATCACGCAGACCTTTAATTAACTTATTTGCATCTTTTTCGGAAGAAAGACCATAAACTCTAAAACTCCTCTGGTTTTCAAGTTCCTTAATTTCTGTCTTTCCTTCCTGTTCAGTATTGAGGTGTGAACCGGATTCCTGAGCAAAAACGAAATTGCTAAAATTAAATATGATTAATAATGAAAGATAAAATAAATATTTCACCTGAATAATAAAATATAAATGAATTTAATAATACAAATATAAAAAATATGTTATATGTACCATGACGTAAAAATATGTAATTGGTTGCTTAAAAAAAAATTAATTAATGAACAATAAATATTTATTCTAAAAATAATATTTAATTTCAGTAATTAGCAAGGGGAAGAGGAATTTTATAGAGTTTATGATAAGTTATTAGGATTTGTTGGAAAATGGCGAAGGGAGAATCGCAGAAAGATAGAGGTTGAGAAATGGGGAATTTATTATTAAGGGGCTTTTCGGATAAGATCTGGATGCATAAATATTAAGCTGGACGAGCAAGAAACCACGGCATGCAAACAAGAAATCAAAGTTATCATGTCTCCTGCAAAGATCGTAAAGTTTTTTTATTAATTATAGCGTACTTTACGTGCTTGGTGGGCTTTGCGGGATAACAAATAAAATATTTTGCTGTTCGGCTGAATTCAGGCTGAAGCCAAATTGTGTCAAAATTTTATGGATTATGTACTACATTTATTTCAAAAAGATGTTTTAAAATAAAAACCCCGCCAGCTTGCGGGGAAAATAAACTGTCGCGGGTTGCGAGTTTCGTGTTAATCCATAATTTGTAACCCGTAACCTACAACACGCCTGCGTGCCGAAACAAGCACTTCTGCGTGCAGGCACGAAATAATGTTTTCAATATTGATCCGCCAGCTGGCGGAGTAAGTTTTGACTTTTAAGAGACTAAAAACAGCCCACTTTTAACCGTCTTAGCGTTTCTTCCTTACCTTTTACATATATTTTCAGTGTTTCTATTTCCGATTGCAGAATTTCGCGTTCTGTTTTTACATTAAATTCTTCAGATACCGGCAGTTTTTGGTTATAAAAGGGTATTTCCCCTTTTGGCTCAGGTGCCAATGGGTCGTGGAAAAAACTAAAAAGAGGGATTCTCAATACCTTGGAAATTTTCTCCAATATCCAGATATCGAAGGAATTATCTGTTATCGCCATGTCCAGATCGTCTTCGCTTATATTGATGTAATCGGCAAGGTCCTTGAGGGTTTTATCCCTTGCCATCAGAAATATCTCAATTCTCTTTTTTAGGTTCGTCATTATTTTATTTTAAAGTTACTTTCTTAGTTAAATATTCCCTGCTGTTTTCAAAAGTTACTAAATATATACCCGCAGCTAACTTGCAGGCATTTAGAAAATGAACGCTTTCCCCTTTCTTAGCATACATCACATCATTCAACATCTCTCTTCCAACGGCATCATATAAGGTTATATAATAGTTTTTATCCTTTCCGGTTTTTACTTTGATCAATATGTTATTAAAATCAGAACTGAATATATTAACCTCATCATCCTGAACATATCCACACTCTACAACAACTACCTCTGAATAAGTTGATTTTCCGTTGTAATCAGTTTGCTTTAAACGGTAATAGAACTCATGCCCAACCCCCTTTTTGGAGGAAACGGAAGAGTTATCCGCAAACTGATAATGTTGTATTGTATTACTATTGCCGGCACCGGGAACAGTGGTTACATTCTCCCACTCTAACTTTTCCAAAGTTTCAAACTTTGGAAAAGTTAATGCTTTTTGTACAGTAAAATAATCATTATTTGTTTCGGTGGCAGTGACCCATATCAAACTTATATCCTGCTCATCACATACAGCCGAAAAGCTAAGCAGTTCAACAGGCAGGGGAGCGCCTGTTTTACCGATTCCAAACTGGGAAAAATCAGATAACCCGCGCCTTAGAGCATAATCATAAGCTAAAATTCTTCCCTCCTGTCCATCAAGATTAATACCCGGATCTCCATATCCACAGGGGGGGCAATTCCAGTCTTCTGCTGTTGTTGAACTGCCGGAACGCTTTAAAATAGCGTACTGATTGTCAGTTAAGCTGGAAAAATCATTAATATAACACCTCAAATCGTATTTACCACCTGTGGGTTCGTCATCAGGTACTAAATACCATACCCCATCTGTGCTAAATGATGTGTAAGATTTTCCTTCTTCAGTAGCTACCATATCAATATCATTATGATTGGCAAGAGAGGCAAACTTTGCATCTATATAGGTAACTCCGGCTAAGCTTCTATTAATCAGTTCCACTTTATGAAAATTAGCTGGAGTTGTACCATTTCCGGTGGGAAAAATATAGGTGTCAGTATTGGTGTCAATATATCTTCTGATGTTACCAAAAATGTAACTTGTATCACTGCTGCCTGACATGTCTGTTGCGTTAGTACTGGTCAAAATAAGGTAGTTGGAGCCTGTGCGTACAACACCATCGGTTAAAGTTAATGTACTGCCAACCGTTATATTACTGCCAAGATCAACCGGTATTCCAACACCAGAATATGTATTGTTTATAGTAAGGTTCTCAAAGGAGGTGGTACCAGTTCCACCAATGTACTGCGGGGTTATACCTTGCATTGTAACTGTTCCGTCAATTCCGGGATTTATGAAGACAGTGTTTGAGGCATTGTTTCTCCAGTCACCTTCAATTACCATATCACCATTAATATCTATTTTACCATCACTAATACCGGTCTCGTTGAGATAATCTCCGTCATCATCTCCATCAATATAAATGGATGTTCCGGTGTTTATTACGATTGTTCCACCGTTATTGTAGACACCTTGTGCAAAACACTGGTTACACAGATTTATTAAGAATACACAGGTAAATGCTATTTTTCTCATTACTGCAAAATTCTGTGAATTAAAGCATAGGTGTGCCTCTGGTCCCTTTACCATAACGGAATGGGTTGGGGTTGATGTACCGCAGGGAGATCTCAGCTCCTCCTCTTCCGGTACTTACCGATTTCAAGCCGGAAATATTAACATCATAACTGACCCCAATGGCAAAATTGGCTATCTCAAACATAACAGATGGTATAACTGCATCACCTACCCGGAAATAACCTCCAATTAATATGGCAGTTTCTTTTAACAAGCCCGTATATCTCGATTCTTCCCTTAATGTATATCTTACCATGCACCCAAGGTCAATTTCTGTTGAAGGTCCTTGCATTAAGAATAAAACT
>JBDRNO010000041.1:0-6403 GCA_043811005.1 Bacteroidota bacterium | reverse complement strand
TTTGGAACAGTCCACCGTCACGTCCATAGCCAAAGTCCATATTTATTCCGGCGCCGTCGATTGTAACGGTATTACCTGGATATGCTGAGAAAGTTATATATTTTCCAGCACTACCTGAGTTCTTTACAGTTACTTGTTCATTATATGTTCCTGATTTAACATAGACAGTCTTACCTGCTGTTAGAGTATTGGCAGCTTTCTGAATGGTCCTCCATGGTGAAGCTTCTGTACCTGGATTGGCGTCGTTGCCGTTCGTTGCTACGTAGTAAGCATTTGGAACGATTGAGGTTGGGGGAGATGTTGGTACTGGAGATGGAGCCGGGGAGGATGTTGATGATGTAATAGAGATATGATTTATATTACCCACACTACCGGTAGCTCCATTGGTATCCATGACGATCTTCATAACCTGTTGACCCTGGGTGAGAGTCACTGTTTTAGATAACGTTTGCCAATTCTGCCATCCACCTGTATTAGGGATGGTCAATGGGCCTGTCTTATCTACACCGTTAAATTCTATGTGGAAGGTTCCACCATTGCCATTGGACGCGACTCTCGTTTGAACCGTATACGTTCCCGCTGTTGAGACTGTCGTTGTATATTCAAGCCATTCACCGGATTGTATCCAACCTACATTGTATCCAGTTCCTGTATCTGCAGTTGTTTCCAGATCTACGCCTTCCGTGGGTCTATACTGACCACCTATGTTAGAAGACTCCAGATCATGGTAGGCAATGCCTTCACCACCGCTGTCAAAGTCTTCTGCCTGGATTGTTCCCGGGATTGACCGGGGAGTACCACCATAAGGAGATTGTGTCTGGGGAGATGTTGGTACTGGAGATGGAGCCGGGGAGGGTGTTGATGATGTAATAGAGATATGATTTATATTACCCACACTACCTGTAGCTCCATTGGTATCCATGACGATCTTCATAACCTGTTGACCCTGGGTAAGAGTCACTGTTTTAGATAACGTTTGCCAATTCTGCCATCCACCTGTATTGGGGATGGTCAATGGGCCTGTCTTATCTACACCGTCAAATTCTATGTGGAAGGTTCCACCATTGCCGTTGGACGCTACTCTCGTTTGAACCGTATAAGTTCCCGCTGTTGAGACTGTCGTTGTATATTCAAGCCATTCACCGGATTGTATCCATCCGACATTATATCCAGCTCCTGTATCTGTAGTTGTTTCCAGATCTACACCTTCTGTGGGTCTGTACTGACCACCCTGATTATAAGAATCCAGGTCATGGTAGGCAATGCCTTCTCCGCCGCTGTCAAAGTCTTCTGCCTGAATTGTTCCCGGGATTGACCGGGGAGTACCACCATAAGGAGATTGCGTCTGAGTGGCAGTTACTGTGTCAACAGCCATTGGTGTGGAAGTCGGTTGTGCGGTCGTTGTTGTGAGCAAAGATGTATCGGCAGTAGCTGGTTCATATTGGCTCAATGATACATCATCTACCCAGAAAGTCCCATAGCCATTCTTAATAACTGCATAAACATAAACATAACGTGTACTGGTCCTGGTCTTGAAGGTTAACTCTTTCATGATCCATGGATTTGTACCTTTACTGAACTTCAGTTTTGTCTGCTGGATCAAATTTTTCTTTATATCAAGTTCTGCCACCACGACTGCAGGGGAATTAGTGCCCCCTGTATTTTCGGTCTTTCCCCATGCAGATAAAGTATAATTCGAAAGGGGCTGGACTTCGATAGTATCTGACCTCGCAGATCCTGAAACTCTGTCGCTTGTACCGGTTATCTGTATCTTTACAGATCTGGTCCCACTGTGTGCGATAGTATCCCAGATCGGTGTATTTCCATAATTATCTAATAATTGCCAATTAAGAGGATTCTGGCTGCCAGATTCGAATCCCGGGTTTGCGATGAGGTTCGTATTGGCAGCCTGAGCCATGGAAGAAAATGTCAATAAAAGTACAAAAAACATCGATCCAATTTTTATATATCTTTTTATTTCTGAAAATCTCATCATTAACACCATTATGTATCGCGTAAAATAAACCAATGTTCTCCATTATTAAAAAGGTATCCATTATCATAATTATCATAATGTGAATTCATTAAAATATCTTTCGATTCTAGACCATCTAACGATCTCCCCTCCGGAGAGTAGTTAATGATCATTGTTGTTAGGACAATATCAACATTCATCAATAAAGCTAAATTATCTAATTACTATTAAATACTACCATAGTTAATTTCAGTTCTAAAATGCTTTTTATTGGTTTTTATTGTTTATTGATTCTTTATTTGTAATATAAAACTTTAATAAACCTTAAATGAGCCTCCCCACCTGTCAACGGCGGTGTAAAATTCCCCAAATCTGGCGGTCAAGATTTCCCCACCCATGTTTCTTACGTTCTTTCAACCTGTAGCTTTCCCCTTTGAATTTTATCGTGGTGCTGTGGTGCAGAATCCCGTCCAGCACAACAGCAGCAATAACGTGGTCATGGAATATCTCCCCCCATTCGCCAGAGGAACTAAGAAAACCACATTCTCAGCATTATAGACAAATCTCAATGAAGTAAGATCGGAAATAACAGCCCTATTAAGCAAAACAAAAGAATTATCTTTTAATCTAATATCTCATAAACTTCGCTCAAACCCTTCAAAAGTCTTTCACCTGATCTTGTAAGATTATAAAATTCTCTATCATTTGATACTTCGATAAAATTTTCCCTTAATAAAAAGTCGAAATATCTTTCAAAATCCTGAGAACCTATCTTAGTCTCCTCCATCATGGAATCCTTTATTGCCGATTTTTTCCCCGGAGCTATTTCAAGAATTCCTAAAACACTATCCATTCTACTTCTTTCATTCTTCAATCCAAATATCCCACCTTTTAATTTTTGACCAGGTAAATATAACGATATAAAGTAATCTATTTTTTTACTCAATATTCCAAAGAAATTCATATCGTACATATTACCAGCCATATTTATCTCACCCGTAATTATTAGTTATCAATAACTATTAATTATACTATAATTATGTATCATTACTTAAAACTTTCGCTGGATTTTTACATTGTTGTTATAATTATGATGAAATATTTCAAGCATTTGGATCAATAAATTCGTAGATATTATATATTTCTTATACTGTAAAGAATCAAATATGCGATCTATTGGAAGTCCTGGCTTAAAATTTCGTGAGACAATACTGGATCTTCTAATAGTGATCATCTGGACGATCTTAACGCTTGCATTTGTTCTCACGCCTTTTCTTGAGGGGACCTTTTTTAGAACAATATTGGGGATTCCAATGGTACTTTTTTTTCCTGGTTATGTGCTGATAGCAATGTTATTTCCTGGAAAAGATGGACTTGAAATCGTTGAAAGAATAGCCCTGAGTCTGGGCCTCAGCATAGCAGTTGTCCCTATTCTTGGTTTATTGCTGAATTTTACCTTTGGAATAAGATTGATCCCGATACTGTTGACCCTGTGCACATATACTATCGTTATGTCATTGGTCGCTGCCTGGAGGAGGGGGAAATTACCGGCAGATGAGCGATTCTTTTTTCCGATCCCGAAAATATCTGAAATCGTCAACAATGAACTGCATGGAACTAAAGGAAAAACAGATAAAATCCTTACAGGTATTTTGATCATTACACTATTTCTTGCTATTGGAATAATTTTCTTTGTGGTAACAACTCCAAAGGTCGGAGAAAGATTTACAGAATTCTATATCCTGGATCCATCTGGAAAGACAGGCGATTATCCCGTAAACTTGAAATTTAATTTTCCAGACAACGTAAAGGTTGGCATAATAAATCATGAATATGCTTTAATTAATTATTCCATTCAGGTCAAGCTTGATGATAATATCCTGACCGGTGCATCGATAGGACTTAACCATAATGACACCTGGGAGAAAAACATGACTTTTATTCCTGATAAAGAAGGCACCAATATGAAGCTTGGGTTTTTGCTTTTTAACAGCAATAATGTTACTGAACCTTATCGAGAGTTACATCTATGGGTGAATGTGACAAAATGAAAAAAGAGATCTATCTTTCTATTCTTGGAATAGCGATAGGGGAAATAATGCTGTTCCTGGATCATATCCATATAGGTCTATTAATTCATATTATAAATATTCTTATTATCACATCTATTTTAATATTCAGTGATTTTTCCTCAGATAGCAAGAAGGTTCTGCAAAGTTTAATTCTGCTGCTACTTATGAGAGCAATAAACCTCGCAATGCCGCAACTCTTCGAAAATAATATGATGTGGTATCTGTTGACCTATGGGGTCATGTTCATACCTATTTATTTATTAATAAAGAATCAGCAAATCTCATTAAATGAATTAGGAATACATTCGAAAAACCTTCGTGTTTTTTTACCTGCTGCTCTTTTGATCGGTATCGTGCTATCCTATATTGAGTTCCTCATCACGGATCCAGCTCCCCTTATCGGAAGTCTTCAGCCTCTAAATATTATTTTATTGGTTGCTGTCATGTTTATTTTTGTGGGGGGTGTAGAAGAACTCATTTTCAGATCGATCTTGCAGACAAGACTCGAAAACGTGTTCGGACTTAACAATGGGATATATATCAGCGGTCTCTTATTTGGAATAATGCACTCTGTTTATGGGCTCGTTCCAGAGATCATATTTGCAATTATCTATGGAATAATAATTGGTTATATCTTTCAAAAGACCAGAAGCCTTCCTTTCATTCTGGCAATTCATGGAACTGCCAACGTATTTCTATTCGGGATATTTCCTGCATTAATCCTGGATTTCAGTACATTCAGTCAATATAACTAGAAATTGACCTGCATAGTTACCAAAATTGCCGAAATTCAGGTTAAAATAATACTTATTTTATACACTATTATTGCTAAGAACGTCAATAGAAGAGGATATACGATCATATCCAGAGTACTTGATGCCCATTTATTCCAGTATTCAGAATCTAACAACAACAATGAAATGAATATTGAAAATATAAGTAGAATCACAACTAGCCCTCCAGTATCAGGAAAAATCCCTGAAGGAAATGATCTTTGAATATTCGAGATCATTGCTATAATCATCTTAGATTTCCTTTTTTCAAAAATAAAAATATGCCAATACCGACAAGAATAATTATAATAATTACCCAATTTACAGGAAGTGCTGTTTCTGTAGATACCTTTGAAGCATTTAATGAATCATTAGTTATTGAAGTTGTTTCAGGCCATGTTCGCATCGGGGATGCTTCTTGAATTGATCTTTTCATTCCAGTAATTGCAAAAGCTGAGAATGCTACTGTCTTTGATTCAAAGTAGGTATAATTATTATCCTTCCCGGTCTGATGGGTCTCAAGAGCATTCCAGCTGCTACCATTCCACCTTACCATTTTTATATCACTACCCAAAAGATCATTATTCAATAGCCAGGAATTATAAACCCTGAATCCGATAGTAGCTTCCTTTAATTTATTAGAGGATGAAAAACCTGACGTTCCTACAAGGAAATTAATGTTCTTAAAAACAGTCCCTGGAGCGGGTATTTTCAACAATGTTGATGTATTTTTTAATACTTCAACTACTGTCGTTATTTCACCAGCATTCACATTACCTGTGATATTTACGAACAATATTGGATTATTCTTGCTGCTAAATGCATATGATGTGACTTTGTCTTTGAAAATATCCTTGTCATGTTTTTCCTTTAATTCAATATTTGAATATTCCTCGCCTGATATACCCCCACCTCCCCCGCCGCCACCACCTGTGCTACTGCCTGGAGATTTAGCTATATTAGATGGAACGTATACATCACCTGTGACTGCAAATTCACCCGGTGTTGCCACATTAGCCCAGATGAAATTATTCACTGTATCAACACCCGCGTCATTCCCGATAGAGACCACACTATCAGGTTTTTCCCAGGTTGAAGAAGTGGTATTCCATTTAAGAAGTCGTAATGAATTCTCAACAAAGGGAGAGACCTCATCATCTGTATAATTGACACTGATGACAAAATAAGATAGATTAATTTTTATACTGTTGCTGGTATTGACAAGCACGTATATGCCAGGGTTGCGGATATTCAGTTCCTGTGAAGTCATGTTTATTAGCGATCTTACGATCTTTATGGAGCCAACACTTGTGTGATTTGCAAACATAAGCAAGGACGTATTGGAAAGAGGAGCGTTAATATTGGTTGAGTTGTTTTCCTGCAGAACTACATTTTCTTTATTCGTAACGAATGTTGTGAAAAATTGCGTTTTCTGAGTACTATTGGTATTACCTGTGGTATCATTTGCCTGGATAGATATGTTGAAGCGACCGTATTGTTCCGTATCCGAGAGATCATAATAGAATTTGCCGGCAGCGCCTGGTTTCATAGGATAATTTATTAACGTACCGTCTGGATATGTG
>JBDRNO010000040.1:0-22622 GCA_043811005.1 Bacteroidota bacterium | reverse complement strand
GTGCCGGTACAAATATCCTCACAAGTACTGGGGATTATGATTTCTTTTTAGCCAAATACAGCCAATCCATGCCTCCTCCGCAAGCAAAGGTTTTCATCCCCGACACCAACTTCCGCAACTTCCTCGATACCACCTACATCGGATTTATTGTAGGTGACAGCTTACTTATTGACTCAGCAACCACCCTTACAGGTTCATTAAATTGCCCTGGTCTGAATATAGCAGACCTGACAGGAGTCGAATATTTTATTAATATTATGAATTTATATTGTTACAATAATCTATTAAGCAGCTTGCCAGATCTTTCAGCCATCACCAATTTGGAATTTCTTAATTGCGGATATAATCAATTTACGGTCTTACCTGATCTGTCAGCAAATACAGCATTACAATATCTCTGGTGCAATGATAATCAATTAGATAGCTTGCCTGACCTGTCAGCCAATACTGCTTTATATCTTCTTGATTGCAGTTATAATCAATTAACCACCCTGCCTGACCTGTCGAATAATACCGCTTTGCAACAGCTTATTTGTTATTATAATCAATTAACCGCCTTGCCTGACCTTTCGAATAATACCGCTTTGCAAGAGCTTCGTTGTTTTTTTAACCAATTAACTGCCTTGCCTGATCTGTCAGCTAATACTGCTTTATCTCTTCTTGAGTGCAATTATAATCAATTATCCGCCCTGCCTGACCTTACGAATAATACCGCTTTGCAAAAGCTTCTTTGTGATAATAATCAATTAACCGTCCTGCCTGACCTTACGAATAATACCGATTTGCAATGGCTTGAATGTTCTTATAATCAATTAGACTTTTCAGATGCAAGAGAATTAAGAATAGCTGACACTATTTCAACGCTAACTACATACACCTACAGCCCGCAAAATCCTTTTGGTATGGCGGATACTTTTAATTTAACAGAAGGAGATACACTGATATTAAGCATAGCCAACCAGGATTCGGCTTTAAGCTATCAATGGTTCAGAGGAACGGATACTATTGCGGGCGCAACAAGCACAATTTTAACTATCCTGAATGTTACAGCGGCAGACAGCGGAATTTATACCTGCAAGTCTTATGGCACTGCACTTGAAAACCCTCCCATGAACTTTCCGCCCGGCATCAGTAGTTTTGTTTCGGAACCGTTTATGGTAAATATATTAACAGGAGCTTTAACTACCTCTGTATCTTACATAAAAAATGCTTCCTGTAATGGATCCCAGGATGGAGAAGCAGCGGTAACTGCAACAGGAGGCGCACCACCTTACACCTACCAATGGGATGACTTATTAACGCAAACGACAGATACAGCTATATACTTGTTTGCAGGAAGTTATTCTGTTATTGTTATTGATTCAGCCGGAACATCAGACACTGCTTATATTACAATTACAGAACCACCAGCCCTGACTGCAAGCATTACGGGGACAAATGTCAGCTCTTGCGGAGCCGGTGACGGAGAAGCTAACCTGACTGTTTCAGGCGGCATACCCCCATACACTTTCAATTGGCTGTCGGGCGAAACGACCGAAGACCTTGCCGGACTTTCTGCAGGAACATATTCGGTATCGGTAACCGACTCAAACGGATGCACTGCCAATACCAATGTCACTATCTCTGAACCACCTGCCATCACTCTCAGTATATCCGGCACAGACGTAAGCGCATGCGGTGGTAGTGACGGGGCGGCAGACCTTACCGTTACCGGTGGCGTTTCTCCATTTATTTTTATATGGTCTAATGGAGCTACAACCGAAGATATCACATCCCTGTCTCCAGGCACTTATTCTGTTACGGTTATTGACTCCAATGGCTGTACGGTCAGTAGGGCTGTTACAATAAACGGGTTTGCGGCAATTTCGGTTTTCTTTGCAACCACCAGCGCTTTATGCAACGGGCAATGTGACGGGTCAGCTATTATCACTCCAAGTGGCGGAACATCTCCTTTCACATATCAATGGAATGATCCTGAATTACAGACCGAAGCAACTGCAACGGGTTTATGTGCAGGAACATATAACATCACGGTTACAGATGCCAATATGTGTGAGGCAACAGGTAGTATCACTGTTTCCCAACCTGCTTCTATTACACTAACAATGATCACTACTAATGCTACTTGCGGGAATTCCGATGGTATTGCTGTAGTAAGCGCCAGCGGAGGAACCGCTCCTTATGATTATTCATGGTCAAGTGGAGATACAACCGAAGCTGACTCAGCATTAGCCGCAGGCATCAATTATGTGATCGTAACAGATGACAATGGCTGTATAGCTTACGGTGTTGCTGCCATAAGTAATACAACTCCCACAATAACTGTTAATTCGATAGTAGGTGTTGATTGCAGCGCGGATACTGACGGATATATAGATATAAGTGTTTCAGGTGGCGTTATACCATATACATTTTTATGGTCAAACGGAGCTATCACAGAAGATATATCCGGCCTTATTGGAGGGACCTATGAAATCACCGTTACAGATGATGCCGGCTGTATTGCTACTCAAAGCATCACCGTTTCAGCTCCTGCTCCTTTAATATTATCCATTTCCGAGGTTGATGCGAGCTGTAACGGCTCCGATGGCAGCGCAACGGTAAATGTAAGCGGAGGAACTGCTCCTTATACTTATTTCTGGTCCACTTTCGGAACAAATCCGTCACAACTGGGGCTGACTGCGGGAATTTATTTCGTGAACGTCTTTGATGCTAACGGCTGTTTCAATTCGATCACAGCAGAGATAAGCAATGCCGGAGGGGCGGTCATTACCCTTACTTCACTAACTGATATAAGCTGTGGCAATCCTGCCGGCGGAGCGATAGACATTGTTGTTGCAGGGGGAACATTACCTTATACATACCAATGGTCTGATGGTAGTACAACACAGGATATAAATAACCTGGCAGAGGCAACATATAATATTACAGTTACAGATTCTAATGGCTGTATAGGAGTTTCGAGCTTTACTGTTTCCGCAGAGCTGCCGGCAACACAACCGATATGTATCATAACCGTTGACAGCGCAACGGGAAAGAATCTCATTGTTTGGGAGAAAAACCCTGGTCCGTCTTCTTACAACATTTACAAAGAAGGCACCGCAGCCGGGATTTATTTCCTGTTGGCAAGTGTGCCTTATGATTCGCTTAGCGAATACCTTGATATTACAGCCAACCCGATGCAAAGGTCGTGGAGGTATAAGATCTCTGCCGTTGATTCATGCGGCAATGAATCGGAATTAAGCCCAATTCATAAAACCATGCACCTGACTGTAAATATGGGAATTAACAAAGAGATCAACCTTATTTGGGACCATTATGAGGGATTTAGCTTTGGTACTTATATCATTTACAGGCAAAAATTCCCGTTCGATATAGACTCTATTGATGCCATACCAAGTAATTTACATTCATATACAGATCTAAATCCACCATCAGGTCAAATAACATACCAGGTTGCAGCCATACACCCTACAGGTTGTACCGCAACCATTAAAACAAAAGATTATAATTCATCCAAGTCCAATACAACTTCAATCGCCAGTGCCGGGACGCTGTTGGCTACCGCCACATCTACCGATGCCACCTATAGCAATTGTGATGGAACAGCAACAGTAACTCCAAGCGGAGGTACCGAACCATATACATATCAATGGGATGATCCGTCAAGCCAGACGACCGTTACAGCAACGGGTTTGTGCGGGAATATAACCTTTAACGTAACGGTAACTGATGCAAATGGAGATATTGCATCTGCCAATGTGTTTGTGGATGAAGCATCCGGTATACTTGTTGAAGCATTGCCTGCAATGTCTCTGCGAATATATCCTAATCCGAATAGAGGAGTGTTCACATTAAAAATTTACGATTTACGTCCGCCAGCTGGCGGATACGATTGTATAATCTATGATATTTTAGGGCAGGAAATCTATAAATCCGAAATCACAGATCGGCAAACCGAAATAGATTTGTCCGCCTATCCCCAGGGTATTTATAATTTGCTTATAATAACAGAAAAAAGTATAGGGAACAAAAGGATAATAATAGAATAACATTATGGAAAAAATCAGGAACAAATACTGTATCAGACAATACATAATAAATAATCCCATAATGTAAAGACGCACGGCTGTGCGTCTCAAAACATGGCGGTGCTTCTCAAAAACCCAACAAACATATAACCTTGAAACCGACAAGAACCTCAAGGACGAACAACCATCACCCATCGAAAACATAAAACCATGAAAAAAATAAACAACATCACAGCATTAACCATTAATGCAAAAATCCTGAACCGTCCAGGGATAAACGGCCGTTTATCCCTGCTGATAATCTGTATAATCTGTGTTTATCTGTGTAATCAGTGTTACTCCCAAACTTTCCAAAAAGTATTTGGAGGGGGGCAAGGTAGCTTTAACAACAAGTGGGACTATGGCACCTCCATCCGTCAAACTTCAGATGGAGGGTACATAGTTGCGGGTTATTCTGATGCCACTGGCCTAGGTCTGGACGATGTTTATTTAGTTAGGTTGGATGCCAATGGTGATACTCTTTGGACAAGGATTTATGGCGGCTCTAACAAGGATTACGCAAGATCGGTTTGGCAAACCAATGATAGTGGATTTGTTATTTGCGGAGAAACGCAAAGCTACGGGGTGTTCAAGAATGATATTTTCCTGCTTCGCACCGATGCGTTGGGTAACCTGCAATGGGCTAAAACCTACGGGGGATCTGAAGAAGATTACGGAAGCCAGGTGCAGCAAACGGCTGACGGAGGGTTTATCATTGTGGGAAGAACCCAGAGCTTTGGAGTTGGGGGAGGATATTATGACGTGTACCTGATCAAGACCAATGCCAGTGGCGATACACTTTGGACCAAGACATACGGAGGAAGTAGTGATGATGAAGGGTATTCGGTTCAGCAAACTTCCGATGGCGGATACATCATCACAGGTGAAGAGTCAAGTGTTAATTACGGTGTATTGCTGATGAAAACAGATGGTAATGGAGACATTACATGGACAAAGACCATCAGGGGAAATTATGGCGGCTATTCCGGTAGTTCCGTCAGGCAAACTTCTGACGGTGGTTACATCGTTACGGGATATTCAACAGATGCAGGCATAGGCAGTTATGACATTTTTTTATTCAAAACAGATCTGAATGGAATAGTTTCCTGGACAAAAGCTTTTGGCAGCTCATCCCTTGACGAAGGAAGGTCTGTGAAACAGACAACAGACGGTGGATACATTGTGGTGGGATATTCCTATGCCGGATCAGTTTATTCACAGTTTCATGCCATAAAAACAGACGCTTCAGGAAATATTCAGTGGGATAAAGCTTACAAATCAGATTATGGCAATGAAGGTCATGATGTTATTCAAACTTCTGATGGAGGATATGCAATGACCGGCTATCTCTATAATACATTTGGAAATACACTTGCCGGTGTTTACCAGGGATATGACGCATATATTATAAAGACCGATGCCAATGGAGACTCTCCCGGTTGTGTAACCGACTCACCCGGTTTGGTTAACAGTACATTAACCTGGACTTATTATGCATCTTCGCTAACTATTGGAGCTGGGGCTACCGTCACAACACCTACCGTGACTGAAAGTTTTTCAATGACAAATATAGATGACGCTGCAATTAAAATGAATTTCAGCATCACAAACGTTTTATGTGACGCAGTGTGTAATGGCAGCATAGCGGTAAACACTTGTGATTCTGCCGGGTTCTACTGTAGCGGAACTGCACCGTATAACTATTTGTGGGATGCATCCACAGGCGGACAAACTACACCTACCGCTACCGGACTTTGTGAGGGAACATATAGTGTTACCATCACGGATTTCAGCAACTGTGCAGGTGTTGACAGCGCACAAGTAACGATTACCGCATTGCCGCAGGATATTTGTTTGATCACGGTTGACAGTACATCTGCTAAAAATGTTATTGTATGGGAAAAACCAATCACTACCAGTATAGACAGTTTCAGGATATACAGGAACATTGTTGGCAACTATACCCATGTAGGAAGCGTGGATTATAATTCCCTGAGCGAGTTTGCTGATAATACATTGGGTGTGAACCCGCAGGTCACCTCTTACAGGTACAAAATATCCGCTATGGATACATGTGGCAATGAGAGCGCCCTGAGCGATTATCACGAAACCATTCACCTGACGGTAAGCCAGGGCAGCCCACCGCCTGCAAAGAACCTGATATGGGATAATTACGAGGGTTTTAATTTCAACTATTACAGGATTTTAAGAGACAACACGGGAAACGGTGATTTTGAAGTGATAGATTCGGTTACATCAGCAAGTACTACCTATACCGATCTTTATCCTCCATCAGAAGATGTGCTTTATATTATCGAGGTTGTCCACTTATCGGTGTGTACGGCAACCATGATGAAACATTCTGGTTTCACCGGGCAAGCACTCAAGGCAAAGGATTACAATTCATCCAAGTCCAATACATGTTCCGTAGCAGGGGGCGGTACACTATCAGCTACTGCCACATCTACTAATGCTACACCGGGTAATTGTGATGGAACAACAACTGTTACAGCTTATGGCGGTCTGCCACCTTATACTTACCAGTGGGATGGGGGAACGGGTTTTCAAACCACTCCCACCGCTTATGGTTTGTGTACGGGGAACTATAATGTAACTGTAACTGATGCGGATGGAAATACGGCAACCTCTTCTGTAACCGTTGGTGAAGCAACGGGTTATCAAACCCTGTCAGGATTTGGAACCCTGACAGGATTTCGGGTTTTTCCCAATCCGGGCACAGGGGTGTTTACAGTTGAGGGGGATGTAGAGGAGATAGGGGGAATAAGGGTGTTTAATATTTTTGGTCAGGAAGTCAAAAAAGTAGTAGCAACAGGAGGCAATGTCAGCAATAGCATGGAAATTGATTTAAGCGATTATCACCCGGGTATCTATAACCTGCAAATGATAACAAACAAAGGCGTAACGAATAAAAAGATAGCTCTTGAATAAAGTATAAATACAATTGTATCAAAAAGTATATAAATAGTAATTTTGTGATACTTTATCAAAATGGGAAAATTGATTGTGTTTCAATGGTATTATATTAGTGTTTGGTCTGATGAACCGATATATGAATATGAACATGTTCACGTTTTCAGAAGTAAGAGTAAACAGGTTACAGGTGCTAAATTCAAACTGGAACCCTTAGAATTGATAAATCAGGGAGATTTCAGCAGCAACGAAATAAAATGGATTGAAGAGGACATAAAGGGAAATATAGGTGTTATAAAAAGTCAGCTAAATGAATTGAAAGAGAAGGGACAAGTTAAAGCGATTAAAATTAAAAAGAAAGGGAAATAAAATGGAGAGAATTAAAAATTTAAAATTTGAAAAAAAGGGGAAAATAACTATTTATTTAAATGATGGGAGAGTTATTATAGTCCCATTATCTTTTTTCCCGCCCATAAAGAAACTGTCACCCACCCAAAGGAAAAAATGGCAAATTTTGGATGGTGTTGGTTTTACTTTTGAAGATACAGATGAATTATTTCATCTAAGCCAGGTATTAGGACATGTGAATCCACCCTGTTGTTAATAAAACAACCATTTCCACAGTTCCCTGTAATTTACTTTTTTCCCATACATAAGTATTCCTGTACGGTAGATCTTTGCAGCTACCCATGTGGCTGCTAAAAAGCCGAGAATTAATAGAATTATTGATAAAGCTATTTCCCAATAAGGCACGCCAAAGGGTATCCTCACCATCATTATAATGGGAGAAGTAAGAGGTATGATAGAAAACCAAAAAGAGACCTGTCCTTCCGGGTTTTCAATGATGAATTGACCCATTATAAATGCAAGGATCAGAGGAATGGTAATAGGTAAAATAAATTGCTGGGTATCTGTTTCATTATCAACAGCAGCGCCTATGGCTGCGAATAAAGCCCCATAGAGCAAATAGCCCCCCATGAAGAAAAAAAGGAATGAACCGATCATAATCCAAGGATCGATTGAACCAATGGCTTCGAGAATTTCATTCATTTGTCCGGGGTTTATTGTTTTTTCAATGTCCCGTGTTGTTTGTGAAGGCATTTGTGAAAGAGCTTGAATTTGTGCAGTATCGAATTTACCGGGCAGGAATATTGTTTTTACTGCTGATACAATAAAAAATGTGAGCACGATCCAGAGCAGGAACTGCGTTAATCCAACCATTGCAACACCGATTATTTTGCCCATCATCAGTTGGAACGGCTTAACCGAAGAGATAATAACTTCAACAATCCTGCCGGTTTTCTCTTCGATCACACCCCTCATAACCTGGGTTCCGTAAAGGAAAATGAATATATATATCAGGAATCCTGCCAGGATACCTGCTACCATATTTATCTCGGTGTAGCTTTTTTCTTCAGCCCCCGACTCTTCCAGGTTAATAGTGTTGATCCTCACATTGGTCTTTACCGATTCAAGTATCTTTTTATCTATTCCTGAAGCAGTCAGCTTGCCGCTTTCAATTTCGTTCTCAATAGCTTCTTCAAGGTAGCGGAGCGTTGTTATCCCGGGTTGTTTTTTGTAAAATAATTGAATGCCTTGAGTGGAGATCATAACGGTTCTTGGAATAAATAATATGGCAGTGTAATCCTCATCGTAAAATCCAGCTTTTTCCTTTTCCAGATCTGCTCCATTAGACCCGGTAGAAGGATATTTAAATTTGATTGTTTCTGTTTCCGGAATATTATTGACAAACAAGCCGGATTCATCAATAACTTCTATGAATTGTGTATCCTGCTCCATCATGGATAACCAGATGGGGATAACCATTATTGCTGCCATTAATACAGGCCCTACTATGGTCATTATCACAAACGACTTCTTCCTAACCCTTGTGAGGTATTCTCTTCTTATTATTAATTTTATTTTGTTCATCAACAGTAACTCCGAATTGTATTTGGATTAAAGGTAAATTAACAATATTAGTTTAGGATTAATCCGAATACAATTCGGATTTACTTTTCTTTACCACCTGAATAAACACATCCCTCATGCTTGGTATCATTTCATTAAAAGATTGAATTTCAATATGGGATAATATCTTTTGCAGTAATTCGTTAGTGCTGCCTTGATTTGTGATCGTTACCCTGATTTTTTGGAATTCATCATCCTGCCCGCCTGCTAATTTGTCCTGTTCCGGCTGATGCCCGGTAGTTTCATAACCTGTTGGCAGAGCATCTGTGATCGCATTCACATCACCTGAAAATCCGATCTCATAAGTGTTTGATCTGTATGTCTTGCGTATTTCAGATACCGGACCATCCAAAATTTTCTTAGCATTGTCTATCAGCGCAATATGATCGCACAGTTCCTCAACTGATTCCATGTTATGTGTTGAGAATATGATTGTTGCACCATTGTTCCTGAGGTTAACTATTTCATTTTTTATAAGGTTGGTGTTAATAGGGTCGAAGCCGGTAAAGGGCTCGTCAAATATCAATAACGGAGGTTCGTGAAGGACGGTAATTACAAATTGTATTTTTTGCTGCATTCCTTTGGAGAGCTCTTCAACCTTTTTGTTCCACCAGCTTTGGATCTCAAACTTTTCAAACCAATATTTCAGCTTTTTCAATACATCTGTTCTCGACATTCCTTTTAGCTGAGCAAGATAAATGGCTTGTTCTCCAACTTTCATTTTTTTGTACAAACCCCTTTCTTCAGGCAGATAACCAATTTTCTCAATATGGTCAGGATGTAATTTTTTACCTTCAAAAAACAGTTGTCCGCTGTCAGGCGCTGTGATCTGGTTGATGATGCGGATGAGAGTGGTTTTGCCGGCACCGTTTGGACCGAGCAAACCGAAAATGCTTTTTTCGGGCACATTGATGCTCACTTCATCCAATGCCCTGTGATTGGAAAATTGCTTGGTAATGTTTTGTGCGCTGAGAAATTCCATTATTGCAAAAATACATATATTTGTATTTTATCCAAACTTAGTGGTCTACAAACAAAACTTTACGGAGTAATAGCATGATATTAAGAAAGCGATTTACACATATTCTTGTTTATAATATCCTGCTTAGTGCAACTGCCTGTTTTCTTACTTCTTGCGGAGGTGATTATGTGCCTAAGCCAAGAGGTTTTTTCAGGATAGACCTTCCTCAAAAAACTTACATTGAATACAATTCCGATTGCCCTTTTTTATTTGAATATCCTACTTATGCCATGATCACTCCTCATGTTGGTGTGTCCACAATGCCTTGCTGGATGAACATTGACTATCCTGAATTCAAAGGCAGGCTCCATCTGAGTTATTTTGCATTAAATAATGATTTAGAGAAATACCTTGAAGACTCCCGGAAACTCGCTTATAAACATACCATCAAAGCAGAAGCAATCGATGAGACATTGATAAAAGGAGATAGTGCAAGAGTACATGGTTTGCTGTATAACATCGAAGGTATTAGCACAGCTTCTTCGGTTCAGTTTTTTTTAACCGACAGTACCAATCATTTCTTGAGAGGAGCATTGTATTTCAATGTTTCTCCGCGCAATGACTCATTGGCACCGGTCATTAATTTTATCAGGGAAGACATATTTTATTTTATTGAGAGTTTCAGGTGGAAGAGGTGAAGGAAAATATTGTCTTTTTGTACCTGTGATCTTAATTAGTGTCCGTCTATAAAGTCAAAGATTTTTTCAAAAATGGAAATTTCAAATCCCAAATCTCAAATCTCAAAAAACGAAAATGAGCATATCTCTAAAGGAAATACGAGAATCTCATTTTTTCCTCATGGCTTTTCTACGTCTCAAACAGGGCGATACAGGGAAATGCCAACAGTTGGTTAAAGAGGGATCTGAATTAAAACGCATCCTTGCCTCTATCCTCAACAAATTATCTACCCTATTACTTCTTTTTATCCCCTTTTTGTAATTTGAGATTTGTAATTTGATCCTGAACTTGTTTCAGGATGGGACTTTTTACTATTTTTATAACATTATGGACAGACACTAATTATATATGTTTTATTATCTCCTCACAAATAAATTCCGCTGCTTTACCATCGCCAAATATTGGAGGATAAGTGAAGTCAGTTTTAGATTTTAACAAATTGTAAGCTTTCAGGATACGGGTTTCATCAGCATCAGTTATGATAGCATTGCCGTTCCAGACCAATTCAAGCCATTCTGTTTCCTTACGTAAGATAATACATGGTTTTTTAAAGAAATAAGCTTCTTTTTGAACCCCTCCAGAATCGGTCAATATTAATTTAGAGTGATGTTCCAATACGATCATGTTAAGATAAGAAACAGCAGGTATAATATTGAGTAAGGTGTTATTTTCAATTGTATCATAAAGTTCTGCAGTTAAGTTCTTTTTTAATATCCTGGTTGTGCGGGGATGCAATGGCAGTATGATCTGAATATTGTCTTGTTTTGAGATCTTATTAAGGGCATTGAACAGGGAATACAAACGTTCCTTATTGTCTGTATTGTTATCGCGGTGAATGGTTACAAGGATAAAATTCCCAGGATCAAGATCGTTATCCTTTAGTATTGAGGTATTTTTAAGAGCAAATTCAGAGAAATGTATGCTATTATCATACATAACATCTCCGCAATGATATATTTTGGGATTGTCTGAATTATATGGCGGTTTATTGTCTTTTTTAAATCCTTCGGCAACCAGGTTGTTAATACCGGTTTTTGTAGGGGAAAAGAGCAATGTTGAAACGTGATCGCACATTATCCGGTTTATCTCCTCAGGCATGGTTTTATTAAATGAGCGCAGCCCTGCTTCAATATGAACAATGGGGAAATGTATCTTTGAAGCGGCAACAGCAACAGCCATTGTTGAATTTGTGTCGCCATACACGACCAAACAATGTGGTTTTTCTGCAAGCGTAATTTTTTCAATACCTTCGATCATCGCTGCAGTTTGTTTTGCATGAGAATTTGAACCTACGTTCAGGTTGTAATCAGGTTGTGGAATTTGCAGTTCATCAAAAAATATTTTTGACATATTCTCATCATAGTGCTGACCTGTATGCAGAATAACTTCCTTGATCTTTTCGCTATACTTGTCCCTTATTGCCCTGCTCAATGCAGCAGCTTTGATTATCTGAGGCCTTGCTCCTATTATCGTTAAAATCTTGATCACAATATTTTATTTAGGATTTATATGTTCCTTTTTTTACTGATTCGATAAAATTGTAACTCATCTCATATTTTTTAATTATCACCGCAACAACATCTAACATCCAATAACAAATTTATATTCAACAAAATAAAGAACAATTAAACAATTGAACAATCGAACAATCCAACCATATAACCATATCGTCATTCAACCATCATCCCACCCTCACGGGTGTCATCTTCACAATATTCCTTCATCCGCAAAGCTATAATACCCGCTATCAGTTATTATAATATGATCAATAACCGGGATATCCATTACTTCGCCTGATTTTTTAAGTTTTTTTGTGAGTTGTATATCTTGTTCACTGGGTTTTAAATTTCCAGAAGGATGATTATGGCATAAAATAATTGAGGATGCCAAATTTTCGAGAGCAAGCTTAAATATGATTTTTGGGTCGGCAACGGTACCGCTAACCCCTCCTTTGCTAATATCCTGTTTGACTAGAATTTTGTTAGCTTTGTTTAATAAAAGCACCCAGAACTCTTCATGCTTTTCATCGGCAATTTTTGGTTGCATTATTTCAAAAATGTCGGCACTGGAAGTGATCGTTTCGCGTTTCAACCCTTCTTCTTCCCGCCTTCTTCTTCCTAATTCCAGGGCAGCTACTATGCTTATCGCTTTTGCCTCACCAATACCTTTAAATTGATTTATCAGTTCCCTAACCGACAGCTTACTGAGCTCTCCTAAATTATTATCAACACTTTTAAAAATTTTTTTTGCGACATCAACAGCCGATTCATTTTTGCTGCCCATACGGATAAGGATAGCAATAAGTTCAACATCACTAAGCGCACTTTTGCCTTTAAGCAAGAGCTTTTCCCTGGGCCTGTCTTCCTCTGCCCATGATTTTATGGTTAAATTGCTTTGATATTCCTTCATTTATGAGTGTCGATATATTTTATTGTATCGGAATTTTAATATTTAGCCACTAATTACTTTTCAATAAAATTCCTCTGTTATGTTCTATATAAAAAAAACCCTGCATCTCAACTGGTTGTGATGCAGGGTTAGGATATTTTATTATTTAGAAACAATAAAATTATAAACTATTTACGTGACTAGCTAACTTGCCTTTCAGGTTAGCCGTTTTATTTTTATGGATAATATTTTTTTTTGCCGTTTTATCCAATAATGAGATTACTTTAGGGAGTAACTCTTCCGCTTCTTTTTTATTATTAATGTTCCTGAGCTTATCAACTGCGTTGCGGGTGGTTTTTGCCAAGTATCTGTTTCTCAATCTTTTTTCATTGCTGGTCCTGATCCTCTTTATTGCCGACTTGTTATTTGCCATTGTATAGTAATTCGTTAATATTTATTAATTAATAATACCGGAATTTCTCGTGCAAAAGTAATATATTTTTTGTGTAATTCATTTAAAAATCAATTAGTAAATTTTTTTCGGCTCTTCGCTATTTTATTTTCTTAAAATTCATAAAGTAAATTAACTGGGATGCAAATAATTATGGCAGAAAAAATTTGCGAACCTGTTTCCAACAGGTATAAATCAGGAAAATACCTGTAAAGTCATCAACAATCCGTAATATTACCCACAGAAGCGAAGGTGGGATCCAACGTCCATCTCCCATCGCTATTTGATTTGGAAAGAAACACTCTTTATGACCTTGTTGTCATCCGTGGTTACGTCAACACGCCAATCTCCTGTTGAGGAAGGATTAATTGTTTTATAACTGTAGGTTCTCCAATGGGGTCCTGCTACCTCAAGCTTTACTTTTCCCATCTCCTGGTTGCCGTAATACCAGGCATGATATACAGATGAACTCACACCTGCGTCAAGCGTAACGTTAGTAAAGAGATAAAGGCGCCCGGTATTGCTCGGGAAGTCAGTCCCTTCATTTACCGGAGTGAGGTTTTCGACAGAGCGGCAAATAATCGCCTGATCCAGCGTTATACTACCTGCATCTGCGGGATTTTCCTTAATTATTACAGGTTTTGTCTTTATTCCTTTTCCAACAGTTCGTGATGATTCCTTTGGAGGTGTGGTTGTTTTGGTCTTATCAGGAGTTCCTGTTTTAGCAGTTGGTTTCACCTCTTCTTTTTGCTTCTCTCCGGGTATTTCTTGTTTACTGATTGTTAAATTTTTATCAAGAAGCAGTGTTATGTCATAATTCTGGCTACCAGGAAGTTTCTTAAAACTGAAATTCCCGTTTTTATCAGTGACCGTTTGATTAGTAACTGATGTGCTTTTGTCGGTAATGAAAATTTTTGTGCCGGGTGCCGGCTTGCCTGGCTGCTCGTCAAATAGGATCTTTCCTGTGATATTTAGTTGAGTAACAACATCTTCAGTTAACTTTTCTCCTCCTGCAGGTTTTTCCTTTTGGATTTCTGTTTTTGCAATATGGGCATCTTTAACTGCTAATTTTTCTTTCTCTTTTTCTTTCTTTATCTCTTCCTTTTTCTTTGCGGGTTGATCAAGATATACTATATAGATATCCGGTTGTCCGTAACCGTCTGTTTTTTCCGAGAAATAGTATCCTCTTTTCCCATCAGTTGAAACAATGTAATGCCTGTCGTTATCAGTTGAATTAATGGGATAGCCAATGTTTTCAGGTATTGTCCATGTGCCATCGTCCTGAAGTGTTGTGTAAAAAATATCATATTTACCCATACTGCTGTGCCCTTCTGAGCTGAAATACAGTGTTTTGCCGTCAGAATGAATAAAAGGGGATTCATCGTTATATTGGGTATTTATGACAGGCCCTAAATTTACCGCCTTTCCCCAACTACCGTCACTTGTAATTGTGGAATTATAGATATCGGCACCACCATAACCACCGGGTCTTTCACTGGTAAAATACAATGTTTTTCCATCAGCAGATATGCTTGCACCACCTTCCCAATATAAAGAATTAACATCACCCTTCAGTCTCTCTGGTGATGACCATATATTATTCTCTAATTTGCTAAGAAAAATTTCTCCAGATGCGTCTTCGGTGAATTTATATATAAAAAGTTTTTTCCCGTCAGCAGAAAGTGAAATACAGGATTCACTCCCGGGTGTATTTATGTTTTCTCCAATACTTACGGGTTCCAACCAGTTATTTCCTGATTTCCGGGATATTAGGATATCTTCAAAATACATGCTTTGACCAAATTCTTCCTGTAATCCCCCTGTGCTTTTTTTACCTGAATATGTAAAGATCATGAAAGATTCATCAGATGGGATGACCGGGAAGTATTCACAATCCTCTGTGTTAACCGGATGACCAATGTTTTCAATCCTGACATCCAGTTGATTTTTAATTAAATTTTTTCCGTTCTTGCAGTTTTCAATTAGCCGCTTTATTAAAATTTTATCAGGGGCAGCCAAATTTTCATTATTTAAAGCAAAATCATAATAGTCAATAGCTTTGTCAAAGTGATAGTTAATATGATTTGCCCTTCCGAGATAAAAAGGCAAATCTTTGGTTTTTGGTTCCATTTTCATTACCTTTTCAAGATATTTAATGGATTTTTCTCTCTCAACTGGCTTATGCAAGTAACAAATACCGGCTTTGTACAGAAATTCGAGTCTTCCCGGATAACGCTGATCCAATTTAACGTATAAAGGCAGGGCATTTAAATAATCTTTCATTTCAAAGTAAAAATCAGCAAAGCTCTGGAGTTTTTCTTCCTCTTTGATCGTTGTCAAATCCTGTTTAAAGTATTTGACCGGTTTATCCTGGGTGAAACCCAAATTAATCCCCATTAGGATAATAAATGCAATCAAGCATGTGATCTTTTCTTTCATTTTCAGTTAAAATTAGTGTAATTATTGGTATCCGCCAGCTGGCGGGTTAATCAATTTGCCAAGTTATGTTCTTAAACACAGTAAAACTAATTATTATTTACTTTCCTGCCAAATCTATTTTAGTCTGCATAAAAGTCATTGGCAATTACATCTGATAAATATTTTCTTTCCCCATTGTAAAATATTAGGGTAAATGCATCAACAATGTCTCTTTGTATTATTTTGTGCTTAAATTCCTCGGCTTTGTTCATGGTTTTGAATTTTCCCATTGTGAACCTCGTGATCCCGTCATCGAGGAGTTGAGTTTCCACTTCTCCGAGGCCGGTCAAGCTGCTGAAATCGAAGTTTTTAGGTGAATAATAAGCAGCGATCTGAATTTTAAAGACAAGTTCATCGGCTGTTCTGTCACCATATCTTTTCAGCACTTCTTTATACATTTCCGGGGAAGAGAGATACAAGGTATCTAATCCTGCGATATCATTTGGAAGACTGGTATATTCCAATTCCTTGATGTCACTGCTTTGTCGTGAAGCATCACTGCTTTCAAGCCGGAAACCTCCGTCTTCTTTTGTCATTATTTTATTTATGGGCACTCCCTCTTTTGGTTTCCCGGCATGTAATATGCGCCCTATGATGACCGTGTTTGCATCAACTATCAGGTCGGGATCATCTTCATCAAGAGTAATGATGTAGTTTTGTTCGGGAGGTAAATTGACAAATTTGAAATACCCCTTTTTATCAGTGACAGTTTTCTTAAATGTTGATCGATCATCATTTGCAATAAAAATTGTAACATCATTTACCGACATGGCTGGCTTCTCACTATACAAAACATTACCTTCTATATTTAACTGAGGTATATAGTCATCAGAATATAATCTAACATCTATCACCATTTCCATGAAAGTGTCGATCCCGGCAACGTTAATATTTTCAACATAAGGATTAAATCCCTCGACATTGAAAGTTAAATTATAATTTTTCCCGTTAGGAAGACCAATGATGTAATTCCCCGTGGCATGATTAGATTTGCATGTCTGAATAACTTGATCTGGTGTGTATTCTTCCAGTGGAATGTTCCCTTCGTGAATTCCACCGGGTAAATCTGGGGATTCATCATTATTTGTGTCTGTTACTTTTATTATAGCTTCCACAAATTCATCATTAGCAGTGACTTTTCCCTTAACCAATATCATTGCATGTTGTTTGGCAGATTTTCCAAGATGTACTATGTAAATATCCTGTTGCCCATAACCGCCCAATCTTCCTGAGGAATAGTAACCTCTTTTACCATTTGCAGATACGACATAATAAATATCGTCCGAAGTAGTATTAATGGGATATCCTATATTTTGGGGTATTGACCATGTGCTATCGTCAACAAATACGGAATAAAAGATATCGACCCCCCCCATGCTGTTATGTCCCTTTGAGCTGAAGTATAATGTCTTTCCGTCAGGATGGATAAAGGGAGCGTCATCATCGTATGGAGTATTAATGACAGAACCAATATTTACAGCTTGACCCCAGATGCCGTCATCTCTTTTATATGATATATATATATCTTTGCCGCCATAACCTCCCGGCTTTTCACTCGAAAAATAAATGATATTCTCATCAGCAGATAAGCTTACACTTCCTTCCCAGTATTTTGAGTTGATATTGACGTTGAGTTTTAAAGGATAAGTCCAGATATTACCATCCAATTCGCTAATATAAATATCTCCCAAACCCAGATCAGTATCTTTATATATAAATAGCTTTTGCCCGTCAGCGGATATTGCAATGCTTGCATCATGCCCGGTAGTATTAATGTTTTCCCCAATGCGGTTGTCAAAGATAGTAGCGTAGAATAATTCGTTTTTTTCCGGTTCTAACCAACTGTCGCTTAATTTGTAAGATACATAAATATCCTCGTAATACCAGCCCTTGGGGTTGGCTCTTCCATATTTATCCCGTAAACCACCCGTGCTTTTTTCGCCCTTATAGGTATAGATCAACACAGATTCATCTGCTGAGATCACAGGGACATATTCCGAACCCTCTGTGTTGATCGGAGGCCCGATATTTTCTATATAAACATCCAATGGATTCTTAATCAAATTTTTTCCGCTCTCACAGTTATTTATCAATCTTTCAGTAAATTTTTTTCTATCGTTTGATAACTTTTTATTGTTTAAAGTTTTATTAAAATATTCAATTGCTTTATCAAACTGGTAATTAACATGATATGCACTTCCGAGGTAAAAATACAGGTCTTTGGTTTTCGGCTCTTTTTCCAGTACATGTTCGAGATATTCAATGGATTTTTGCTTTTCATCGCTTTTATAAAGGTAGCATATACCCGCTTTATATTTATATTCTATTATCCCGGGATATTGTCGGATCAACGTTAAATAGAAAGGTAGGGCAGCTAAATAATTTTTTTTCTTTAAATGGTTGTTTGCTTCTTTATAGAACTCCTTTTTACTTAATATAATCCCGGTAGTATCCTCTGCAGACCGGGTAGTTTGATTTTCAACCTGGGGGAAACCCAAACAGATGCCTGAAAGAAGCAAAATCGCAATAAAACAGATTGATTTTAGTAATAGAAGTTTAATATTCATAGAATTTGTTCTTACAGATTGTTATTTGAACGAACTCGAAATATAAAGAACATAACTTCGCAAATTTATTAAAAAGTAGTCGTTTTATTCTCTGCGAAATACGAAATGTGTACGAAAATACGAAAAAAAGCAGTTATTGGAGTTAGAGACATGGTTTGATATATTAGTTCAACTTTCGTAATTCGTAGTTTCGTATATTTTCGTATTTCGAAGCAACTATTTACATTTTGTGTATTCAGTTTTAATTTGTTGATAATGAATTAAAAATATTGAAATTCCGATACTGTAAATTAAAGAAGCAAAGTTTTTTAGAGGTCTATTTAGAAGAGGATGCATAGAAATCACTGGAAATTACTTCTGCAAAGAGTTTCCTTTCTCCTTTATAAAAAATAAGGATAAATGAATCCAAAATACCTCTTCGAATGGTTTTTTGTCTGAACTTTTCAGCTTCTTTTAACGTTTTGAATTCTCCCATAGTAAATCTTGTTATCCCATCTTCAAGGAGTTGGATGTCTGCTTTCCCAAGATCGGTTACATTACTGTAATCAAAATTTTCAGGTTTAAAATAAGCGCCTATCTGAATTTTAAAGACAAGGTCTTCTGCCGACCTGTCGCCATATCTGTCTAATACTTCCAGGAATATTTCAGGATCTGAAAAATCAATAGTATCTAATGATGCCTTATCAGTTGGGAGTGTTGTGTGTAAAAATTTATCAGCTTCAATTTCAAGCCGAAAAGACCCGTTTTCTTTTGTCTTTACTTCATTTATTCCCACTCCTTGTTTTGGCTTTCCGTCAGACATGACGTGTCCGGTAATAATAGGGTTTGAATAAGCGATCAGATCGGGGTCATGTTCATCGAGGGATAGAAAAAAGCTTTGTTCTGAAGGTAAGTTAATAAATCTAAAATACCCTCTTTTATCAGTGATCGCTTTATGTGTTACTGACCCATCTTTGTTGGCACGTATAAATATTGTTAAATCGGCTATCGGTCGTAAAGGAAATTCACTATACAGTACATTACCGTCAATATTTAATTGAGGTACATAACCATCGGAATACAATCTCACATCAATTACTATTGTTTTGAATGTGTCTATCTCAGTAGCATCAACATTTTCGATGTGTTTAGGAAAGCCCTCCACATCATAAGTTATATTATAATTATTTCCTGAAGGAAGGTTTATGAGATAGTTTCCAGTAACAGCATTAGATTTATATATTCCCTGTGATTCGCCCTTAATTTCCGATGACTTACCGGTGGCGGCATACGTTACATCTATTTTAGCTTCAGCGGGATCATCATTAGCAGTGATTTCTCCTTTGACCAGGATCAAAGCATGTTCTTTGGCAGATTCACCAAGGTAAACTATATAGATATCCTGTTGTCCATAACCCCCGGATTGCCCTGAAGAGTAATATCCTCTTTCCCCATTTGCAGAAACAACGTAATACTTATCTTCATCTGTTGTATTAATAGGATATCCTATGTTCACAGGAATTGACCAGATGTCATTAACTTGTCCGTCAGAACCGGTTCCACCTTTGGATGTAAGTTCGGTGATAAAAATATCATACCCGCCCATACTGTTATGTCCCTCTGAGCTGAAATATAAGGTTTTCCCATCGGGATGAATAAACGGTGCATCTTCGTTGTAGGGAGAGTTGATCTTAGGTCCCAGGTTCACAGCAATATCCCATATACCATCATCTCTTTTTGTGGATTTATAAAGGTCCCTTCCACCATATCCTCCGGATCTTTCGCTTGAGAAATACAGCGTTTTTTCGTCAGCGGATAAACTGGCGCTGCCTTCCCATTCGGTTGAATTAATATTGATATTTAATCTTAGTGGCGTTATCCAGATATTGCCGTCTAACTCGCTGATGAAAATATCACCCGACCCTTTTTCCGTGTCTTTATATACAAATAATTTTTGTCCGTCTGCTGACAGGGCTATACATGCATCATGCCCGGGAGAATTTATGTTTTTGCCCATGCTTTCAGGTTCCAGCCAACTGTCTCCAAACTTGTAAGAGATAAGGATATCCTCACAATACTTGCCTTTTGTATCTGGCTTGCCATATTCATCCTGCAATCCCCCTATGCTTTTTTTACCTACATAAGTAAATATGAGAACTGATTCATCACAAGAGATCACAGGAGCATATTCAGATCCTTTTGTGTTGACCGGACGTCCGATGTTTTCAATTTGAATATCCAATGGTTTTTCAACTAATTTTACCCCATGTTTGCAGTTTTCTATTAATCGTTCTGTGAATTTTTTTCTCTCATCTGATATTTTTTTCTTTGTTAATGCCTTATTTAAATATTGTATTGCATCATCGAAGCGATAGTTTAAATGATACGCTCTTCCGAGGTAAAAGTTCAAGTCCTCGGTTTTTGGATCTATTTCCAGGATTTTTTCAAGTAATTCAACGGATTTGTCTTTTTCGTCAGTTTTGTACAGATAACAGATACCTGCTGAGAGGATATATTCCGGTACTCCTGGATATAGTTGATATAACTTTACATAATAGGGAAGGGCGCCTAAGTAATTTTTATTCTCAAAATATATGTCGGCTTCCAACAATAGGCTGTCTTCACCTTTGGTTAAAACAAATGTCTGTTCAAATCCCTTTGTTTTTGTGTCCTGGGAGAAACACAGATTACACAGATTTAATAAGATTATCAGCCAGAGGCTGACCAGCCTTTGGCTGGCACTGATCGGCACTCTTAATATTGTAGTTTTTCTTCTCACTCGATTTGATTATTTTGAAGGTATTTGCCTATGAATAAAGGGTAAAGATATTGAAATTCCGATACCAATTAAATTACAGAACATAAAAATTATTGGCGATCAATTCTTTTACAAGTATTCTCTTACCATTGTAATCTGCTGAGACAAAAGCATCATAAACGCCTTTTTCTAAAATTTTTTGTTTGTAACCTTCAGCTTCATTCAAAGTTTTAAAAATCCCTATGGTAAATCTCGTGATTTCATCAGTTAGCTTTTTTGTTTCAATTTTACCCATATCAGCTAAATGTTCGCTTTTGTAATTCTCAGCGTACTGGTAAGCAGCTACCTGCACTTTAAAAACAAGCCCATCAATAGATTGGTTGCCATATTGTTTGAGTATTTTTTTGTAAGCAGCTATTGCTGATGCGGAGACCTCTTTATTGGAGGAAGGTGTTTTTTTAGGATTATCCGCTGAAGCATGTTTTTTCGGTTTATACTTACCGTTTAATTCGCACAGGTATTTTCTCTCTCCATCAACTTCAGCGGTAATAAATGCATCTTTCGTGCCTTTTTCAATAATAGTTTTTTTAAATTGTCTTGCTTCTTTAAGTGAATTAAATTGTCCGATAGTAAATCTTGTAATATTGTCGACCGAAAGAGCATCAAGTTTACCCAGGTCTGCAAGGTGATCGTTTTTGTAATTTTCAGGATGGCGATAGGCAGCAACCTGCACTTTGTAAATGATCCCGCTGGAAACCGTTTCTTCTTCTATTGTAATTGCTTTTTTTGATATCCTGATAGCGACACCTTTTTTGCTTTTAGATATATCGCCTGTTGTTGAAAATTCCACTCTTCTGTTCAATTGTCTCCCTTTTGGATCATCAGTACCATCTGCTTTTGAATTAGGTGCAACAGGTTGTGATTCCCCAAAAGCATAAAGATTGAGCTGATTTTCCGGGATTCCTTTATTGACTATGTAATTTGCTGCCGCTCTTGACCTTCTTTCAGAAAGAACCATATTGTATTTATCGGTTCCGATCCAATCGGCATGTCCTCCAATTTCCATTTCCACACTTTTGTTTTCACGTAAGTATTTATAAATTTGTTCAAGCTCTTTATTGCTTTTTGAGCGAAGAGTTGATTTATCGAAATCAAATAATAGATTTTCGAACTCTTTCTTTTCAACTTTTTCAACAACAGGCTCTTCAACTACTACCGGCTCCTCTTTGATCACTTCTTCCTCAACAACAGGCTCTTCAACTACTACCGGCTCCTCTTTGATCACTTCTTCCTCAACAACAGGCTCTTCAACTACTACCGGCTCCTCTTT
>JBDRNO010000039.1:0-5798 GCA_043811005.1 Bacteroidota bacterium | reverse complement strand
GCTGGTGTTCCCACTGAATCAACATATGTTCTTTTAATTGCATTAGCATAATTGCTTGCAGCAGTGGGAAGTTGTACCTTTTCCTGTGTTGCATTACCCTCATATGGGTCTCTACCATAAGCTGCACGAAACATAGCACGTTCTTCATCTGTCCAAATTTTAGGTTTTTTTGGCATAGTTATCTCCCATGCGCTTTTCTTTTTAAAAAATCCATCAAATATTCATCTCTGAATATTAGAGTTTCTTCTGGTTCATATCCCATTTCTTTACCCCACGTTAACCAATCAGAATCAGGTGCATCATATCTTGGCATTGGAATATCACTTCCGGCCTTTGCCCTTGCCATTGCCGCTTCCGCCATTCCTTCACGATAACTCTTTAAGTCTTCCAATTGTTTTAACTGCATATAATTGCCCACTCCCTGCCCGACTGCTCCCGTAATTCCGCCTATTAATTGACTTATATCTTCTTTTCCTTCCTGTCTGCGTATATCTTCTGCGCCCGTGATTCCTTGTGCGAGTTGTTGTCGTGCCTGTTGCTTTGACATTTCATTCTTTATCATCAAATTCTGCTCATAATCCTGTATACCCCGCTGGCGTTCAATTCCTGGCTGTGCAAGCAATCTGGCTCCGGCTACACTATTGCCCATACCACGTGAGGCAAGATACCCTTTCGATTTTGCAATCCGCTGTGAGGCAATATTGCCAGATTGTCTACCTGCTCCCGCTATCATTGTCTGTCTTAAAGCAGGATTATAAATTCCCTGTTCTGCAAGCTGTCGTAAATATTTTCCATATTCTGTACTGGCAAAAGTCGGTGTCCGCTTTTTCCGTCTGGCTAAATAATTTATTCCTGAGCCGATGGCTGAAATCCCGGCAGGTATTGCGGCTGCAAGTAACGCCATTTCGTTTTCCTCCATTCCTTATCTTTAAATGGTGCATTCAATTCATTAATTTCATCCATTGCTTTGAGATAAGCTGCGCGCTGTTGGTTAAATTTGCCATCTGCGCTCCAGCATTCGGCTTCTGCAAGGTCAATAATAAGAACATGAAATGCTTCATTGATTGAAGGATATACTGAGGCATCAATTGTCATGTCATCAGGCACTTGTAGAAAAAGTATATCCACTGATGTAATGGATGTTGGAAATACATATAATTTATTATCACGAATATCATATTTATTACATTGATTCTGACCTTTAGTATAAAGATTATCTTCTTCGGCAGCATTTTCCATTGGATTAAGATATAGTCCGGTTGTAGTATTCTTAATACTGAGGATTCCTTCTTTTCCCCTAAGTAAATCTTTAGTGAGATTGGCGCTTGTCAAAGCTACAACACCAGATGATAATGCCACTGATGTCTTCAGGTATCCAAGTTCTGTCAGGTAGCTAACATCAAGAATATTGGCTAAAGCTAACTGAGCGTTATTTAATGTCTGTAAGCGCAATGCTGCGGGAAAAGAACCGGTCTGCGAAATATCTCTTAACCGGTAAAGTAAATTAGTATCCATTTGAAGAGTGTTCATAAATGCACCTATTTATCATATTCAATTATAATTTCGTCTATTTCGACATCATTGAGTGAGTTTGGTGACGTTATCTCAACCATTGTTTGTTTTGCCCGCATATTAATTGGGACTCTTGCTATGGTTCGGTAACTGGATATTGTCAAGGAATCCCGTTTTACGGTGCTGAGATTATCTTGATAGGTATTAAGAGAAAGCGTATCCGTTGCCGATTTATATTTTACAAAAATATTGCGTATAATTTTCGGTATTTCAAGGTCAAGTGTAAAGATTTTAGTTTTAATTGCCAATGATGCATTAGCTACATGAATATTCCATAATCTCTTTAATGTGTTAGCATAAAGGATAAGATTTGCATTTTCATCCTGAGCAAAGACTAAAATTGGAAATAATAATGGCGGTGTCCAATCGGACGGTGTAACCATTTGCCGCCATGATTGGTCATTTATATTATAGAGATAATTTGTGCTATCCGGCATTGAATACCATAATTCCCCCAAATGTTTGGTCATAGCCAACTTTAATCTTTGCCTTGTTGCTATCGGCATAAGCAAGATAGATATTATTTATTGGTTCACTAATACGGAAGTTTATTACTGGTGTCGATTCATAAGGAGCAAGATTATTCGGTCGTATACCATAAATACCATCATAGGCGCATACATAAAGTGTTCCGAGTACATTGATATATCCCTGCGGAGCAACGTTGCCAATGTTATGAACAGCTTGAATAATTTCCCAATTTTCGGGATTTGCAGGGTCGCTCCGAGCATTTATCATTTGAATAGATTGCCGTTTTAAAATAACCGGATTGCCCATAAGAATGGTAATACCGGTAATTTCCCCGCCATAATAATCTGATATTCGAATCACATTGGATACTGGAGTTACGTCATATTGCCCAAGTTCAGAATACGATACCCAATCTTCATGGCGTTCAGAATCGGGAGATGCTGGCGCAAGATAGAGATTTGCCTGCCATAAGCGGTCTTGTGCCATAACTGCATACTTACCGTTGACATCAATGCTAACTTCGCCTTCGAGGGGGTGAGCGGCTCCTGCTACCAATCCGGCATCAAAGAATTTACAGGTAGCAGTTATACCACTTCGAGTCCAGTAATAAAGTCCCCTATCGGGAAACATTATCGTAAATGGTACATTTTCTTCTTTTGCTGTGGCAAGCAGTCCGCCGGAAGTATCATATTTGAATACCCGTAGGTCTGCGCCATCAACAATAACTTTCAGGGAATCACCCCTGCCATTGAATTGCATTAATGCGCCCACAGGGTCAAGATTATGATATTTCACAGAATCAGCGGCATTAAACTTTGCAAACATTAGATCGTTGCCCCAATAGAAACCGGATGTACCAGAATCAATTTTTGTCCATGTTCCAGCACCATAATCCGATTGCCACAACTGCCATGACTTATTCCAGAAATGCTTATATGTTGATGTTGACGCAGATACTGGAAATATCCTGTGTCCATACGTTCCTGTGCCAGTGCCGATGATTCCAGAATCCACTACTACGGAATCGGTTAAAACTCCGCCGATATTTTTAAACACATATTTATTAACATTAAAAATAAGAGCATCTGAAGCACCGGTTGCCAATACATCATGCTTTCCATAATAAGCAAGACTGTCCAGTCTAATGATTTCACTTGGACTGCGGGTCAAATCAATGGTATGGATATGGTCAAAGTTTACATATTGTTTGTTGCTGCGGTACACCTTTATTGCTGTGATACGCTTATTATTCTTTGTTGTATCAATACTGAATTGACATTTTACCCAATTACTGTCTAATAGTGTAATACCCACCGGGTTGGATAATAGAGATTCCTGAATGCCATCGTAGATATATGAAAAGGCATAATAATACTTACCCGCAGGAAGGTCTCCTCCGGGGATACTATCCAAAACTGCGACCAATGTTGGTTTATCAATATTAGTTGCATTTGTCCAGAATTGCCCTTTTGGGGTATATGTACTATCGAAATAGTCCCTATCAATGTATTGAATGATTAAGCCCTGTGCCTTATGGCTGTTTGGATAATTGGCACGTCCAGGGAGATACCGTATTTCATCACGGATTTGAATTATCGGATTAAATGTATTTTGTGATTGATATACATGAGCCACTTGATCCGAATCTATTTGAGACTGTGCAATAATATCGGATGCACTCCCACTAATCCACGTCCAAACTGTCATTACTGAATTAGAATTTACCACAGGAGCCGTATAGAGAAAATTATTTGAAAGTTTAGCATTAATAAAAGTGAATAAACCAGATATATTTTGTCCAAGATTACCATAATCCGAATTCACAAAAGGAACAAAATCTTTTATGATTCTGCCATTATAACATCTTGCATTATTGGATATGAGCAGGTATTCATTTCCAATATCATAAGGATCAGCATTCGTCATCAATCCTTTGAAATCTGATATAATTATCCTGTTTGTGCCCTGTGCATACATATTACTAAATGTTAGTATAAACACAAAGATATATGTAATAATACGAATCATTAATATCCTCTTAAAATATTAAATCGACTTCCATAATTTCCCACATCTATTACCGGATTAAAGTATTGCGGGAATTTAGTTAAATCACTTCTTCTGGTATTCTCAATCATACTATCAAGTAATGCCACTGCCGATTCATAGGCGATTCTTGCAGAGGGCACATCAATGAATTGTTTACAGGCTAATCCCACAATCATTTCATGGAATTCCGCCTCAATTTCACAATCAATATTCTGTTCCACTGTTGCGCCCAATGACATTTTTTGTGGTTTACGAACATAATAAATATCTATATTCTGACCCAATGTGGTTGGTAAAATATAGAGTATATTATTATAATCATAATAAAGGGGTTTATCGTTATAAAACGTATAATTATTCATTAATAATGTTGCATATTCTGACCTCGATATACGAATAATAGGTTTTCCGGTAGCGCCTGTTACTTTGAGCAGAGTAATGCCATTTGCATTATTATATATTGAATACGCTAATGAGGAAAGTGCATAGGTTGCGGATGTCAATGTTAAATTCGCCTGATATTCAACAAGGGAAGGAATCAGGTGATATGCCTCTTTATCCATAATTCTATTAAGTAAATAATATTGAGCAAAGTTAAGTATCTGGCATTTAAGCGGTCTCTTGGCTCGTTCGTGGTAAATATCTTCAATATATATACCCATAAGGTCAATCATATATTGGAGGGGAAGCTGATTGCCAAGTGCGGCAATTACTCCACCGCTGATTTCCAAACCAACTATCAGTGAACCGGATATATCACCATAATTAGAACGGTACACAGTAAACGAAGATAGTCCTGCTATGGCAGGGAATCCCACTCCACAATCTTTATTTTTGTAAATAACTCTAATTGTAGGATTACTATCAAAAGCAGATGGGAATACTGCTCCATCTTCGGGAGTTAGGTCTGAATAATTTATCGTTTGTGGACTGGCAGGAGTGCCTGTAATACTGACATTCAATACTTTATATGTCTGATACGTGAGTTCTGCGCTTGATACAATAGACTCAATTACAACACCAATAGTTAAACCTGCCGAAATATCACCAATATTAGAACGGGCTATTTTAAATGAGGTTGCGCCAGCGATTTCCGTAACATATACATCAGTATCTTTGCTTTTATAGATTATATCTATTGAAACAGTGCCGGAAAGAGTAGCCGGTACTGCATTTCCATCAATATCAACTAAATCTCCATAATTGATAGTTTGAGGGCTTCCAGGAGTGCCGGTAACTGCTATGCCTGTTACAATATATTTCGCCATGTCATTTTATCCAATAATTATTAATTGATATAATAGTTAATCCTTCCGATAGACTTCATTAATAACTTTACCCGGGTATCGTTCCGCATCAAGTTCATGTCCGGTCGCTTATCTTATTATATTACCCATGGAACGTCCTGCTATATTGCCAGAAGCGCCACCGCCTCCAGAGGTATAATAGAATATTAATTGTGCTCGTGTCTCGGTTGTTGATTGGCCGAAATCAAAAAGGATATACTCATTATCAGTCGGTCTTGATTTATTAATTTCCTCCATGCTCAACATGGCAGTTCGAAATGTATCATCTTTTGCGTCATGCGCATAAATTGTATCAATGCCAGCAGTCGTATATTTTAATGTTACCCATGAAGCTGCTGACATTGTTCCTGTATTTTTTCCAATTGCTAACGTGTCTTTTGCATAAGCAGTTATTGAATC
>JBDRNO010000038.1:0-5232 GCA_043811005.1 Bacteroidota bacterium | reverse complement strand
TGCCGGAGAACAAAAGTAAAGAACGCACAATGGATTTTTTAGGATTTACGCACTATTGGACAAAGAGCCAAAAAGGGAATCTAATAATCAAGCGAAAAACCAGCAAGAAAGGACTAAAGAAGTCCATAAAAAGACTGGCTGATAGCTGTCGCTATAACCGACACAAGCGTTTGAAAGAGCAGTATCAACTACTATGTTCAAAGCTAAGAGGCTTGTATCAGTATTATGGAATACGGGGGAATTCTATTTTCCTCGCCAAAATACACCGGCAATCCTTTACACTGTGGTTTAAATGGCTCAACCGCAGGAGTCAGCATAATAGTTATACAATAGCAGGGTATAAGATGTTGTTAAAACATTTTCCATTACCCTACCCCAAAATTGTCCACTGGAACGTGTAAATTTGTAGCTACTGAAAGCAAAACGTAAAACAGAGGAACCGGATACGGTAGTCCTGTACGTCCGGTTCTGCGAGGGGATAGGTGGAGTAATCCGCTATTCTATCTCGATTAAGGTCAATGTTACTGTTCCTGCTGTTTTATCTGCAGGACCAGGTGTATATGTGGTACCTAAATCACTGCTATCTGTAAATGTACCATCGCCTCCTGTAGCCCATACGCCACCTGTTGCTACTGTTACCGATCCCGATAAGGTTACGTCTGCATTATTTGCACATACTGTTGTATTTGAACCTGCATCTGCTGTTGGCGCTGACGTAATGGTTATTATTATGTCATCTGTAACTGCCAGGCAATTGCCATTGCCTGTGGTCGTTAAGGTTAACGTTACTGTTCCTGCTGTAATGTCTGCTGCACCAGGAGTGTATGTTGTGTTCAGCAAAAGGGGATTGCCAAATGAGCCGTCTCCGCTTTTTGACCAGCTTCCTCCGGTTGCTATTGTTACAACACCTGAAAGTGTTACCACGGGATTATTGACACATACTGATGTGTCTGTCCCTGCATTGGCTGTCGGGGCTGATGTGATCGTTATTGTCATACTATCAGAAACCGAATTACAATCCCCGTTCCCGGTGGTGGTCAATGTCAGAGTTACCGTACCCGCAGCTATTTCACCCACACTTGGTGTGTATGTGGCGCCAAGGGTAATGTCATCAGGGTTATATGTTCCGGCACCACCCGACCAGACACCACCGGTTGCTGTTGTTATCGAACCGGAAAGGGTTACATCAGGGTCATTGGCACAAACAGTATCATTTGGCCCGGGATCAACGGTAGGTGCCGGTGTAATAATAATATTCATTACGTCACTATCGGGTAAACATGTTCCATTTCCGGTTGATATTAATGTTAGGGTAACAAATCCGGCAGCTGTATCAGCATCACTTGGGACATACGTAGCACTTAGTGTGGCGGTATCCGGTGTAAAAGACCCGGAGCCGCTTGATATCCATCCTCCTCCTGTAGCAACAGTAGCAGAACCGTCAAGTTGTACTCCTGCCGTATCCGCACAAACAGTTTGATCAGTACCTGCATCTACGGTAGGTGCAGGAGTAATGGTTACGGTCATATCATTGGAATCTGCAGGACATAAACCATTGCCGGTAGTGATAAGAAGAAGGGTAACGGAACCTGCTACGGTATCTGCCGGGCTGGGGGTATAAGTAGTATTCAGATCAGAGCTATCGGCAAAAGCTCCGCTGCCACCGGTGATCCATCCCCCGCCTGATGCTATTGTGGCTGAACCAGCTAATGTAACAACTGAATTATTAGCACATACAGGTTGATCAAGTCCTGCGTCAGCAACAGGTTGCTTCTGGATAAAGATAGTGTTTTGTGCCGTATCTGTACAGCCCGAATCAGAAGCTATTATTAAGATCACATTAAAAGTGCCGGAATCAGGAAAAGCATAAGTTGGATCCTGGTCAGTTGAAGTATCTCCATTATCAAAATCCCAGTCCCATGATGTGATTGAATCATTGGATACGATAGATGTGTCTGAAAAGGTGATATCTGTGTTCATACATACAGAGTCGGTAGCGCTAAAGCCAGCTATTACAGAGGCAATATTTATACTTCCATAGCCGGTATCGGCACATAATGTTCCCGGATTAGTGATAACCGTAACTGTATAGGATCCCGTATCTGGATAAGTGTAAGAAGGGGCTCCATCCGAAGTGGTATCAGTATCTATTCCGGGTATTCCAAAATCCCAGAAATAGCTTTCAGCACCGGCACTGTCGTTGACAAATGAGATAGTAGTACTACCACAAGAGCTGTAATTGTCAGACGGAGAAGCTGTAATGGGATCAACATCACAGGCAACAACATTAAACTGGAAATCTCTTTTATTTTCACTTAACAAAACATCATCTCTATATTCCTTAACAGAAATACCAACGAGATACTGACCTATAGCCGAAGGCAAGACGAAAAGCTCTCCGGTTTGAGGGCCAATGGTTAGTGTGCCATCAATTTGGTTAGCTTCTGTATATGGTGCTAACCAGGATATAAGATCAAAAGGAGGAGAACCGGGCTCATCATCATAAGGTGTAGACAATGAATAAACAAGTGAATCTCCATCAGGATCGGTAGCTGATTGATCAAATAATAAACTATCTCCAAAGCAGATAAATACAGGGGGAAGATTATCAAATAAAGGACTGTTATTGGGGCCTAGAGCGACAGTGTCTGGTGGAACAAAGTTGAAAACAGCGAGGTTATCCAGCCAATAAATTTCGTTGTCAGCACTGTTTTTCATCCTGACAACTACAGAAACGCTGTCACCGGCAAGGCCTCTGGCATAAGCAGTTGCAGCTGCGAAGTTTCCGGCAAACATTCCATTTTCAGAGAACAGGACTTCGCCTCCGGCATCTAATTTATACAGTACTTTAATTGTATCGGCATTTGCCTCCAAATTGCCATCGTTGTCAAGGTCAATACTTAAGCTGACACCTGCTGGGAAAGCGGAAATATTAATATATTCTGATGTCCAAACTACTTCTCCAACATCTATGTCTCTTGTTTCATACCTGTTAGACCTCACTTCAGACCAATCTGTAGGTCCAGGGACAGCAAGCGTTCTACTCCATCCAGTAGGCCCTGCATCAACGGTAGTGCCATCGGCTAATGTAAAATCCTCAAGCCATATCGGAGGGTCATACTCGGAAACAGTTACATTATCAAACCGGTGGTAATGAGTGTCATCATCATTATCAATTTTTACAATAATTGAAATACTATCACCTAATAGTTGAGTAGCGTTAGCCGTTGCGCTCCCGAAATCATCCCAGAAACTGCCATTATTAGGGAAAAGTACTTCTCCTCCTGCATCCAGTTTATAATAGATCTCTATATAATCATCAGCACCCTGGCCTCCGCTTTCTGACAGATCAGCGCTTAAATCAACTCCCCCCGGGTATGCTGAAATATCAATATATTCTGAAGTCCAGACTACCTGGCCATCAGCTTCCTTCACTTCAAATAGGTTGTTTCTTACTTCCGCCCAATCTTCTGAGCCGGATGTTGTTCTGCTCCAGGCAGTAAGTCCGGCATCAACGGCAGTACCATTGGCTAATGTAAAATCCTCAAGCCATATAATTGTAGCTGAAGGTTGAATTAATAAAGTATCAGGATATATTATTATATATAATGCACTACCAGCGCTACCCGGATTGACAATATTTGTAATGGAGAGGTTTCTGCAACATTCATCCCATGAGACCTGATATCCACCAACGATAGGGGGGAGATTAAGTGTATCTCTGTAAATAGCTTCCTGTACACAAATATCACCGGGCGGTATAAAACAGATATTACTATATGAGAGGTCTAAAGAATCATAGGTTAGCCGGTTAAAATCAAAAGGAGAACCTGCTATGGGATTTCCATCCGAATCAAATACTTGTATTAGAGCAGGATCAGGTAATTCAGGCACACCGTAAAAGCAATCTCTGTATAACTTCATAGTTATTTCATAATTATCGTTCCCAAGATATTTGTAATATATTTCGCCTCCTACTATATGGGTAGCGCTGGCAGAGAAAGTAAAAGAAATGCCTGCGACCAGAATAAAAAAGAAGATATTTTTCATTTTAAAAAAGAAAATTTGTAGTAGAAAAAGCAAATATACAAAGATTAAATTGTTGAATTACAAATTGATTTTTTTATATTAAAATAACAATTTTTATCTTTGTTGATTATTAAAAACAAAATTATTATAACAATGAAATTAAAATTTATTAAATATATAAGATTAACTATTGTTTTGTCGGTGATTTCACCTGTGATCACCATGGCACAAAATCTGATTCCCCTTGATATTGGCTCTCATGATTCGACAGAAATTATTAAAGATGTTACTAGTGGTTATTGGTTTGTAGCTCCACTGAGTTTTACGATAACAGGATTGCGTTTATCAGCAGATGTTTCTACGAATCCACAGACAATAGAGATAATGCGATTTGTCGCTCCACCGGCTGTTTTCCCTAGTACATCCGAGGTTTCCGAGGATTTTGATTCTTTAGGATTTTGGAATGATATTGATGATACCTCCATCATTTCAACAGATATACCAGTGCTTGCCGGTGATATAATCGGTGTTTTGGGAGGGCGGATGTTAGAAGACAGTGTATATAATTCAATACACACAGGTGCATATATTACTGATATTGAAGGTAATGCAATTACACTAAGACGCCTGGTATTTGATAATAATTTATCCGATATTCCTGCAGATGAGGTATATACTATAGGAGCCGATACGGGTTATTATTCCAGGATTGAATTGTATTATGACACGCTCACCGTTGGGTTGGAAGAAAATCAAGTTAGCTCTTACTCACTTAAAATTTTTCCAAATCCAAATCATGGAGAATTTAATATTTCCCTTGGTTCTGCTGGTTCGGCTACGCTCACCACGAGTCTGCTCACCACGGGCTTATTGCATAAACCACAAGTTTTTTATGTTAGTATTTATAACATCTATGGACAGTTAGTATACTATGAAGATTTCGCAAATTCCTCAATGAGTTTTAATAAGAGATTGAAATTGGAAGATTATTCTAAAGGGATGTATTTTATCGAAATTACTGGAAGTGATCCTATAGATAGAATTTATGTGTGGGATAAAGTTGTTTTTTATTAATTCTTATTTCCCCCGTCTAATATTTCATGTCTTTTAATCTTACTATTATGCGTTCGTGCTACTAGCGTGAGTTTATTATAAAGAACAAATTTAATCAATTTTCAAAAACCGCAATCCATTGATAAATCA
>JBDRNO010000037.1:0-2761 GCA_043811005.1 Bacteroidota bacterium | reverse complement strand
TTTGCTGATTGAATGTTCAGATAATTAAAAGGAGACAATAATGGGTGACACGATACTTTTAAGACGCGGGACTTTAGCGAATCTTCCGGATCTTCAAGCAGGTGAACCAGGATGGGCGGAAGATGCCAACCAGCTTTATATTGGGACAGGAACGGGATCTGCTGCATCTGCAATGCCAATTGGTGGGTATGATTGGTGTCCAGAATCTTTTACACAAGCATCCATCCAATCCGCCCTTACTGCAATAGGCACGGTGAATAAAGTCACCCTGCTTCTGAGGCCGGGGACGTGGGTAATAAGTTCCACTCCTACATGGACAGCTTACACTAATGTCACCCTCAAGGTAGTGCCGGGAGCATTGATACAAATAGACACTGGAGTAACGCTTACATGGAATGGCCCCTTTGAGGCGGGGTTGTATCAGGTGTTTAATTGTGCTGATGCGACAGCGCTGGTGAAGTTTGGTTTTCCGCGTACTGTTTATCCCGAATGGTGGTGGTCAACCGGAGAATGGGGCGTGGCAATTAGTTCTGCAATAGCATCCATCGCAGATGTAGGGGGAGAGGTTAAGTTTTCAACTACAATGGCAACCACAACCCCGATAAATGCAACAAACTTATCATACGGAATGATCTTTTCAGGTAATAGTGGAGCATTTTCTTTAGGAGGATCGAGAATAGTTGCAGCTCATACAGGTGTTGTGTTTGACTGCACCGGATCAAGATATTTACAGTTTCGGGATTTTGTTATCAAGGGTGATGCGGCCACAACTCCGACCGTTGGTTTTCTTCTGGCAAGAAACTCCACAGATTCCAGTGCGGGTGAGCATGTTTTTACTAACATAAAAACAGACTACAGCTCATATTTCTCTGTTGCAGCGGTTTACTCATACGGGTCTGAGGTTAATAATTACATTTCTTGTCTTTTTGCTAATGTATATACAGGTGGTAAAACAGTTCTTCATACTGGGTATAACATAAGCTCAATAGCAAGTACGTTCCAAACCATCGCAACAGGTAGCCAGTCAAATTCTGTAATGAATTTCTTTGGAGTCTCATTATATAATCGTGGAGGAGTTACATCGGATACTCTGTATCTGGAAGCCTCAATTGATATTCATATATATGGGGGTTTCTGGTACAATGCGCAAGCCGCAGCCGATGGAAGAGCCTATGTATATATAGATACTACAAATGCAGCCAGTAATTATATTTCTCTCGATGGCCTTAGGGGAGAACCGGGAGTTAATCAACCTGCCTATGGGATATATATAGGTGATACTGCTAAATCTCCCGTAAGTATATCGATAATCAACTCTCGCTTAGGGGCCAATACAGCGTTATTCTATGCCCATGATAATGTCAAACCTTATCTATTAAACATCCTTAACACGGCTGGCTTGATCAGTGTTTACAACCTCGAAGATTCGGTTGTTAATTCAGAAGGACCGTTTACGGTGAGGGCAGGTGGAACAATGAATGCCTGCGCTATTATGATAAATGAGGCACCAACAATAACAGGGACGCAGACAAATAGTATTATAACCAATAGAGCAGCCGGAAAAGTTACAATTCCCCATGTTGATGAAGCGGAGTATAACCCAGTTATAACATCTGGAGTCGGAACAATAACAACGGTGGCTGCAACTGGTTCTTATACCAAAGTAGGTAGATTTGTTCATTTCTCGTTTAATATAGTGATAACGACAAATGGAACTGGAAGCTCAACATTATTGATGACACTTCCATTTACGGCACAGGGTTGGAGTGGTGGTGTAGGAAGGGAAAGAGTTGCGGCTGGATTTTCGGTAACAATTACCACTATTCCCGGAGGTGCTTCGGCGACGATTGTTAAAACAGCAGATGATTCTTATCCCGGTGCTAATGGATATACAATAAGTGGTTCTGTGGATTATAGAATGTAATAAGGGGATTTTATAATGCCAACACAAGACTTTAAGGGAACAGTGAATAGTGTAACGCCAGCTTCAGCAGCAACAGGTTTCACCATAGCAGGGGGGACAACCCCAAAGACGTTGACTGTGGCTGGAGATACTACACTTGGACAAGATAAAACAGTCTATAATCCCACTATTGCATCTGCGACAGGGACAATTACAAGTTACACCGCGACAGGAAGATATATACAGATAGGTAATGTGATAGTTTATTCATTTAATATAATCCTTACCGACAACGGAACAGGTGCTACATCCATTAGGGTCAATGTACCAGCTACATGCGGAGGATTACCAGCCGTGGGGTCAGGGAGAGAATACCAACTCGCTGGTTTTGCGATCTGTGCAGATTTGTTGGCGGGCGGGACATATCTTACACTACGGAAAGCGGCTGATGATTCCTATCCGGGTGCGACAAACTACAGAATAAATGGATCAATCGTGTATATGTTATGAGGAATCATTATGCTTAAATTCTGCCCTCTACCATACTGGCTCATATACGTTAAAGACCTCGGCACCAAGGCCGGGGCTGCTAACGGGCCGGTAGTGAGGATAAAGGATTTCTAATGGAACAAAGTATTAAACAAATTCTATCTCAATGCAGGAGCGCACCATGAACACCATCTCAATAATCATCTTGGCAGTCTTTATCGGGTTGCTGGGACTGGATATTTACACGACTTGGACTTTATTTCAGCGGCCCGGAACCATTGAGAACAACATGCTCATGGCGTGGTGGATCAACAAGGTCGGGTTGTTACCGGCGCTCATTTCATTCAAAGTCCTGGTTACGGCGGCAAT
>JBDRNO010000036.1:0-4135 GCA_043811005.1 Bacteroidota bacterium | reverse complement strand
ACAATGCTCAAAAACTCAATGACCAAAACTGTTTCGGTCATTTGATAATTGATATTTGGAATTTATTTGTGATTTGTCATTTGTGATTTGGTGCTTCATTTTATGCAAACCTTGATTTTATGGACAGACTCTAATTAGTGTTTGTCTATAAAATCGGATATTTATGTAAGAAGGTCTATAAAACACGAAACGAGAACCCTTTCTTTCGAATTGATTCCCGTTTCCATCCCGGTTTTCACCGTAATGCCAAGTTACTGTTATTATGGCTTCATCTTCATGATTATTTTCTTGCGAATCTAACCCTTCCGAATCTGGCTCTCCTCCGGGAAAAACACTTAAAAACTTATCGAAATAAATCTTTTGGTGACCTGCCCGTTTGGTTTTGAACCCTTCCTGATTCAAATCCGGTTGCCCGGGAATGTATCTTTCAGAATTCTTACCAGTGTTGGAGTTAGACCTTTTTAAGTTTGATCCCGACAAGTCGGTAACGCCCTTTCAAGAGATCTGACCCTGTAGGAGATAAACTTTCGGATTTAATTCTTTCGAACCAAGTCCTATCAGAATTTGAACCTTTTGCCCCCCGGTAAACCGGGAAATTTCAAATTTAGCTCTTGCGAACCAAACTCTTTCGGAATCATATCCTGTCAAGTTTAACTCCGGGGAGCTACCCGGTTTTATCCGAGGTGACTTTTATCCCTCACTTGATAATACAAAAGTAATACCATCACTCCTTTCCACCAAATTTTTTCAGCACTTGTTATTAACATATTTTCCACGGCAGTTATTAACAATGTTAATAACTTCATAAGTAATTTAATATCAATGACATAACTACGCAAGTTGTTACTTCTCAATATCCGCAGGTAAAAAATGTTATTAATAATGAAACCACAGATTTACTCATAAAATAATTTGCTTTTATCGGTATGGTCAAAAACTAATAAATATAATCTACTTTAAGTTTTACCCGGCTTTATGGAGAACACATTGAACACCGCTTACTTACAAACATCCAATAGTTAATTACTTTTCTCTTTTGAGTTTATCTCTCTTAGATAGCTTATTAAATTTGTACTAAATCTGTTTTGGCAACTATCAACATGACAAAAGCAAATAGCGATAAAAAGATATATGTAATTGACACATCAGTTATTCTTCATGACCACGATGCCATAAACCATTTTAATGAGCATGACATAGCCATACCAATTTCGGTATTGGAGGAATTGGACAACTTTAAGAGGGGAAATGATAACAAAAATTTCGAAGCGAGGGAATTTATCAGGAATGTAGATAAGCTTTCGGGCGATTATAAATTACTGGATTGGATTCCCTTAAACGGAGAAGAAAAAGGCAGGTTCAGGATTATAATGAATAATGACAGGAATAAAGTTGATGCCGAAAAAATATTTGGCGAAAAAAAACAGGATCATAAAATTTTAAATGCTGCTCTTTCGCTGCAGGAAGAGGAAAAGGGCAGGAGAGTTGTTTTAGTCACAAAAGACATTAACCTGCGGTTAAAGGCAAAAGCCCTGGATCTGTTGGCAGAAGATTATAAAACCGGAAAAATAAAAGATGTAAGATATCTTTATACAGGCAAAGAATCTCTTGAAAATATTCCAAATGAGATCATTACAAAAATATGTACAGACGGCTTCATCGAAGATACCGGCTTGCTTGATAATAAAAAGGTTAATAATCATTTCTATATACTTAAAAACGGAAAAGCTTCTTCCCTTGCTTTTTATAATCCCGTTACCAATCTTCTGGAAAAGGTTGAAAACAAGTACACTTATGGCATAAAACCGAGAAATGCAGAGCAAACATTTGCACTGCACGCCATATTAAACCCTGACATCAAGTTGGTAACCCTCCAGGGAGTGGCAGGTACGGGAAAAACTTTACTGGCACTGGCAGGCGCTATTGAGCAAAGAAAAAAGTACAGGCAGATCTTTTTAGCCCGCCCCATTGTACCGCTCAGCAACAAAGATCTCGGTTATCTGCCTGGTGATATAAATGAGAAGCTCGATCCCCACATGGTTCCTCTCTGGGATAATCTCAGGTTCATCAAAAATCAATTTGATGTAAAGGAAAAGATGTACCAGCTTATTGAGGATATGCAAAAAAATGAAAAGATAATTGTTACTCCGCTGGCATACATAAGGGGCAGAAGCTTATCCAACATCATCTTTATAGTTGATGAAGCCCAGAACCTCACTCCCCACGAAGTAAAAACCATAATCACCAGGGCAGGGGAAAACACCAAGATCATTTTCACCGGTGATGTACGCCAAATAGATACACCTTACCTCGATGAACAAAGCAATGGATTGTCTTACATTATTGAAAAGCTGAGGGGTAACAAGCTATTTGCCCATATTACCCTCGAAAAAGGAGAGCGTTCGGAATTGGCGAATCTGGCTAATGAGCTGCTGTAGTACTTCAGAATGAACTGTGCTTAGGATATAGTGTCTTTCTATGTATACGGTAAAGTATGGATCCGCGTTTTGACCTCACCCCAACTCTCTACGATTAAAATTTAATTAATCCGATTGCTATCGAATTACGAAGTTATGTCCTTCATTTTATCAGGGAGGGGTAAATATCTTCAATTACGTCCAAATTGTCAGGGTTATTGCTTTCTCCTTCATGTCCCTTGAAGGCAATAACGTGAATTTTTTGAATAAAACTTACACAATTGAAAAACTTGTCTGCATCATGAATTTTCACAACCGGAAGGCGACCATTATTTTTAGCCGAGTAGTCTTTACGCTTTTTTTTATCAATAGCGATTATAGTGATCGAAATGTCTTCAAGTTTGGTATGTTCTCCACTATATATTTCTATACCCTGTGGATCATATTTTTCCAGGTCTATTCCGATAGCTTCAGCATAGTTTTTAAATGTAGTAATTCCAAAGTCACCTGCATAATCAACTGCAAGAGTCCCATCTAAATCGCTGAATTTTATTTTTGCTTTTTCAATTTTGTTAGCCATGTTTTCTTTTTTTAGTTGTAACAAACATTTAAGACCTAGAATTTCACTAAGACCAACATGTTGTCGTTAATTTTATTGATAATAATAGACAAGTTGACAGTTGACAGCCCGCCAGAGTCCGCTTTTGACGGATAAGTAGTTGGCAAAAAAAAACAAAATTACTTACTGCGTACTGTCAATTACCAATTTGCACCAAATATAGTAAAATTTATATCCCGCTAAAAGCGGTTTTTATTTAAACCTCGATTTTAAATAAACGTAGTAACTTAAAAGTCAGGTCTTGACCAATTTTGGCAAAATGTTATATTTAGTCGCTTTCTTTTTTCTCAATTCGATTTAATCTAATTAAGTTATATTTTATTTCAATTATTGCTTGTATTGACAGGTTCTCAGAAGAAAAACCCATACCATGTCCAGGGGGCTTGAACCCTAAACCAGTAATATAATACTGGTCTAAATAAGAATCATTTCGTTCCTTAGTAAATCCAAGTTGTAGTCCAAAATTTAAATTTAACCGATTTAATATTTTCCATGTAATTCCAGGACTGATTCCTACCCCAAACAATGTTCCTTTAACTTGTTCTTTTTCTAGAAATTTCCCATAAAAATGTTCAATATCCGCACTAATAAGAAATTCATCATACCAAGCCAATATTAAATTTAATCCAATAAAAGCATCTATTTTCTCACGGTTAGAAAAAAAGAGTCTCGAACCAAAACCAATATTTGTACTTTGAGAATAAAAATTACCCTCCGGTTTGTTATAATACCCTTTATAAGGATTGTTATCTTTTCTGTAACCAGATGATATTATTATAGAAATTTTATTGTTAAAATAATTTTCAATATAGAAATTATAACAGCTATAAATGTAAGGGGCAAGATTACTTCCAAAATAAATATTTTGGGCGAATATTAATTTTGGCAATAATATTAAAAGGAGTAATACAATTAACCTCATAGATAAATATTAATTGAAAGGTAACAGTCCCGATAGTCATTGCTCTCATTACATTTCCAAGAATCGAAGGATATTTGCATTAATTTCATATTTGTGATTCTAAAATATTTCAAATTACATCTTTTGTCATATTCCAAAATTGAGTTATAATTGAAAACTAAAGTGTCTTTAACTCCG
>JBDRNO010000035.1:0-3311 GCA_043811005.1 Bacteroidota bacterium | reverse complement strand
GTGTCAGGAAATCTTCGGAGCACCGGGTGCCCATATAAGCCATTATCACTAATAGAATTGTTATTATACTGTACTTTTTCATATTCTTTATTTTTAAAGAGTTAAGTTTAGTTTAAAAGAGATGTATGATGGAGTATAACTATCGTTTTCCGGATCCATCCATGACCAGCCGGGAGCCCATACTATCGGGTTATCTGAAACAACAGATAATCTGCAACTTACTATTTTAAACTTTTCAAGGAAGCTTTTTGGAACGTTATAGGATAATGAAATATTATCAATCCTTACAAATGAGGCTTTTTCCCTTACACTAAAGCCTGTTTCGTAACTATCAATCCTTCCCCATTTGTTTCCCGGGTTTTCCGGGGTCCAGTAAGGAACATTGTAATAGGTTGACCTGTCGTAAAAGGCATCGTTGTTCCTGAGATGATTATTAGTTCTGTAATGTCCCAGGTTAGAATACATCTTGATTGAAAGTTCAAAGTCTTTATATTGAAAATCATTTCTGAAAGTCACTCTGAAAGGTGGTCGTGTATATCCCTGGAATTGTTTGTCAGCATTGGTATAATATCCATCACCGTCAAGGTCCTCTAGTTTGTAATCACCAGGGTCCCGTGAATACAGGTCAGCCTCAGCAGTTTCGTCTGCCTGCCATATACCCAGTGTTCTGTAATCCCATACCTCATCAATGGCATGGCCGATAAACCATTCGTTCGTGATATCGTTCACCTCTACCATCTCTCCTGTTTCAGGATCAGGTGCATAGTCACCATACAGATGAACAATCTTGTTCCTGTTAAATGTTACTGAAAAGTCTGAGGTCCAACCGATATCCTGCTTACTAATGTTTACAGAATTTAAACTAAATTCAAATCCTTTGTTGTCAACCTGTCCCATATTGGAGAATACACTTGAATAACCTGTAACATTAGGCAGTAGTCTTGGAATCAACAGGTCTTTGGTTACCATATAATAGGCTTCAATATTACCTCTTAATCTGCCTTTAAATATTGCAAAGTCAAGACCGGTATTTAAAGCAGTTGTACGCTCCCATTTTAATTCCTTGTTTGCCATACGGCTTGTATAGAGCTGGGATACATATCCCGGAGTACCGCCTGTTATTAAAAGAAATTTTCCGGTGCTAAGGTTGGAAAGGGCATCATAACGTCCTACTCCCCGGTTACCATTTGTACCATATGAGAGTCTGAGTTTCAACGTTTCAATCCAGTCTACCTGGAAGAAATTCTCTTCGCTTATGGTCCAACCTCCGGCAACAGACCAGAAAGTAGCCCTGGGATTAGCCTGGCCAAAAGCTGAATAGCCATCGCGACGGAACGAAGATGTTAAATTATACCTTGACATCAAAGTATAGTTCACACGGGCCAGAAGTGCGTCACCTGTACTGACCTCGTCATTACTTGTTATAGAAATATCTTCAGCAGCGGCCTGCATCCTGTGATAACCAAGGACATCGCTTGGCAGGAAATTTTGCCTGTACATATAATCCTGCCAGTACTGATATTTCTCAGCATTTTGTACCACTGTTACATCGAAATTATGAACATCGAATGTTTTATTCCATTTAAGTATATTGTTTAGCTGCCACTCAAAAATAGTTGTATTTTGTCTTGCAGCCCGGCCTCCCTGAACTTCCCATAGTGGATGCGCTGACGACCATGATTGATAATTCCTGTCCCAGTTAAACCTTGGGATAAATTCAGATGTGAAGGAGAAACCATATGGCAAAGTAAGTGTTCCGTATATTTTACTGTTAAAAGTGTTGTATTTAATGTATCGATCCTGGTGAGTCATCGTCAGCCAGTAATTCGGGGCATTTACATAACCGGAAGGTGCAAACTCTAATGTTACACCATCGTCTTCATACATTTTTGAATATGGAGTATTATATAAGTTGTTGTTAATAGAGATCGGACTCTCATCCCGGAATGCCATCTGAGTATTTGTACCCACTTTCAACCAATCGGTAATAACTGATTCAAGGTTGATACGGGCACGGTAGGTATCGAAGCTGTCGTTGTACTGGATCCCTTCATTATTGGTATATCCCAACGACATGTAATATGATACTGCTTCAGAACTGCCCGAAATACTTGCAGTATAATCCTGAGTCAATCCTGTTTGCCACGTATACTGGGCGAAATCAGTTTCTCTTCCGGCTTTGTAATTAACTATTTCTATCGCGGCAAAGCCGATACGGTTCAGCCAGACTCCATCCAGATCAGTTGCTGCACTGGACCCATCATAAGCTTTCCACATATCTAAAGTAACTCCTGCGGGCAGGTTATTATAGTTTTTATAATATCCCGGGCCAATGAGGATCTGATTGCGTTCGTTAGCTTCAAAACCGGCGATCCGCCGGGCGATAAACTGTTCGCCATTCATCATCTCAAGATTGGAGGGGGAACTATAAGCAAAACCCGTACTTGTATTTATACTAATGACGGGTTTCCCTTTCACACCTTTTTTAGTGGTAATAATAATTACCCCGTTTGCTGCGCGAGCCCCGTAAATAGCTGCGGACGAAGCATCCTTTAGTATATCAAACGACTCAATATCAACCGGGTTAATGTCGGCAAGGTCGCCATAATAGATCATTCCGTCAACAACAATCAGAGGAGCATTGGCACCTGATCCTGCGAGTGAGGTTTCTCCCCTTACCAGCATGCTATTTGGACTGCTCAGCCCTTTCGGGTCAGTAGTTAAAGCGACTGACAGACCGGGAATAGACCCTCTCAGCATGGAAGTTATATTGGATGTTGATTCTGTCAGCAAATCTTCTGCATTCAGACGTGTAACAGCTCCGGTTAGGTCTTTTTTCTTGGCCGTACCATAGCCGATAACGATAACCTCTTCAAGCATACCAATATCAATAGCCATCACCACATTAAAGGTGGTCTGATCGCCTATTGCCACTTCATTGGTTTTCATGCCGATGAAAGAAAAGACAAGTGTCTGGGCATCAGCAGGGACCGAAAAACTAAATCCTCCGTCAGCATTGGTTAATGTGCCGATAGAAGTCCCCTGTAGCATAACTGTTACTCCGACAAGTGGATTACTTTCTTCATTCGTTACTGTCCCGCTAACAGTTTTTTGTGCCAATGAATTTCCTAGAAATCCAATCAGCATAATAAACATAATCAATAGTTTTCTCATTGAGTTTGATTAAAGGGTTGATAAATTGCATATCAAAAATTTAGAATGTATAACATATTATGTTTAGTAATACAGTCAACATTAATCATAAGTTAATAACTCTGCATTGGTTACCTCCAAAGTTCCTTCTATGTCCT
>JBDRNO010000034.1:0-13806 GCA_043811005.1 Bacteroidota bacterium | reverse complement strand
GTGGTTGTACAGCTTCTTTTGATGATGTTATTATAAATTCTGATCCGACAACAACAGTTTCTGCAGCCGGTCCTGACCAGAACATCTGTAATATCACCACTGCAACGCTAGCTGCCAATGCAGTAGCCGGCACTGAGACGGAAACCTGGTCAGTCATTGCAGGCACAGCGGTAGTAACCAGTGTCAATGATCCTTTATCAGGCGTAACCGGTTTGACCATAGGTGGTTCGTCTACGTTGCTATGGACTATAACAACAGCCAACGGGGCTTGTACCGCCACTTTAGATAGCGTTATTATAAACGTAGACTCAAGCACAACTATAGCAGCGGCAGGAGCCGATCAGGATCTATGTGATACAACGACTACTACACTTTCGGCAAATACACATTCAGGCAGTGAGACCGGCACATGGACGGTCATCTCTGGTACAGCAGTAGTAACCAGTGTCAATGATCCAGTGTCAGGCGTTACAGGATTAACCATAGGTGGCACTTCAATCCTCAGATGGACTATATCGACTGCATTCGGAGGTTGTGCAGCCACAACCGATGATGTTACCATCAATGTGGATTCCGCAACAACTGTTTCCGATGCAGGTTCCGACCAGAATCTGTGTGGTGTAACGACTACTACACTTGCTTCCAATACACCTGCCGGCAGTGAGACGGGTACCTGGACAGTCATCTCGGGCACGGCAGTGGTAACCAGTGTCAATGATCCAGTGTCAGGAGTAACAGGCTTAACCATAGGAGGCTCTTCAATCCTCAGATGGACCATATCAACTGCATTCGGAGGCTGTGCAGCTACAACCGATGATGTTGTTATCAACTCTGATCCCGGGACAACTATTTCTATTGCCGGCCCCGATCAGAACCTGTGTAATGATACAACCACTATACTAGCGGCAAACACACCTTCAGGCAGTGAGGCGGGAACCTGGACAGTTATCGCAGGCACGGCAGTAGTAACCAGTGTCAATAGTCCGTCATCAGGCGTAACCGGATTGACCATAGGTGGCTCATCAACACTCAGGTGGACAATAACAACAGCCAGCGGTGGTTGTGCTGATTCTTTTGATGATGTTATTATCAATTCTGACCCCACAACGACCGTTTCCGATGCGGGGCCGGACCAGAACCTGTGTAATATCACAACGGCTACGCTTGCTGCCAATGCAACTGCCGGAAGTGAAACCGGCACATGGACAATCATATCTGGTACGGCATTAGTGACCAGTGTCAATGATCCCTTATCAGGCGTTACAGGACTGACCATAGGCGGATCGTCAACACTTCGCTGGACCATCACTTCCGGCTACGGAGGTTGTGCTGCTTCCTTTGATAATGTTACGATCAATGTGGATCCGACAACGACTGTTTCCGATGCGGGTTCCGATCAGAACCTGTGTAATACAACAACTGCTATACTTGCAGCCAACACACCTGCCGGAGGGGAGACCGGTACATGGTCTGTTATAGCAGGTACGGCAGTAGTGACCAGTGTCAATAATCCCACATCAGGCTTTACAGGGCTAACCATAGGAGGTTCATCTACATTACTATGGACGATATCAACAGCCAACGGGGGTTGTGCCGCCTCTTTAGATAGTATTACCATAAACGCAGACTCAAGCACTACTACAGCAGCGGCAGGATCAGATCAGGATCTATGTGATACCACAGGTACAATCCTTGCAGCCAATACCCCTGCAGGGAGTGAAACAGGTACCTGGTCGGTGATCTCCGGCACAGCAGTAGTAACCGATGTCAATGACCCTGCATCAGAAGTAACAGGTCTGACCATAGGTGGCTCATCAACACTCAGATGGACCATAACAACTGCATTCGGAAGTTGCGCTGCTACTACTGATGATGTTACAATAGACGTTGATCCTATTATAACCGTTTCCGATGCAGGACCTGACCAGAACCTGTGTAATACCACTACTACTCTTGCTGCCAATACACCGGCAGGAAGTGAAACAGGTACCTGGTCGGTGGTCTCAGGTTCCGCAATAGTAACTAATGTAAATTATCCTGCCTCCGGAGTAACTGGTCTCATTGTAGGTGATTCATCTGTACTTCGCTGGACGATTACTTCCAGCTTCGGTGGGTGTGCTGCTACTTTAGATAGTGTTACCATAAACGTAGATCCGGTAACCACTGCTGCTGTTGCAGGAACAGATCAAAATCTATGTGACACCACCTCCACTACTCTTACTGCAAATACACCGGCAGGTGGTGAGACGGGCACATGGTCAGTTATCTCTGGGACAGCAATTGCAACCAGTATAAATAACCCAAATTCAGGGATAACCGGACTTACTATAGGCGGTTCTGCTACTTTAAGATGGACGATAACTTCTTCCAGCGGTGGGTGTACTGCTACAACCGATGATGTTACTATCAATGTAGATTCAGCAATAACTATATCGGCTGCCGGGCCGGACCAGAATCTTTGTAATATTACAAGTACTACTCTTTCTGCTAACTCTCCGGTGGGAAGTGAAACCGGTACTTGGTCTGTCATCTCAGGCACGGCAAATGTTGCCAATTTAAATGATCCGGCATCAATAGTAACAGGACTTACAATAGGTGATTCTACCTCATTAAGATGGACCATAACAAGTATCAATGGAGGATGCGTTACAATTGATGATGTTACCATTATCATAGATTCCACTACTACTATTGCTGCTGCCGGACCGGATCAAAACCTTTGTAATATTACCACGGCTACCCTTGCAGCTAACACTCCGGCAGGGTCTGAAACAGGCACATGGTCAGTGATCTCCGGAACAGTCGTGGTAGCAAATGTTAATGATCCGTCATCCTCTGTTACAGGACTTACAATAGGGGTCTCTTCTACTTTGAGATGGACCATAACGAGTGCCAATGGTGCTTGCCCGTCCACAACTGATGATGTGATCATCAATGTAGATTCTTCAATCACTATAGCGGTAGCAGGGTCCGACCAGAATCATTGTGATACCAGCACTGCTGTTCTGGCTGCCAATACACCTGCATGGAGTGAAACGGGTACCTGGTCAGTGATTTCAGGCACAGCAATAGTAACCAATATCAATGATCCTAATTCAATGGTTACCGGCCTTACAATTGGCGATACTTCCACTTTTAGATGGACTATAACAACTACTAATGGAGGATGCATAAATTCAACTGATGACATAATGATCATTATTACACCTCTGCGTATTGTTGATGCAGGATCAGATACCACAATATGCGAGGGAGATTCCTATACCCTTAATGGATTAATGGGAGGAAGTACTTCAAGTATTACCTGGTCATCTCCAACAGGAGGAACTTTCGATGATTCAACGCTATTAAATGTAACTTACACTCCATCTGTGGCTGATATATCATCTGGAAGTGTTATTTTGACGGCAACCACCGATTCAGGAGGTGCTTGTTTATTAACTACAGACAGTATGGTATTAACAATAAATTCTGCTCCGGTGGTTAATGCAGGATTGGACACTACGATTTGTGCAGGAGTTTCATACACTATTACAGGAGCTTCACAAGGAGGAAGCGCAACGAGTATAACATGGTCATCTCCTACTAACGGCACATTTGATGATTCAACTTTGTTGGGGGCAACATATATTCCATCTGCTGCAGATATTGCAGCAGGGAATGTGACTTTATCGATAGTAACAAATGACCCGGATGCAGCAGGTCCATGTGTCTTGGCAATTGATAGTTTGGTTATCACAATCATTCCTTTTATCGTTGTAGATGCTGGTGTTAATCTGTTCTCATGTGCTAATAATCCAAATGTAGTGTTAAATGGTTCTGTTACCGGTGGAACAACAACCGGAGAATGGTTAACTTTAGGATCCGGTACATTTGTTGACAGCTCGGATTTTAGTACAACATATATGCCGGACTCGATAGATACTTCTGCCGGTTTCGTAAATTTGGTATTAACATCAACGAATAATGGGATTTGCTTAACCGTAACCGATACAGTATTATTAACCATTTCAGGTGGACCGAATATGGATGCAGGACAAGACACCACAGTTTGTGCCAATGATCCGGTACTATTGAGCGGTTCGATCATAAGTGGGGCAGGTGGTGGAGTATGGACTTCAAGCGGAACAGGAATTTTCTTGCCGGATTCTACTGATCTCAATGCGACTTATATATTTAGTGCGATAGACACATCACTCGCATCATTGACACTTTGGTTATCTTCAACAAATGCACCAGGTTGTACGGTGATGACTGATTCCATTATTGTAACTATTGCACCTGCTATCAATGTAGATGCCGGGCCTGATGTATCGGTCTGTGCAAATAATGATACTGTTTCATTAAGTGGTTCTATTTGGGGTTCGACTAGCACAGGTCAATGGACAACAAGCGGAACCGGGGTGTTCTTCCCGGATTCTTCTCAAAGCGCCATATATTATTTACCTAGTGATGCGGATACGATTTTGGGTAATATAACCTTGTGGCTTACTTCAACGAATAACGGTACTTGTTCAACCGTTTCAGATTCACTTATTGTGACAATAACCACCCCCCCGGGTGTTGATGCCGGACCTGATCTGATGATTTGTAAAGGAGATAGTGTTCCGCTGAATGGAATTGTATCAGGAAGTGCAGGAACTATTTTATGGACAACAACAGGTACAGGAATCTTTGATGATTCAACTCTACTTAGTGCTATTTATGCTCCAAGTACACCTGATACAATTAGCGGGTCAATTCTTTTTGGACTAGAATCTACAAACAATGGTAATTGTGTTCCTGACTATGATACCATAATGGTAACTTTTGCAGCACCTGTGATGATTTTTGCCGGTATAGATACTACGGTTTGTGCAAACAACGATACAATTTACTTAAATGGCAGCGTGACAGGAAGCACAAATACAGGTCGTTGGCTTTCTTCCGGAACAGGAACTTTCCTTCCTCATGATTCTGCTCTGACAGCTATATATCTTCCCAGTGCAAGTGATGATATTGCAGGTAATGTGATAATAAACCTTATGGCTACAAAAACATGTTACGCTACTTCTTCATTTACCATAACAATCACACCCGCGCCTAATGTAATAGCAGGCTCGGACACAATTGTTTGTATCAGCGATACATCCGTTGCTTTGAATGGTAGCGTATCCGGGGGTGCTACAACCGGTGTATGGACTACATTGGGTACGGGTGCATTTGTTCCGGATACAACACTGAACGCTACGGATTATATTTTTGGTGCAGCAGATAGTATAGCAGGAAGTGTAATCTTGGTTTTGACTTCAAGTAATAATGGAAATTGCCTTACGGTGACTGATACAATGATAGTTACAATGACGAGTTTGCCTATAGTTGATGCTGGCATTAGCTTTACTTTCTGTGCCAATAATGCTGATATTATATTGAATGGATCTGTAACAGGGAGTACTTCTACAGGAATATGGACAACTTCGGGTTCAGGTACTTTCTCTCCTGATAATACAACCTTAAATGCTTTATATAGTCCGAGTCCGGCAGATACTGCTACGGGTGGTGTAACTCTTGTATTAACTTCCACAAATTCGTGTATGAATTTTTCAGATTCCGTTATTTATACCTATACTCCTGCACCTCAGGTGGACGCAGGACCCGATGATACGGTTTGTGCGAATAATCCGAATGTTTTATTAAACGGGTCAGTAACAGTTGCTACAACAACAGGAAAATGGTTCTCGTTGGGCGGTGGAACTTTTTCTCCAAACAATACTACTCTAAATGCCACATATACTCCTGGGTCTGCTGGCATTACTGCAGGTAATGTAACATTAATTCTTTTCTCGACAAACAATGGATTATGTTTTCCGGAGTCAGATACTATGGGTATTACCATTACACCTTCACCTGTTTTAGACCCTGGATCTGACCAATATGTTTGTAATGGAGATGATGTATTCTTGAATGGTTCTGTATCAGGAGGTACAAGCACAGGAGGATGGACAAGTACAGGTAGTGGCACATTTGATGATTCAACCTTACTTAATGCAGTATATACTCCGAGCCCTGCGGATACTCTGGCAGGAACAGTTTTCTTTTTATTGACCTCAACAAATAATGGTAATTGTATCCCTGTAACTGAAATAATTACAGTAACCTTAACCACAAAACCCATTGTAGATGCGGGGATTGATGATACTGTTTGTGCAAATAATGCATTGGTGAGCTTAAATGGTTCCGTATCCGGCAGTACTACCTCAGGTATATGGACTACTAACGGAACAGGCACTTTTACGGACAGCACAGACTTAAATACTACCTATACACCAAGTTCCAATGATATTTCAGCAGGAACAGTAACCCTTATGCTGTATTCAACTAATGCTTGCCTGATAACGGATTCTGTTATTATTATAATTACACCGGCACCAAATGTTAATGCAGGAACTGATGATATATATTGTTTAAATAATCCTATAGTAACTCTTAATGGGTCTATTACAGCCGGAGCAACAACAGGTGTATGGTCTACTACCGGAACGGGAATATTTGATGATCCGACATTATTAAATGCAACCTATACACCAAGTTCCCTGGATACACTTATAGGTTCTATAAATTTCACATTAACATCCACTAATAACGGCCTTTGCCTGGCTGAGACTGATGTGATGAATGTCAGTTTCGTTCCCCCGCCTTCTGTATACGCAGGGCCGGATCAGATAGTATGTGCCAACCATTATGTGCCTCTTAATGGAAATGTATTTGGTGGTTCCGGCACAGGACAATGGTCAACCACTGGATCGGGAACATTTTCTGACATCAATGATTTCAATGGTATTTACAATTTCAGTGTAGCTGATACCACTGCTAAAAGCGTTTCGCTCATTTTAACTACTCCCGCTTCTGCCGGATGTTTTGCTGTATCAGACACATTTGATGTTCAAATTACTCCGGGCCCGTATGTATATGCAGGTGAAGATACAACCGTGTGTAGTAATAATGATACAATATTCATTGATGCAATTATATCGGGAGGTGCAAGTACAGGTATCTGGACTACAAACGGTTCGGGAGTATTCATTCCTAACGATTCAGATTTAACCGCTATTTATATCCCAAGCGCTTCTGATGCTGATTCCGGCTCAATTGAATTAATATTAACATCCACTCATAATGGGGATTGTTTTCCTGAGGATGATACGATATTCGTTACTATTACCCCTGCACCAGTTGTAGATGCAGGAACCGATCAATATATCTGCAATGGCGATTTTATTCTTACGGGCGCTTTAGTGTCAGGAGGTTCAACAACAGGAATATGGACAACATCTGGAACAGGAACATTTAATGATTCATCTTTGATAAATGCGATTTATACACCTAGTGATAACGATACATCAGGAATAGTTTATTTAATATTAACTTCAACAAATAATGGAAATTGCCTTGCTGAAATCGATACTATGGTCGCGACATTGACAACTAAACCGATTGTTGATGCAGGAACAGACGATACTGTTTGCGCAAATAATACTGCTTATATCCTAAATGGCTCAGTATCGGGAAGTACTACCACCGGGGTTTGGAGCACCAATGGAACAGGTACTTTCGTTGACAGCACCGATTTAAGCACAACATATACTCCAAGTGCTGCTGACACAGTTGCCGGAACTGTTACCCTTACGCTTGCATCAACCTATGCATGTTTATTAACAGATTCAATCATCTTAACCATTACTCCGGCTCCAATTGTTGATGCAGGAGGAGATCAGGTAATTTGTGTAAGTGATACTTCCGTAACATTAAATGGAACGATTTCGGGTAGTTCCAGTTCAGGTCCATTCACAGGACAATGGGCTACTTCCGGAACCGGTTCATTTTTCCCTAATCCAACCCTAAATGCTATATACTATCGCCTAAGCCCGGCAGATAGTATTGCCGGAGGAGTCACATTAGTGCTTATGTCAACTAATAATGGCAATTGTTTACCTGAAAGTGATGCGATAGTAGTAACATTGACGACTATCCCGATTGTAGATGCTGGCTTAGATGACATATTATGCGCTAATATCAATCTAAACCTTAATGGTTCAGTATTAGGGGGAGCTTCTTCCGGACAATGGATAACTTTAAACCCTGACACCGGAATCTTCACACCTAGCGACACAGCTTTGAATGCCACTTATACATTTAGCAATGGAGATACTGCTGCAGGAGGTGTTACTCTCGTGTTGATTTCTACAAACTCCTGTGTAATTATTACCGATACTGTTGAAATCACTATTACTCCATCTCCTACAGTTAACGCTTTCCTTTCCAGCAGCGTTTGTGCCAACAATGATACTGTGCAATTAAATAGCACAATAACAACAGCTGGCGGAGGAATTTGGTCAACCTTAGGATCAGGTTCATTTACACCTAGTGATACCATTTCAGATCCAAAATATTTGATGAGCGCAAGTGATATTTCCAACGGAAATGTTATTCTTGTATTAACAACTACTAATAATGGAAATTGTATTGCAGAAACGGATACATTAAACTTTAATATTATTCCCAGCCCGGTTGTAGATGCAGGACCCAATCAAAATGTCTGTACTGATGTCATCAATGTACTGTTAACCGGAAGCGTATCCGGTGGAACAACTACCGGTAAATGGACAAGCAGTGGTACCGGGTTATTTGTTCCCAATGATTCTACCTTGAATGCCATTTATATTCCCAGTATAGCTGATACTACTTTAGGAACAGCGACATTGACCTTGTCTTCAACTAATAATGGCTACTGTTATGCTGAATCAGATATAATGATTATTTTCTGGACGAAAAGGCCGGTGGTTGATGCAGGGCTGGATCAAATTATATGTTCCAATATTTCCAGCATTGCATTAAGTGGTTTGGTGTCAGGTGGTACGGCTACTGGTATATGGACCACTAATGGAACAGGAACATTTTCTCCTAGCGATACATCTCTGAATGGTATGTATATACACAGTGCTGATGATATTTCAGCCGGATCAGTTACATTGACATTAACTTCTACCAACGGCTGTTCAGCCATAACTGACTTTGTTGATATCACAATTTATCCCGGCCCCTCTGCTGCTTTTAGTTATAATACTGCGAATAGTCTTACAGTAAATTTTAATGATCTATCAACTATAGCAAATGGAAATATTGTTCAATGGTCCTGGGATTTTGGTGATAGTTACGGTGATACAGTTCCGAATCCTGTTCATACTTACAGTACTATTGGCAATTATTCAGTTGAACTAATAGTTACTTCTGATCTGAATTGCTCTGATTCCATAGTTATAATTACAGGTATTAACTTTGTACATGCAGATTTTTATACCGTTTCCGTATGCTATAGTGAACCTTTTATTTTTTCAGATTCCTCACAAGTGCAAGGGGGTGATAGTATCATTTCCTGGTTATGGAATTTTGGCGATGGGTTTACTGATACAATACAAAATACTATACATATTTATTCAACAGACGGTAATTATACGGTACTATTAACGATACAAACAGCGCTAGGATTTATTGATACAGCTGTTCAAACTGTTAAAGCAAATCCGTACCCGGTAGCCGGGTTTACGATGGATAATACTGCTCCAACGATATTACAAAATATAAATTTTACTGATAATTCCACCGGTCCACCGATTAGCTGGTTATGGAATTTTGGTGATAGTACCGGTATATCTACTCTGCAAAATCCATCATATACTTATATAAAACCCGGGACACCTGTTATTACCCAAATTGTGACTAATCAATTTGGGTGTAGTGATACTGCGTTATATAACCTGTACGTAGCAGATATTTATCCTCCTGTTATACCATTAGCATTTACACCTAATGGAGATGGTCATAATGACCTGTTATGGGTAAGGGGAGGTCCGTTTAAATCACTGGAGTTTAAAATTTTCAATCAATGGGGAGAGCTAATATTTGCTACAGATGATGTTGAAGCGCAATGGGATGGAACAAAAGATGGTGCCGATCAACCTATTGGGGTATATGTTTATACTCTGATTGGTGTTACAATAAATGATCAGACACACGAAAAATGTGGAGACGTTTCTCTATTAAGATAATTAGAATTATTCATGAAATCAATTGTAAATTATCTAATGAAAAAAGACTGCTATTTATATATTGCAATATTATTCGTGAGTCTTTTACTTTCCGGGAAAATCTCGGGACAAGATTCTCATCTCTCTCAATATTATGCTTCGAATTTAATCCTTAATCCAGCTATGACAGGTATGTTTGATGCGGATTACAGAGCACATTTGCAATATAGAAGCCAATGGAATTCTATATTGCGCACGCCCTTTGAAACAACGAATCTTGCTTATGATCAACCCTATAATAGATTTGGCTTTGGTGCATATCTGTTAAACTATAGGGCCGGGACCGGTGGTGTTAATTTTTTCAACATACTTGCTTCAGCAGCTTATGAAATAACTTATGATCCGGAAAAGGTTCATCACTTAACAACAGGGCTTCAATTAGGACTTATTCACAAAAGTTTTAATCTTTCAAACCTTAACTTTGATAATCAATATGATACGACCTATCATGATGGGTGGTTTAACCCTGCTCTTATAAGCGGTGAGAATTTTGAAAAAACCAGTTTTTTCTTACCCGATGTAAATTTCGGTGTTTATTATCACAATGAGAGGAAAAACAGTACGTTCAATCCTTATTTAGGAGTTTCCGGCTTTCATCTTACACAACCTAAAGAAACATATTATGGAGGTGAAAATAAATTTCCACTTAGAGTTGCTGTTTATGGAGGAACGAAAATTAAAATAAATGAGGTTTTTGATGTTGAAACCAATTTCCTGTTTATGCGGCAAGCAAATAATAACGAGATTCAATTTGGTGCACTTTGTTATTATTATTTGGAGGGCTCTGATACCAAATTCTTTATAGGGCCATATTACAGGAATAAGGATGCCGTGATTCTTCACATTGGAGGGACTTATGGAGAATATGTTTTCAGGATCAGTTATGATATAAATGTTTCTTCCTTGAGTTCCGTTTCGAGGAGCAGAGGAGGATTTGAGCTTTCCGTAACATATACCAAGGAAAAAGCTAAATTTATACCAAGTATATATTAATTACAGCAGTAAATATTACATGGGAAAAACAGTCTTTTTATCAAGTATTTTTATTCTAATATCCGCATTCAACGTTTTCGCTCAAACCGACACCGTTACCTCTGATACAACCGACACTGTCTCAATTGTCAAAGGATTCAAAACGGAGGATATAAGGGATAACAGGAATCTTTCCCCTGAAGCAGCAAGGGTTATTGAAAAAGGAGATAAATATTTTATTCGTGGTCCTCTAAAATATGAAAAAACATTGGAACAATATCTGGCAGCTCATACTATGAATCCTGACAATGCCTTTTTAAATTTTAAAGTGGGACAATGTTATTTGAATATCAAAAAAGATAGAACCAAGGCAGTCACATATTTAGAAAAGGCATACAGGCAGAATAAAAGAGTCGATGAGAAGATCAATTATTACCTGGGGCAGGCATATCATCTAAATTTTAGCCTGGAATCAGCTATAGAAGAATACGAAAAATATATTGAGCTTTACAAAAAGACACATAGGACATTGACGCCAGAAGAATTGGATTCATGCCTGAAAGAAGTTAATAAAAGAATAGAAGAGTGTAAAACCGGCATTGAGTTAGTGCAAAATCCAGTGAGAGTATTTATTCATAACCTCGGAGACATGGTAAACTCACCATTCCCTGATTATGATCCTTTTATTTCATCCAATGATACAATAATGATATTCACCTCCAGAAGGGATATTACAAGAGGCGGGGGCAAGGCGGAAATTGATGCTGAATATTATGAAGATATTTTTGTGTCTTATATTAAAAATGGGAAATGGACAAAAGCCCAAAGTATGAACAGGCGCTTGAATATGAAGACAAATAATGCTATAATAGGATTATCTCATGATGGAAAAAAAAATGTTTTTATACAGGGATGCGGAAGGAGGTGCTATTTACTTATGTGAGTTAAGAAAAAAAGGGTGGTCAAGACCTAAAAGTATAAAAGGGATTAATTCCGAATACCAGGAATCATCTGCCTGTTTTTCTCCTGATGAGAAAACCTTATACTTTGTATCTAACAGGCCGGGCGGAATGGGCGGGAAAGATATTTACATGAACAAACTAACTGATGAGAACAAATGGGGTGAACCTGTTAACCTTGGGTCAGAAATAAATACTCCTTACGATGAGGGAAGGGTTTTTATGCATCCTGATGGTAAAACCCTTTATTTTAGTTCAAAAGGACATAATACAATGGGGGGGTATGATATATTTTTTTCAACCCTGAAAGAAAACGATACATGGTCAAAACCGCAAAATATTGGTTATCCTGTTAATACAGTAAATGATGATATCTCCTTTGCAAGCACTGAAAATAAAGAATATGCATATTATTCTTCTTTAAAACCAGGTGGTATAGGAAACAAGGATATTTACAGGATTCTCTTTATTGACTTCCTGAAGACGGAAAATATTGCCACTATTGAGGATCAACTTCAGTTTGATGAATATGAGCAAATGATAATGCAAAATAACAACAAAGATTCCGTCTTAGGCTCACTTGAATTGGCTATTGCAAATGCAACAGAAGAGATGGATAAAAAAATTATAGATTTCTTAGATAAACCCGAATTAATTCCCAAAAAGGATGTGTTTTCCAAAAACCCTGTATCTATAGAGATACTTGATTCGGCAATAGCAATGGCAGATAGTGTAACGAAGGAAGAAATTAGCAATTTAGAAGATCAGGTTATAGATAAAGAAACTGAGATCACTCAATTAATGGAAGACATCATAAATGCCGGCAACACCGAAGAAATTGCCCTGCTGGATAACCGGATTGAGGACGAAGAAAATGAATTGTTGACGTTAAAAGAAGAGCTCAAAGACGCATATATAATAACACTTATACCAGACATTGCAGTAGCCGATAATATTATGAAGGATGTACTAAGTATTTTAGAAGATCAGGTTGAAACAAAAGAGGGTGAGATAACGCAGTTACAGGAAGAACTCAAAAGCGCTAATACGCCTGAATACATTGCCAATATAGAATCTCAAATTCAGGCTAATAAGAATGAGCTAACAGATCTGGATGAAGAGCTTAAAGATGTTGAAAGGAGAATGCAAGGTCGGGTTATTTCCCTGACAGAAAAAGTAAAGATGGAAGACATTATCCTTTTAGAAGCCCAACTTAAAACGATAGAGGTTGAATTAACCAACTTACAGGAACAGCTTAAAAGTGCCACCGCCCCTGAAGAAATTACCAGTATCGAATCTCAGATAGAAACAAAAAGGGAAGAGCTGACATTTATGAAAGAGGAGATCAAAGCCATTGAAACCGTGGCACCCTCTCCTGTTATTGCAATGACAGAGGACGCAAAGGTGGAAGAGATCAGCGAGCTGGGAGCTAAAGCTGAAACCAAAGAGGAAGAAATAACAGAATTACAGGAACAGCTTAAAAGCGCCACCGTTCCTGAAGAAATTACCAGTATCGAATCTCAGATAGAAACAAAAAAGGATGAGCTGACATTTATGAAAGAGGAGATCAAAACCATTGAAACCGGGGCACCCTCTCCTGTTATTGCAATGACAGAAGACGCAAAGGTGGAAGAGATCAGCGAGTTGGAAACTAAAGCTGAAACCAAAGAGGAAGAAATAACAGAATTACAGGAACAGCTTAAAAGCGCCACCGTTCCTGAAGAAATTACCAGTATCGAATCTCAGATAGA
>JBDRNO010000033.1:0-9609 GCA_043811005.1 Bacteroidota bacterium | reverse complement strand
CTTAAATTTTACAAACACCTGCTTTTGCCTTCATTTACCTCATCCCCGGCTCCTCTCCTTCCGCCTCAGGCGGAAAAACAGGAGGGGGAGGGTTTTCGTTCGTTGTTTGAGTTTTGAGTTGTTTTTATGATGTTAAAGACGAATAAATTTAATTTAAGTTGCTATTATTTAAATTTTTTGGCTTAAAAAAAACCCCCGTAATCTCCGGGGGTTTATATAACCAAACTTTCGAAGCCATTTATAAATCAGGATTGTCATCTTTAACAACACCGGTTACTGTGTGCCCATGACCTTCTTCAAACATCACATCAAGCCCCTCTGATAAAGGGGGAACGCACCCATCCGGGGTATGAAAGATGCAATAAGGTGGTCCTGTTAAGTTTCCATTTTCATCTTTTTTGTCAATTTGACCAGCTCCGTGGCTGCTTCCGTCATTGTTTGGTGGAAATATGTCTTTTATTCTTCCTTTTGCCATAATATTAAGGTTTTATGCCTGAAGTCTTCTAAAGTATAGGAATTCATCAGGCGTATTTTACATAAATTTAGTTAGCCAACTAATTACGGGAAATAAATTTTATTATGCAAAAAATAATGATTTATTTTTGTTTATTTTGTTGAAAATATGAGCAAGTATATATTCATATCACTATTAGTCGTTTTTTCGAATACCGTCTCTATTGCCAGGACTTCGTCAACAATAGACAGCATATTGGCCCATTCAAAAGACTTTGCCACTGCTCTTTCACAATTGAGAAACCAGCCACCTGAGAATTTGCTCAACAAATTGGAAACCACTGATGATGAATATGATAAAGTCAAGATTTTAAATGCATTATGCTGGATTTATTTTAGTAGTGATCCCCCAAAGGCAATTGAATATGCAAAAAAACAATTACCATTAGCCGAGAAACTTAATTATCAGGAGGCGATAATTATTGGATATGATAATCTTGGGTATTTATATAAAAATAATGGTAATTATGAAAGAGCCATTGATTACTTGTTGAAATCATTAAAAATAAAGGAGGAAATCGGTGATCAGAATGGAATTGCCGTTAGTTTGAGCGGAATAGGAAGCATATATTATCATTTAAATAATCATGAAAAAACATTGGAATATTGGCAGCGGAGTTTAAAAATAATGGAAGAGTTGGAAGAATTTGATAATGTTGCAGCCGCATTGGGCAATATTGGATTGGTGTATGCCAAACAAGATGACTGGGAAAAAGCGCTTCAGCATTATAATATGGCGTTAAAAATTAATAGAGAACTAGGAACTCAATTTTCGATCGCAGCAAACCTTAATAACATCGGAGAATTATATTACAATCAGGGTAAAGTTGACGAGGCATTGAAATATTACCTTGAAGCCATACCAATGTTTGAAAAAGAAGGAGATAAGAGTGGGTTGTCTTCGGTTTTTAATAATATTGGCGAGATATATGCAGACAAGGGCGATTATCAAAAGGCAACAGAATACGGCAAGAAAGGGTTGGCTATAGCAAAAGAAATAGACGGGAAAGATGATATCAAAAGCGCCTATGAAACGCTGGCAGCAACCTGTTCGAAGCAAGGTGTTTACAAAAAGGCATACGAATATTATCAATTGTATGCAAAGATGAAAGACACACTACTCAATGAAAAAAGCACTCACCAGATAGCCGAAATGCAAACCAGGTACGAAACCGAAAAAAAAGAAAAAGAGAATCAGATATTACGGCAGGGCAATGAGATAAAAGAACTTGAGATAGCAAAGCAACAGAGTGATCTAAAAAGGCAAAAAATTGTGATTTTTTCTGCTATTGCGGGTTTGGTATTCCTGTTCGTATTGGCATTTCTTTTATATAACCGCAACCGGTTGAAGCAAAAAGCGAATGAATTGTTAACGGCAAAGAATGAAGAAATATCCCGGCAAAAGGAGGAGATAGAAGAGAAAAATAAAGATATTACAGACAGCATCCGTTATGCCAGCAATATACAGCAGGCAATATTACCTAAAGATGGGGAGATGAAAAGCGTTTTACCTGAGTATTTTGTTTTTTTTCAGCCGAGGGATATTGTTAGTGGTGATTTTTATTGGTTTCATAGCAGCCCCACCCCTGCCCTTCCGCCAGCTGGCGGGAGGGAGAGCCCACCCTCGAAAAGCCCCCTCTATCAAACTGCTGATCCTGCTTTATATCAAATGATGAAAGAAAAAGCGGCAGAAATGCGTAATAAACCAACAGAAGGTGAGGCAATACTATGGAATTACCTGAAAGATAAACAAACAGGGTACAAAATCAGACGGCAACATATAATAGATCGGTTTATTGTAGATTTTGCTTGTCTTGAAAAAAAACTAGCGATTGAGGTAGATGGTGATGTTCATGATTATCAGAAAGAAGAAGAAGATTTGAGAACTTCAATATTGCATGACAGAAGATTTAAAGTAATACGTTTTAAAAATGCAGAAGTAATAGCAGACCCTGAAGGTGTTGTTTTACAAATTAAATCTTCTCTGGATAAACAAATAGGGGGGCATGAGCGGAAGGTCTCCCTTCCGCCAGCTGGCGGAGAGGGTCGGGGTGGGGCTGTTTATATAGCTGCTTGTGATTGCACCGGTCATGGAGTTCCTGGGGCATTTGTTTCAATGATTGGGAATGATTTGCTAAACCAGGTTATAATTGAAAAGGGCGTGGAAGAACCCGGAGAAATTCTTACGCAGTTAAACCTGGGAATGAAATCGGTTTTCACAAGAAAGGGTTATGAAGTGCAGGCAACAGATGGCATGGATATGACATTGATAAGTTTAAAGTTTCCTGTTTCGGATTCAGGGTTAAATAACGAAAACACGAAACTTAAATTTGCCGGAGCTCAAAATCATATACTAATCGTGAGAAAAAATATAAGCGATTCCGAATTGGTAACAAGCGGAAAAGCTATTGCTTTTGGGGAGGACATGGCTGAGGTAAGAGGTGACAGGCAGCCTATCGGGGGAAGGACTCCTTTGGATTTCCATTTTGCAAATCATAATATTGAACTACAGAAAAATGATGCTATTTATATTTTTTCAGATGGATATATTGACCAGTTCGGAGGCACGAAGGATAAAAAGTTCATGATTAGAAGATTCAAAGAGCTTTTACTTTCCATCAAGGACAAGAGTATGGAAGAACAAAGTGAAGAACTTATGGTAACTATTAATGAATGGATGAAAGATACTGAGCAAATTGATGATATATTAGTGATAGGAGTTAGGGTATAGTCATTTCTGGGGATTTTCTAAAAATAGACTCTTAATAATTCATACCTTAGTTGTACATGTTAACGATGTTGAAAACAATGTTTCGTGCCTGCACGCCTGCCTTTGCCGAAACGGCTACGTACAGGCAGGCAGAAGTGCTGATTTCGGCACGCAAGCGTGTTGCGGGTTAAGATTTATGGATTATGTGTTAACCTGCAACAGTTAATTTCCCCCGCCAGCTGGCGGGGTTTTTATTTTTAAATATCGTTTTGAAATAAATGTAGTTTCTTACACAATATCTTTTATACATTTGCATATCATGCAAGAAACCATCCTCATCCTCGATTTCGGCTCTCAATACACCCAATTAATTGCCAGGAAGGTAAGGGAACTGAATGTTTATTGCGAGATACATCCCTATAATTCGATTCCTGAAATAAGCTCATCAATAAAAGGTGTTATTCTTTCAGGCAGCCCTTTTTCGGTTAGAGATGATAATGCTCTTCAACCGGATCTATCTTGTATAAAAGGGAAAGTGCCTGTTTTAGGTATTTGCTACGGAGCCCAGTTAATAGCCAAAGAGGGTGGGGGAGAGGTGCTGCAGTCAAAAACGCGTGAATACGGAAGGGCTAACCTTTCGGATATTGAACAGTCAAATGAATTGTTTAAAGGGATAAATAAGGGTTCTCAGGTATGGATGTCGCATGGGGATACTATTGTGAAGCTGCCGGATGGGTTTAAGGTGATAGCGAGTACGGGGGATGTGGAGGTTGCTGCTTATGACCTCACCCCCGGCCCCTCTCCTTCAGGAGAGGGGAAACTATCCGCTAATTATAACACTAAAACATATGGTATACAGTTCCACCCAGAGGTTTATCATACAACCGATGGGATGATATTGCTGAGAAATTTTCTTGTGGATATTTGTGGTTGTTCACAGGATTGGACACCCGGTTCATTTGTTGAGACAAAAGTGTCGGAATTAAGACAAATGCTTGGCACCGATAAGGTAGTTTTAGGTATTTCAGGGGGAGTTGATTCTACTGTTGCTGCTGTTTTGCTGGATAAAGCCATAGGGAATCAATTATTTTGTATTTTTGTAGATAATGGCTTGCTTAGGAAGAATGAATTTGAAAGTGTATTACGTCAATATAAGAGAATAGGATTGAATGTAAGAGGTGTTGACGCAAAAGAGAGATTTTATAAAGAACTTGCAGGAGCTACAGATCCTGAACGGAAGCGGAAGATAATAGGTAAGGGATTTATTGATGTTTTTAATGAAGAAGCGAATAGAATAGAAAATGTTAAATGGCTGGCACAAGGGACTATATACCCTGATGTTATTGAGTCGGTCTCTGTAAAAGGGCCATCTGCTACAATTAAATCGCACCACAATGTAGGTGGTTTGCCGGAAATAATGAAATTACAAGTTATTGAACCGTTAAAATCGTTATTCAAAGATGAGGTGAGAAGGGTAGGGGAGGCGCTGGGTATTGATAGTGATATATTAGGAAGGCATCCTTTTCCCGGACCGGGTCTCGGTGTTCGTATATTAGGTGAAATAACACTGGAAAAAGTACGCATTTTGCAGGAGGTTGATCATATATATATTGAGGGATTGAAGTCAGCCGGCTTGTATGATGATATCTGGCAGGCAGGGTCTATATTGTTACCTGTTCAATCAGTGGGTGTGATGGGAGATGAACGAACCTATGAAAGTGTTGTCTGCCTCAGGGCAGTTTCTTCAACCGATGGCATGACAGCCGACTGGTGTCACCTCCCAAATGATTTTTTAAGTAAAATATCAAATGAGATCATCAATAAGGTAAAAGGCATTAACAGGGTGGTGTATGATATAAGCTCCAAGCCACCTGCTACTATTGAATGGGAGTAGTTGATATTGTTTATTACGGATTGGGGATTGATGGATTGGTTGCTTTCAGTAATAAAACCAATTAACCGAGAAACTGAAAACTGAGAAACTGAAATTTTTAATACTTTTGATAAAAATTACAAACCTTGAAATTCCTGTACATTATAATAATCCTGTTCTCTCTATCGTTATTTTACGGGAATGGTGTCTCTATAGCTCAACCAGATTCATTCAAGACACAAATAATTGATGGCAGGAAGTATTACATACACACTGTTGTAAAAGGGGAGACGTTATATGCAATTTCAAGGAAATACGGTGTAGAGGTAAAGGAAATTGCTTTGGAAAATCCTCTTACGATAAACGGATTAAAAACAGGACAGGTTATCAAAATTCCCATTCCCTTTAAAACCATTTCTGCAAAGTCTTTAGACGGGAAATATATTTTTCATACAGTTGAACAAGGACAAACATTCTATTCTCTCTCGAAGAAATTTTCTGTTAGTATTGATGATATTAAATCAGCAAATCCGGAACTTGCTGCCGATATTTTAAAAGTTGGCTCAACCATCAGGATCCCTCTTGCCAGCCATTCCGCAAAAGATGTCCCTGATACAGCACAAATGGATATTTTGTCCTCAACGGTTGATACTATATATATTCATCTTCCAAATGGAGATAGCCTGGCAGCCACTGGTTTTCCCGGGAAAGCCCCTGCTATAGAAAAGCCGGAATTGGTATTTCGCAGCATATACAATGTTGCTGTCATGCTGCCATTTTACTTAGATATGAACGATAGCATTTCTGCTGACAAGAGTATGGATGAACCGGAAGAAATGTATTCCAGATCAGAAATAGCTCTTGGATTTTATGAAGGCACATTGTTAGCCGTAGATTCCCTTAAGAAACAAGGATTATCCGTACGAATGTTCATATATGATACAAACAATGACACAAACAAGGTTATTGAGTTACTGCAAAAAGATACGCTTCGAAAAATGGATCTTATTATTGGACCATTATACCTATCAAATCTATCTATCGCAGCAAAATTTGCAATGGAAAATAAGATCAACATTGTTTCACCTTTTATTTCTACAAACAGGATTTTGCGTGGTAATCCATATCTCAGTAAAGCAAACCCCTGTGTGCAAACCAGTATAGAGGAAATTGCCTCTTATATTGCTGACAAATACGTTTCCCGGCAAAATGTTCCTGACAGGGAAAAAAACTTTATAGCGGTTCATAATAATGATCCGGGTGAAAAACTGCTTTTTAATATTTTTCAAGATAAGTTGTTAAGTTTTTTCTCCACTGAAAAGGATTCTACAGGTGGCGCTCCTCCAGGAATACAACAAAATTTCAAAAAACCTCCGGTAATTTTTCAACATGACATAAAAGAGATTGCCTATAATGAAAGAGGGATGGAGGCAGTTGAAGAGGCATTGTCTGTTGCAGATACAAACATTATCATTATTCCTTCAAGCGACCAGGTTTTCGTCAGTCAACTAATTTCAAAGTTAAATGAATTGGAAGAGGATTATAAAATAATTGTTTTTGGTTTACCTGTATGGGAAAATTTTAAAAATATAGAAATTGAGTATCTTCAAAATTTGAATGTTCATATCACTTCTTCTTCATTTATTGATTATGAGAGTGAACCCGTCAAATCATTTGTGAAACAATATTACAAGCTTTATAAAATATTTCCCGGCAAATATGCATTTCAGGGCTTTGATGTTGTATATTATTACCTGAATATTTTAAAAAATTTCGGGTATAACTTTCAGACATATCTTCCGGAAATTGATCATACCGGAGTACATACTTCTTATAAATACTTTTCAACAGGAATTAATAATGGCTATGAAAACAGGTATGTGATTATTTTGAAGTATGAGGATTATGAGTTAGTTAAAAAGAAATAGAGTAATTTTTCTATTTTTACTTTTCACTTTAATAAAACGACTTATATCTTTGCATTTTACATCATCAAAATTTGCAACCTGTTTTTTTTTATTATAATAGTTTGGTAATTTTTTGCATGTTTCTGAATATCAATATTTTGCCTGCCCTTTTGCATAACTGTGGTAGGGGCGAGTAGGGACGAGGCAATGTTACGTCCCTACTGATAAGCAATCACTCACTTGAATATATTAATTCTTTAAAGTTGTGGCTTGTCCACATTAGGATAAAATGATATATAGCTCAATTGTAATACGACAGGGTTCCACTACGCTCCATTTTTTATCCCGATTCATTGCGTTCATCGGGATGCTCATTTTATTCGCTCAACTTTTCACTTTCATTACCAATGCCCAATCCCCTGACTTATCTGACAAAGTTGCGATTGATACCGTGATACGGGCAGAATGGACAGTATATAATACATCAAATTCAGGATTACCCGAAAATAAGCTAAAGTCAATCACCATAGCCAACAAGGGGGATTCCGAAGAAGATGGAATTGTTATATGGCTTGGAACAGCTGGTGATGGCGGGGTGAAATTTGATGGAAACACCACCTGGAACGTATATAACCAGTTCAATTCGGGTATGCCGAATAATCACGTGGATTCTATCTCCATTGACAGATGGGGAAATATATGGTTTGCTACAGGTGATGGAATTGTCAAGTTTGATGGAGATACGACCTGGACCGTTTACAACACATCTAATTCCGGACTTCCCAATGATGATATTTACCCTATAGCCATAGACAGAAGCCAGGATTATTCTTTATTACATGAAGATATGCTGAGAATTTGGATAGGAACTTATGGAAATGGGGTGGTTAAATTTGACGGAACCAACTGGAAAACATATAGTACATCCAATTCACCTCTGATTGACGACCTTGTAAGGTCAATTGCCATAGACCGTAAAGGAAATAAATGGATTGGAACATTATATGGAGGGTTGGCTAAATTCAATGGTGATGCTACATGGGATATTTATACCGATTTTAATTCAGGACTACCGAAAAATTCTGTATACCCAATTGTTTTTGATAAAGAAAATAATATTTGGGTTGGAACTGATGGGGGAGGTTTGGCAAAATTTGATGGTAACACTAGCTGGAATGTCTATAATACATCAAATTCGGGTTTACCTGACAATAAGGTGTATTCAATGGTAATAGATAAAAACGGAATTATCTGGATAGGGACTGTGGAGGGTGGTATGGCAAGATTTGATCCTGCACCTGATTTAAGTCAGGGAAAAGCCTGGACTGTTTATAATACTTACAATTCAGGGTTGCCGTACAATGAAGTCAGGGGAATTGACATCGACAGGGATGGGAATAAGTGGATTGCGACTTACGGAGGCGGATTAGCACGGTTCAATGAAAACGGGAGTGGATGGGTCGCTACCGGGTGGAATGAATTGGCTGGTTTTGACCCTGACAAGACCGAAGACTGGTCAATTGAACAACTCGGTGGAATGGTTAAAAAATATGAGATCATTACTGATGAGCAAAGCAAAAAAGTGATTGAGAAATTAGATGATCATCTAAAAAAAAATTCCAAAAGCGTACAATGTTTAATACTTTATGTACAAATAGGTCTGTTGGAGAAAAAATTTATATCCAATTTACTCGATTCCATTGACGTGGCATTGGAAATCGAACCCGATAATGCCGAAGCCAATTACTGGAAAGCACGTATCTATGGCGTGCTGGAACAGGTTACTAATAACGGGAAAACATCCTATCAATTTAATAATTACGAAAAAGCTGTTCAATTTGCCAAGAAAGCTATTTCTCTGGATATGAAAAATCCCCGGTATCGTGAAACCTTAGCCGTATATTTATCAGAAAAAAGGAGATTCGAAGAAGCGAGAGTATTTACAAAAACAATAATGGACGGTAAGTTACCGGTATACAAACTATTAAGGGATTTGCAGGTTTTTCCCCTTCCTCAGACTACTGTATTTTTGCCTGAAGAAACAGATAAGCTTTTACGTTCAATAGCAAATATTGGTGATATCACCGATTATTGCTCCATTAGGGTACATGTCTTCTCAGTTCCAATGACGGCTGAGCTTCTAATGGAATTCTATGAAAGATTCCTGCCCGAATTTAACCTCCTTGAGATAGAGAGGGATAAGAATAACAAAATAGCTGTTTACAGGCAATATTTAAAATTCTGGGACGAGGATATGTACACGATAAACAACTTAAAGGACATTCCCGAGCGTCCCAATGAGGGTATTACCCTTATGATAACAGAATATGGAAAAAAAGCCACTGAAAAAGCCCCGCCATTTGTAACAGAAACACTGAAAGTGTCCCCCTCTTATTCAGAAGAGAGGGCATTTTGTAAGATTGAGTATGTGAATTACAGATAGACTCTTTAAAAAGCAAACTTACTCCTGTTTTGTGCGATGGGACACCCTAATCCTCCTCGCTGATTATTGAGAAAATTTTATCTTGGATTTTATTATTTTTCAATTTAATCGCTTTTGTGGTTTTATCGGGTAATTGAATAATAATCTCGTACATTTTCTTAGT
>JBDRNO010000032.1:0-8366 GCA_043811005.1 Bacteroidota bacterium | reverse complement strand
CTTTGACACACCCCCCGACCCCCTCTTGATAGAGGGGGAGGGCTTACGCGTTGGCTCTCCATCTCCTTCGGAGAGGGCTGGGGAGAGGTGACATAACGCCATATCCATTCCATCCTGTGCTTTCTGTTCAGAACCTTTACGTGTGAAAATTGCTTTCATCCCCATATTCAGTTGAGTCAGTATTTGCCCCGGAGTGTTATAATCCTGCTCAATGATGGTTTGATGTAATAAATTATTGCCTATCATTGACACAAAAGCGCCAGGAACACCGTGCCCTGTGCAATCACATGCAGCGATGAATATTTTTTTCTTTTTTGAAGTGAACCAGTAAAAGTCCCCGCTTACAATATCCTTGGGCTTGAAAAGCATGAATGAATCGGGCAGTTTTTTCTTTATTTCTTCATCCGTGGGCAGGATCGCATCCTGGATATGCTGTGCATAGTTGATGCTATCGGTTATTTCTTTGTTCTTATCAGACAATTCATCTTTTTGCTTCCGGATCTCTACTGTGTTTTCTTCGATAATTTCTTGTAATCTTCTGTTTTTGGCTTCCAGCCGCCTGGAATTTAATTTTATCAAAACAAAAACAAAAGCGATAAATAGAAGGGCATACCCGGTGTAAGCCCATATAGTTCTGTACCATGGGGGCAATATGGTGAACTCATACACTGCTTCTTCGCTTATGTTGTTATAAATATTTTTGCACGAACCCGGAAAAAGTAAGTGCCCTCGGGCAGGTTTGTATATTCTTTTTTGGTTTCAGAAGACCATTGAGACCAGTCATCATCAAAGCCATCCAGGAAATATTGGAACTGGTTTAACCATTCATCATCATAAAAAGGAGATGAATATTCAAATGACAGGGAATTGTCGGAATAATTAATAAGGGGCTTAAGACCTTCAGGTTGTTTTATCACTGCAGACTTGTTTGTATCGTAGTTGGTTCCAAAAAACAATATAGAATCATTCCCGGAGATGACTACCCTGATCAGGGCACAAAATTTGCGATCGGGATACTGTTTGATATTATGGTCGTATCGATACAATTTATCACCTCCTCCAAACCATATTATTCTATCATTTTCGGGATATAACATAATAGATGAAATATCTTTAACCCTGTCAAATGGCTTACTAAACCATTTACCTGCCCATTCAGTGTCATTTTTAAACACAACTCCTGTTGTCCAACTCTCGTCATCTTCTTTTCTCATAGACCAAATATTACCGGCACAATCTTCGTTAGTAGCATAAGGAAATATTTTACGGTTGGATAAATACCTGTAAGCAGTATCGGGGATGAACTTGATCCCGGAATTGATACAGGATATTTCGCTTGTAGATTCATGGGGTGACTTAGCGCTGGGAATTTTCAAACCCTGTATTTTATATATTCCATTTGGAAGTGTTGCAAAGCGTATTGTATTGTCAAAATCCTTTATCCAGATTTCTCCCTGTGGCAAGCCGTTTAAAGAATCAAACCTGCATATTCTAAGGGTTTTGGCTTCAGTAAAATCATAAGAAAGCAAAAGGACTCCCTGGATTGTTGTTCCTAACCAAATATTACCATTTTTGTCTTCCACGATGCTTCTTGTATTTTCTTTAACACTTTCGATTTTCCCTTCATATATCCACTCATTGCTGTTATATCTGATGCTTCCAAATCCATCGTAAAGACCCATCAAAACCCTTGATGTGTCAAAGTCAGACCTGTGCATAACAAAAACAGCGGTTTTATAAGGGAAGATTAATTTACCTTGCACAGAAGATTTATCTACCGGGTCGTTAATAATTTCAAAAATCCCAAGATTTGAACATACCAAAATACTTTTATTGTTTTTTCCTTTTGAGAAAGGGGTGAAAGAATAGCATTGGGTATTGATTTGAGGTATTTTCCGGAAAATAGTCGGAGATTCAATCCAATCCGTCCCTGATTTGTTTGTAATTTCATTATCGTTAAGATAAAAAACACCCTGTGATGTTGAGGCATACACTGTATTATTGTGCTTTATCACTGCATATACACTGCCCTGCAAACCGGTTTTATCATCATAGAGCAAGAATGGAGAATTTATTTCAACCCGGGTTATTCCATTAAAAAGGGCTAAAAACAAACCGCCATCCCTGTCTTCAAAAATGTCAATGACCGTATTGTCCTGTAAATCGTTTTCATTATTAATGATCCGGGAGAAGTTCCCGTTATTATCTGTAATGATAAGCCCGCCTGTAATAGTCCCAAAAGTATACCTTTGGTCGGAGAGGATTATTCCGGAGATGATCTGATTCTTTTTCAGGAATTCATCCACATTGGTTTTATATGGGTAAACATCATTTTCCTCGAGCAGAAAGAGGCCTGTTTTCCGTGTTCCGATAAGTATTTTATTTTCTCTGAAAGGTAGAATGGTCATTATTTTATCACTATTAAATTCTTCTTTGCTTACTATCAGTTTGAGAGAATCACCCGTGAGCTTAGTTAGTCCTTTGTCCAGAAGATAAATAAAGTATTCACCGTTGACGACAAATGACATATCAAAGGAAGCGGTTTTGGATACAATCACTTTTATCTCATCATTTTTATAAATAAATAATCTATCATCGGCAAGAAAATATACTTTATCGTCAATAATATGTATTTTCCAGATATCTGAAAACTCGGAGTGTTTTTTATCAATTTTATCCTTTAGTGAAGTATATAACAGGTTTCCGGAGGAATCAACCTTTAAATAACCGAAATCATTGAATCCACCTGCGTAAATAACCCCTTTATCATCCATAGCCAGAGACCTTGTAAATTGGTAGTGTACCATTCTCCACTCTTTCCCATCGTATTCCAGGATACTCCCTCCATTTGCAAAGTACATTACTCCTCTTTTATCCTGAACAACACTCCAGTTCTGAATATGACCTCCATATTCATTTGGAGTATAGTTGTGCATTAATGGTTTGCCGTGATTGAATACCTGGCGGTCAGTCAGGATTTGGGGAAATAGGCAGGTGATAGGGAAGATGGATAGGATTAGGAGGAGGGGGAAAGACTTTTTCATAAATTTTAAAATGATAAATGTCGAATGCTAAATGAAAAATGTCAAAGTTGTTTTTTCTTTGTAACCGTATTGTTTCGTTGTGCTGTCTCAATTGATTTTACAAAGATTGAGACTAATTCGCCACATTCCTTAAGCAAACGCTCAACTTCTTCTTGGGATTTCGCAATTTTTAAACGATGAATCATATTTAACTTTATCATTTATTATTTAAAATTCGATATTTGATATTTATTTCGAACAATCGAACAATTAAACCATATAACCATTTAACCATTTAACCATATAACCATTTAACCATATAACCATATAACCATTTAACCATATAACCATATAACCATTTAACCATATAACCATTTAGCCATATAACCATATAACCATTTAACCATAAAACCATATAACCATTTAACCATATAACCATTTAGCCATATAACCATTTAGCCATTTATCTCCCTACGCTCTAACTATTTTCTCGGTTTGTAAATCGGAGCTACTCCTTACACCTTAATCCCAATTAGCAGGATATCGTCAATTTGCTCGTATGCTTTTCCAATAGATGGATCATTATGGGCTTTCCAGTCTTCGATAGTTTTATCAAGATACTCTTTTTGTTCTTTCATGTTTTTAACTTGTATTTCCAGGAGCATTTGTTTCATGCGTTTTATCATGAACTTTTTGCCTTTAGGACCTCCAAACTGATCCTGGAATCCGTCTGAGAAAATGTAAACGACATCTCCTTTCTGAAGTTGAATCAGGTGGTTGGTGAATGGGACTTGCTCTCCTGAAAAGTAACCTACGGGTTGTCTATCGGCTTTGATCTCAAAAAGCAATGAGCTGTTTTCAATAAGGTCGGGTTCTTTTTCCTGTTTCTTCTCTCCCTCTTCGGTTACTATTTCACTGTGAGTGATAAGAGGGTTTGTCCCTTCATTTCTTATTATTAATAACGGATTGTTTGCACAAACACATTCCATAATGTTGTTGTTTTTGTTAAATACACATAATACAGCATCCATTCCGTCCTTTTGCTGACCTGCCACACCTGTCTGTTTTAAAGAGGTAATTATGTTCTTTCTCACTTCAAAAAATATTTCACTGGGTTTTGTAATTGCTTTATCATTGACTACCTCGTTCAATAATGTTGTGCTGATCATGCTCATGAATGCTCCCGGTACTCCATGCCCTGTACAATCGGCTGCTACGAGAAATAGTTTATCATCTTTATTTGATAACCAGTAAAAATCACCACTTACAATGTCTTTGGGTTTAAACAGAACAAAAGATTGGGGAAGGAGTTGTTCTATCTCCTCATCCTGCGGTAAAATTGCTTCCTGTATCCTGCTGGCGTAATTGATGCTGTCTGTGATGTCAGTTAATGCTTCGGCTAATTCTTCGCTTTTCTCCCTAAGCTGTACGGTACGTTCCTCAACTTTTTCCTCAAGGATCTTTTTCTCCATTTTCAATTTACGCTCACGGATCTTAATAAAAGCAACTATACCTATTATTGCTAACAAGGTACATATCATATAAAACCACCATGTTTGCCAGAATGGTGGGGTTATTACAAAACTAAATGTTGTTGGATTCTCATTCCATAAATCATCATTATTGGATGCTTTCACCTTAAAAGTGTAATGTCCGGGAGGTATACCGGAGTATGTTGCCTCTGTTTTATCGTTAACAGGCGACCAGTCTGGGTCAAGACCATCTAATATGAACTGATAACGAACTTTTTCAGGAATGGTCAGACAAATACCTGTAAAATTAAATGTAAGGTGGTTTTGATAATAATTTAGCGAAAGATTTACTGGTAAGCCAGTCTTCCTGTCAACACTGTCAACATATTCCGTCCAATCAACTTTTTCAAAATTAAGTTTTACATCAGTAATATGTGTCCTTGGGGGCACCTTATTGATCTTATCTTTATCAGGATCGTATTTCGTAAGCTCGTGAACGGTCCCGAACCAGATATTTTCTTTGTCGTCTTCATAAATGGCATTCAGGTTGTTTTCCACACCGGCAAATCCATCAACTTTGCCATAATGCCTGATATTGATGATGTTTTGAGATGAGTCAAGCATAAGTTTGTCAAACCCCTTGTCTGTCCCAACAATCAGGATATCCCCATTCTGTCCGTCAGTTCCTGTTAGTTCGGTATTAGAGGGAAATATCAGGGAATATATATTATTTGAGCTAAGCAGGCTGTCATCAGCAACCAATTTAATTGGAATGGTGTCATCAGTACTTGTATTTAATTTATATAAACCGCCACCAAAGGTGCCGATCCAGATATTTCCCTGTGGTCCCTCGGTTAATGAAAACACTTTTTTATCATACAAACCCTCAACTTCGTCATAAGTTGTTAAATTCTCAAAATTATATTGAGCTAGCCCGTCCCATGTACCAAACCACATATTACTATTGCGATCTTCAATGATAGTTTGAACTTCATTGTGAGGGAGCCCTTGATCGGAGGTAATATTTCTAAACTTTTCACCATTATACACACTTAAACCTCCGGCAGTGCCACACCATACAATACCTCTGGAATCAGCAAAAACACAATAAATGTTATTATCTGCCAATCCATCATCTTCGGAATAATTGGTAAAATTCAGTTTATCAACCCCTTTGCTTTTTTTTCCCTGAAATAATCCCGATTGAGTTGGTATGGGGAGTAAAAGTTTGCTTAAGCCTTCAGCAGTGGCTATCCATAATATCTGTTCAGCCTCAACAAGTTCACTATAAGAAGAGATAGATAATGAATTAATAGTATTGCTGATAAGTCCATCTTTGATCCCATAATTTGTAAATACCGGACTGTCATCATCCTTACCTGAGGTGGAAAAATATAACCGGGTAATTCCACCACCATAAGAAGCTAACCAAAAATCTCCGTTAATATCCTGTTTAATGTTATAAATATTATTATTTGAAAGCCCTTCTTTCTCGGTATAGTGGGAAAAGTTATAGCCGATAAATTTACACAAACCGTTCCCAATTGTACCAAACCATATATTCCCTTCATTATCTTCAAAAACAGTGAGGATTTGATTGCCGGGTAATCCATGTTGTTCTGTAAATGCCGTAAAACTTTCCCCAGACTGTCGCAGTGAATCAATGTCACTGATTTTGCCAGAGGTTCCTCTGGAAATATCATGGTCCAATTTATTTATTCCTCCTTCATTTGTTCCAAACCAAATATTACCGGTATGATCACTAAGAATATCCCATATGGTATTATCATTTAAGCCATTAGTTGAATTATAAACAATAACTTTTCCGGAATCCGGACTGTTGGTGGTTATTATTTTAAAAGCTCCTTCACCAGAAGTTCCAAACCATAGATTGCCATCAATATCTTCTTCAATGGAAAGGATAATATTACTCGGAATAGCGTATTGTGTTAAATAAATAATTTTGATATTTTCAGTTTTTTCTGTTTCGCCGGCAGGTTTGGTTAAGGTATCGGAAGGATGATTGAGTGCTTCAGGTATGTTGGAAAAAGTAAGTATATTTATACCACCTCCATAAGTAGCGAGCCACAAACGTTTTGCTTTATCCTCATATATATCAAAAATGTGATTGCTGCTAAGACCGTCTTCTGCAGTAATTGTTTCAACCAATACTGAATCTTTATTTATGACTTTGATCATTTTTAACCCGTCACCTGCAGTTCCCGCCCAAATGTTAAATTGAGAATCTTCAAAAAGTGATAGAAAGTTAAAACCACTTACCTGGTCAATGATCTTAAATTTTAAACCATCATAAACCGTAATACCTTCATCCGTACCGATCCATAGATTACCCTTGCTGTCTTCTATTGTGCTTCTGACTGTATTGCCAGCAAGACCGGTTTTTTTATTAAAGTGTTTGAAATTTTTCCCGTCAAACAGGTTGACACCTCCGCCATCTGTCCCTATCCATAAATAACCTCTTGAATCCTGGAAGATGGAAAAAATAGTAGATTGAGACAAACCATTTTCAATGGAATATGTTTTGAAGTTATTTTGTTGGGAAAAGGATGGAAGGTTTATAACACTGAGAAGTGTCAGAATAACTAAGGAATGCAGTTTTGATTTTAACATTGTTGAATTGTTTGGTTGTTAAATTGTTTTTATGGCTCAAATATAGTAATGTATTTTAAATTTATAAAAAACAAACCTGAAACATTGAAATGCGAAGCATTGCTCATTCAGATAATTAATTTTATAGGTATTCGCTAATCTTACGATTTCTCACCTGGCCAGATGAATATCGCATAGGTGTTGACTGAAATACATGAAATACGCTTTATAATGTCAGATAGCGTTTCGAAAAGTTCTAAGTCGCTAATGAGATATATAGTATGGAGCTAATGCGGAGGGTCTCCCTCTCCTTCGGAGCTACCGTGTACACACAAATATTTGTTTGACGAAAAATACCTATAAAAATACGATTTCTTTCGCGTATTTACTCATAAAATAATTTTTTGATTAAGGTATTACTCACTATCATAATTGATTTTAACGGTGTTCGTGAATGCTTCGCATTTACTCACTTTATTGTTTATCTTTTAAAGGTGTTCGTGAACCTTCGGGTTTCGTGAACCCGCATGAAATCAATATAAATAGAATGATGAATACATTACAATGCATTAATTTTTATTCTCCTTTGTGATTTATAAAATCATGCGGGTTTCATAGTATAATGAAAAATATCGAATAATGAACATTAGAACAATAGAATAATGAATAAAAACAGAAAATATGATATTGAAGAGCGTCTTATCAATTTTACCATTTTAATTATGGAAAATGAGTTGATTTCAATTTTCGTTTCAAGCATAAAAACAGCTGAAAAAAAATAGTGTTCTTAGAATAAAAAAATATTCAAAATTTATAATTCGGTTGTTCTAATGTTCATTATTCAAAATCTTAAAATAACCATGTTATTTCTTTACTATTCCCAAATTATTGTTCCTGACAAACTTGTCGGAATTAATGAAGCACCATTTAAGAAGCCATTGTATTTAAGCGTGGATTAGACAAATTCAACCTAATATATCAAAGCTGAACTCTGGCAAATTCATTCTGAAAAAGATGTGTGTACACGGTAGCTCCTTCGGAGAGGGCAGGGGAGAGGTTAATGTCGTTAAGTTAAGAGGTAATCTGTTGATTGTCAGCATAATGCAACGTCATAAATATGTATTTGAATATAGAATATTGAACATTTGAATATCGAATGATGAATGATTTTATTCGATATTCATCATTCGATTGTTCATTATTCGATATTTTGCGAATAAATATGAGTTATAAATTACTATGAATCAATACAATAGCCCTT
>JBDRNO010000031.1:0-5385 GCA_043811005.1 Bacteroidota bacterium | reverse complement strand
TCACAATGCTCAAAAACTCAATGACCAAAACTGTTTCGGTCATTTGATAATTGATATTTGGAATTTATTTGTGATTTGTCATTTGTGATTTGGTGCTTCATTTTATGCAAACCTTGATTTTATGGACAGACTCTAATTAATATATCTGTGTAATCGGTGTTCAATATCCTTCAAATATGTCAAAAAGTACCTTATCCTCCCCGTGATGGCGGCACTATTGCAATGAACAACCTTACAAAAGGGCTGATTGACCTGGGAAATGAAGTGAAAGTACTCGCCATTAATACATCCAAAGACTTCGTTAACGTTACAAAACTGCCAGCCGGATATCTGTCCAAAACAAGGATAGAAGCTGTTTCTATTGATACTTCATTGGAATTGCGGGATGCCTTTACAAATTTATTCTCATCAAGATCATATAATATTCAACGGTTTATATCCGGAGATTTTGAAAGTAAGCTAATTGAAATTTTAAAGAATGATAATTATGATCTTATCCAATTGGAAAGTTTATTTGTTACACCATATATAAAAAGCATCCGCAAATACTCAGGAGCGAAAGTGGTTTTGAGAGCCCATAACGTAGAATTTGAGATTTGGAAAAGGATGGCGGCTACCTGTAAAAACCCTGCCAAAAAAACATATCTGAAGCTCTTAACTAAACGGTTAAGGAAATACGAACAGGAACAACTGAATTCTTATGATGCTATTGCAGCGATCACCCTAAGAGATGTAAATTTTTTCATGGAAATGGGTTGTAAAGTTCCAATAATAGACATACCGGTTGGGACAGATATCCTTGATGCAGGCACCCAGCACCCAGCGCCCGGTACCAAGCGCCCAGCACCCAGCCTGTTTCACCTCGGCTCAATGGATTGGATGCCAAATACTGAGGCAATAAAGTGGTTTTTAGATAAAGTGTGGATGAAAATACATCGCCAATATCCAGAATTAAAATTTTATATCGCAGGAAAAAAAATACCCGGTTGGTTGAAAAAGGTGAAAAACAATAATGTTGAGATAGTGGGAGAAGTTGAAGATGCAATGCGATTTATGAACACTAAATCCATAATGATAGTCCCTTTACTTTCGGGAGGAGGAATGAGGGTGAAGATCATCGAAGGGATGGCTTTAGGGAAAATTGTTATTTCTACTTCTATCGGTGCTGAAGGTATTCAGTGCGAACATCTTAAAAATATACTGATAGCTGACACCCCTGGTGAATTTCTGGATATGATCGGGAAATGTATGGAAAACAGATCATTTTGTGATGAAATAGGCAGTAATGCCCGGCTACTTATTAAGGAACATTATGATAATACCGAAATAGCAAAGAAGTTAGTTGATTTTTATAAAACATTGGTTACTGTTCGGGTGTAAATAGAACCACAGATTTCACAGATTACACTGATTTTAATCTGTGAAATCAAAAATTTATATTAAACGAACATGAGTTTAGAAAAAATCAGGCATGGATAACTTGAAAATTTTCTGTCATTCATCAACGTCTCCATTCCTTCTTGTTTGAATTGTTCATGCCAACGTCTTACAGCTATATCATCTATCATCAGAATCCGGGCTATTTATCATAGCTATATCCATTGTCTAATGCTAATATAGCTTTGATACGGTCGGCAAAGCGTTTCTCTTTGTACTGCTTGTGTAATTTTTATATTCGTTCCTTTGGTCGTTTGTAAGAAATGATTTCATAAGAGAAAAATTGGATGCGGCAAAATTCTTTATAAAATGGATGACTTTTTTCAGCATTTGAAAAATTTATTTACGCAACGTTGTTAAAAAATTTATTTGGTGACCCTTTTGTTATTTACTTAATTTGTGAATTTTATTCAACATTGGTATATATTAAAATTATTTATAGATTTTATTTGTGCGACCTAAATGTATATAACTAATTATTTATTTTTTATTCTCCTTTGTGATTTTATAAAATCATGCGGATTTCACAGAAAATTTTTTTATCTGTGTCATCTGTGAAATCTGTGGTTTCATTTCATTAATAAATTTGCAGACTCATTCCGTTTTGGTATAACATCATTCATGCCTAATATTATATGAAAATCCTTGTCCTGCTATCAAGAGTTCCCTACCCGCTCGACAAAGGCGACAAGCTACGTGCTTTTAATCAGATCAGGCGCTTATCCGAAAAACACGAAATAATATTATGTGCATTAAATGATACGGCTTTGCATAATGAAGCTGTTCCTGTATTAAAACAATATTGCAGTGATATAAAAATTATCAACCTTTCACGGTTCTATATATTTTTTTATCTCATAAGAGTGATATTTAACGGGTACCCCTTGCAAATTGGCTATTTTTATTCCGGAAATGCTCAAAAGCAAGTAGATGACCTGATCGCAAAACATAAACCGGATCATATATATTGTCAATTAATTCGCACAACTGAATACGTCAAAAAACACAAAAACATCCCAAAAACATTAGACTACATGGATGCGTTCTCAAAAGGGACTAAAAGACGTATCCCTACAGCTCCTTTTTATTTAAAGCGCCTGTTAAAGATAGAAAGCAAACGCCTTGCAAAATATGAGAATGAAATCTTCAGCTTCTTTAGAACAAAAACAATTATTTCCGAACAAGACAGGGATTTGATCAATCATCCTGAAAAGAATGATATTATAGTAATCCCGAATGGTGTAGATACTGATTATTTTCAACCCAAGCCCACCTACGGTGATAATCGTGAAAAGCCGGATAATATAAAATGGGTAGTAGATGTTGGAAACCAGAGACCAGAGACCAGTAACCAGCGACCAGAATATGACCTTCTGTTTACCGGAAATATGAACTACCCTCCAAATATAGATAGTGTGGTGTACCTGGTAAATAAAATTCTGCCAATCGTATTAAAAACACATCCGGAAGTAAAACTCCTGATTGCCGGAACCAACCCTTCCAAACAAGTATTGAAATTAAGATCAGGGAACGTTTCAGTTAGCGGGTGGGTAAAAGATATGCGTGAATGTTATGCAATGTCAAGGATTTTTATCGCCCCCATGCAAATTGGCATTGGCATGCAAAACAAAATCCTGGAAGCAATGTCTATGCAATTGCCCTGTATTACCTCACCTTTGGCAAATAATGCCATCAAAGCAGTTGACGGAGAATCCATATTGATAGGTATTGATCCCGGAGAATATGCCGGGCATGTTATTTCTTTATTGGATAACTGTAATAAAGCTAAAGAAATAGCGATTAACGGTTATAATTTTGTTTGTAGTACATATAATTGGGATGAGGTTAATAATAAGTTAGAGCAAATAATCAGCAGCTAAGACTTCGTATAATAATTTAAAAATTTGCTCTAACTGTCAATATTATTTAAATTTGAAGAAAATTATTAATTTAATAAACTTTAATATGAGCTTAGCCGTGCCACATAAATTAAATACCATCGAACAAGCCATATCCGATATAAAAATTGGTAAATTGGTAATTGTAGTAGATGATGAATTCCGCGAAAACGAAGGTGATTTCATTGCTGCTGCCCGGAAAGTCACCCCCGAAACCATTAATTTCATGTCCAAGGAAGGACGGGGTTTAATTTGTGTTCCTTTGATCGAAGACCGTTGTGATGAGCTTGACCTTGAACTCATGGTCAATAAGAATACAGCGCGTCATAGAACCCCTTTTACTGTTTCGGTTGATCTTTTAGGACATGGTTGCACTACCGGTATCTCGGCAAGCGACAGGTACAAAACCGTAAAAGCCCTGATCGACCATGAAACAAAACCCGGCGACCTTGGCAAACCAGGGCACATTTTTCCCCTCAGGGCAAAAAAAGGAGGTGTTTTGAGGCGTGCAGGCCATACAGAAGCAACAATTGACCTTGCCCGTTTAGCCGGCTTTGAACCTGCAGGTGTGCTGGTTGAGATAATGAATGATGATGGGACAATGGCACGACTGCCGCAACTGATGAAGATTGCCAAAAAATTCGAATTGAAGATCATCTCCATTAAAGACCTTATTGAATACCGCCTTAAGCACGAGCTGCTTATTAAGAAAGAGGTTAATGTTCATTTACCTACAAAATTCGGTGAGTTTGAATTATCCGCATATACACAGATCACTACAAACGAGGTACATCTCGCTTTGGTTAAGGGAAAATGGAAAGAGAATGAATCAGTATTGGTAAGAGTCCATTCCTCCTGTGCAACAGGTGATGTGCTGGCTTCGCTGCGTTGCGATTGCGGAGACCAATTACATAAAGCCATGGAAGTTGTTCAAAAAGAAGGTAAAGGTGTTATTTTATATATGAAACAGGAAGGCAGGGGTATTGGATTGATCAATAAATTGAAAGCATATAAATTGCAGGAAAATGGCAAGGATACCGTTGAAGCTAACCTGGAACTGGGATTTGTTGTTGATAACCGCGATTATGGCATTGGTGCACAAATTTTAAGAGACCTCGGGGTGAAAAAGATACGTTTACTTACCAATAATCCGAAGAAACGTGTGGGTTTGATCGGCTATGGACTGGAGATAGTGGAAAACATGCCAATACAGATAAAACCCAACAAATATAATAAAGCCTACCTGAAAACCAAACGTGATAAAATGGGTCATGATATCCTGCTGGGAGAGATAAAATGCTGTGATAGTTAACAGTAACAAATCTACCAGGAATCTAACATCTGTAATATAACCAATCTCCTTAGCTTGTTTTAAGAGTTTACTCCCCGTATGTTTGGCGAAAAAGAATTTGCTTAATTAGGTGTTAAAAAAAATTACAACAATGAAAGGATTTGAATTGAATACATTGGAATTCACAAAATATCAATCCAGGCAAATGTATGATATCCTTGCTGAAATTCATTCTCTCCTGGAGGATAAAACAAGTTGCAATAATGTGAAATTATCTATTTATGAAAGGAGTTGGATGCAAGGTATTGACTCCCTTCTAAAAGAGATAAGGAAGGTAGTAGTTTTTCAGTAATTTGTTAGTATCGGAATTTACTTACTTTATTGTTTATTTTTAAAGGTGTTCGTGCCTGCACGCAGAAGTGGCGTTACGGCACGCAGGCGTGAAATTCGTGGCTTCAGCCTGAGTTCAGCCGAACGGCTATATTTCTTTTTCATCAATTTGATTAGCTATATACTTAATTCCAATTCCATTAAATCGTTTTTCAGCGCATACACAACCAAGCCGGCAATGTTCCTGACACCGGTCTTTTCCATTAAGCTTTCTCTGTATCCCTCAACTGTCCGGATACTTAAAAGAAGTTTTTTTGCAATCTCTGAATTGGTGAATTCATCGCAGATCAGCTTTAATATTTCGATCTCCCGTTTTGACAGGTCTATATCAGTATTAAAACTGGGATCTATAGTCTTTCTCTTTACCAA
>JBDRNO010000030.1:0-6782 GCA_043811005.1 Bacteroidota bacterium | reverse complement strand
GTAACGGATTATGTGATGGTTATGCCTGTATCAGTGTGTCAGGTGGCACTCCTTTTTATTCATATTTTTGGATGACCAGCGGTCAAACTGCCAATTGTGATACCGGTTTATGTGCCGGGAACTATAATGTAGAAGTAACCGATATCAACGGGTGTATCGAAGTAAAAAATATCACTGTTAATGAACCTCCGTTATTACTTGCTACCGGTTTCACTACCCCTTCCAAATGCGGGGATGCCAATGGGGAAGCAACCATAACACCATACGGAGGAACATCTCCATTTTCATATTTGTGGGATGATCCATTATTGCAAACAAATAGTACTGCTACCAACCTGTTAGCCGGACCTTATAATGTGATAGTTACTGACGTCAATGGCTGTATAATAACAGTTCCTATTGCGATCAGTAATATTCCGGGCCCTGGTATCAGTGTTATATCCATTCCCCTGGCTTGTAATGGGGATGCTTCTGGAATAGCCACAGTTTCAACAAGCGGTGGAACTCCTCCTTTTATATATCTATGGGATGACCCCAGTGCACAAACCGGTTCCACTGCAACCGGATTAGATGCCGGAATTTATAACATCACTGTCACGGATCTCTATAATTGTGATACTACTGCAAGCATTACTGTAACAGAGCCAGATCCATTGATAGTATCAACTTACGGCCCTCCTATAACTATATGTTATGGTGAATCTACCGTGATTGCCGCTTCCGCTTTGGGTGGCAATGGTGCTTATACTTTCGGCTGGGATAATAGCTTGCCTGGTGATTCATCACATATAGTATCACCTAACAGTACAACTATCTACACAGTTATAGTAACTGATGCTCAAAATTGTATTGCTTCTGCTTCGGTTACGGTGAATGTTTACCCTCCATTATCTGTTTCTTCTTCAGATGCGACAATTTGTGATGGCAATAGTACTGATTTAAGCGCTGTAGCTTCAGGAGGAAACGGAGGCGTTCCCCAATATTATTACTTATGGGATGATGGATCAACGACAAGCACTATAACTGTTTCTCCTTCTTTTACAACTGATTATACTGTTGTTGTTAGCGATAGTTGCTCTCTTGATACTTCAACTACTGTAACTGTAACCGTTAATCCAACACCCGTTGCAAATATAAACTGGGCATGCTTCCCGGATTCTTTTATTACCCAGTTTACTGATAATTCGACTGTAAGTAGTGGTAGTATTGTATCGTGGTCATGGGATTTTGGCGATGGGAATACTTCAGATCAGCAGCATCCATATCATGAATATGAGTTAAGCGGGGGTTTTACCGTGAGTTTAACTGTTAATACCGATAAAAACTGTTCCAACAGTACTTCAAGTCCTGTTGAGGCGCCTCCCACTGCTGCATTTAGCTTGATGCCTGAAGAAACAACGACATTAAACCCTACAATAGCTTTTACGGATTCTTCTTCCACTGCATTTTCAAATGTAGTTACATGGATATGGGATTTTGGCGATGGTAATAGTCTTGATAATTTTGGCGGACAAGCAGGGAGTGATACCGTACCTATTGGAACCAATAATGACCAGACCACCGGCACTTACCAGGATCCGCTACACACCTATAGTGATACGGGAATATATATTGTGCTTATTACAGTAGAGGACGCTAATGGTTGTGTTGACACAGTGAGGCATGTTGTGAAGATAATAAGCGAATATGTCTTATTTGCTCCCAATGCATTTACTCCTAATGAAGACCCGTTTTTCATTAACGAATACTTCCGCCCAAGCATAATAGGTTTGGATGAGGATGAATTTGAGATTTACATCTATAACAGGTGGGGCAATATGATATATGAATATACCGGGCGCTATGATGTATGGCAGGGATGGGATGGTAAAGCAAATAAAGGGAAGGAAATTGCCCAGATGGATGTATATATTTGGATGATAAGGATCGTTGACCTTAATGATGAAAACCATGAATACATAGGGCATGTAACCCTGATACGCTAACCTGAAAAATTTTCAGCAAACCAAATGTTTTTTTGTTACTAAAAGAAATTTTATGATAGATTTACCTCGTTTTATTTCCTATCAATTTTTCAGGTAAAAAAAGATAACTTTCTACTCTATTATTTTTACTTTTGACTTTTTAAAATTTAATTTTCATGACGGAATTATTCGGCACAAAGGAAAATAAAAATTAATGGACTGTAACACAGATTTGTCAGTTGCTGGTTTCTGGTTGCTAGCTACTGGTAATTAGTTCTTAAAAAGATATAAGCAACAAAAAACCAGCGACCAGTAACCAGAAGCAATTTATATTATTTAAAACAGAAATTAAAAGTTACTAAAAAACAATTAATTGTGACCTGTTTTCAGAGTAAAGAAGTTTGTTTATACATATTGTGTTTTGTATTTCTTGTATTTTCCTGTAAACATAAAGAGGTAGGGGAAAGAGAAGGCAAAACCGTTTTTCGTTATAATGAGTCGGCAGGTATCAGTTCGTTAGATCCGTCCTTTGCAAGGAATGTGGAGAACATCTGGGCTATCAACCAACTGTTTAACGGGCTAGTTCAGATGAACGACAAGCTTGAGGTGGAGCCGTGTATAGGAAGATCATGGGAGATTTCCATGGATGGTTTGACCTATACATTTCATTTGAGAGATGATGTTTATTTTCATGATCACGAATTATTTGAAGGGGGTAAGGGAAGAAAAGTTGTTGCATCCGATTTTGTTTATAGTTTTTACAGGATTGTTGATCCGGAAGTCGCTTCTCCCGGAGCATGGATTTTTAACAATATAGATAAGCCGGATGATCAGGGATTTAAAGCCGTTAATGATTCTACTTTTCAAATACATCTTCTCAAACCATTTCCACCGTTTTTAGGTCTTTTAACAATGCAATATTGTTCTGTCGTTCCAAAAGAGATAGTTAAATATTACGGGAGGGATTTCAGGAATAATCCTGTTGGTACAGGGCCATTTATATTTAAAATGTGGAAGGAAGGCGTGAAGTTGATCTTTGTAAAGAATGAGAATTATTTTGAAAAGGATGAGGAGGGGAATGCACTGCCTTATTTAGATGCAGTTTCAATATCTTTCTTAAGTGAAATACAGGTTGTGTTTTTAGAGTTTGTTAAAGGTGATCTTGATTTTCTTTCGGGACTTGACGAGATACCAAAAGATGAAGTGCTTTCTCAAACAGGTGACTTAAAGCCCATATACCAGAACAGATTCAGGTTGTATTTACAGCCCTATTTAAAGACCGATTATATAGGAATACTGGTTGATCAGAAATTGGAAGTGGTTCAAAACAGTCCCTTGAAGATCAAAGCTGTCCGTCAGGCGATCAACTATGGCATTGACAGAAAAACAATGGTGACCTATTTGATGAATAATATCGGCACACCTGCTAATTCAGGAATTGTTCCGTTGGGATTGCCCTCTTATAATGCTGAAAATGTAAAAGGTTATTATTATCATCCTGATAGAGCCCGGAAACTGTTAATTGATGCGGGTTTTCCAAATGGTGAGGGTTTGCAGGAAATAACATTGGTAACAAGCAGCGATTTTCTCGATATGTGCGAATTTATTCAACACCAACTGTCAAATATCGGAATTAAGATAAAAATAGATGTCAATAAACCGGTAAATCTCAGAGATATGGTTGCCAAATCAACCGTGAATATGTTCAGGAAGAACTGGATTGCCGATTATGCTGATGCCGAGAACTATCTTGCCATGTTCTACAGCAAGAATTTTTCACCTTCAGGACCTAACTATACTCATTTTAAAAATGACAGGTTTGATGAATTGTATGAGAAATCCCAATTGGAAATTAATGATACCCTTAGATATGAATACTACAGGCAGATGGACCAGATTGTTATGGACGAAGCTCCGGTAGTGGTTCTTTTTTATGACCAGGTTTTACGGCTTGTACAGAACAATATCACCGGGCTGGGCAGTAATCCTATGAATTTATTGACATTGAAAAGAGTGAAGAAAGTTGTGGATTAAAGATTTTTTTCCGCAAATCTCGCAAAGGATACTTGAAGTTCGCCAAGAGTAAATTCAAAATTCGCATTCTAAAATCCACCCCAACATTAAGTCGGTATCTTCGCTTCTCTTCAACAATCCTCAATTGTTTATTAATCGCACGTAAATTACAGACTCTAATCATCGGTATTAACTTCAATATAACAACTTAACGGATAATGGTCAGAAAGGTCGTTGGAGGTTATGGTTTGAAAGTTGAAAGAATTGAGCTTTTTACTGTGCAGTATATAGTCAATTCTAAATGAGGGAAATGCGCCAATGTATGTTCTGCCTAATCCGCTGCCACTTTGGGTAAAGGCATCGGTTAATCCGCCTGCTATTTTATGATAGGCATAAGATGTTGGAGTATCGTTAAAATCGCCACAAATAATAACTGGGTAAGGTGACCGGCTGATATGTTCGGAGATGTGTTCTGCCTGTTTTGCCCGTTTTATAAAGGCAGCTTTAACGCGTTTTAATATTGTTTTTGTCCCCTCATACACACCTGCTTTTTTCTTAGGTAAATCTTTCTTATAGGGAGTATACCCCGGATCAATATTGCCGAGATTTTGTAAAAATTGATAGTCTTTATATTGAAAATGCATTGATGCCAGATGTGCATTATATATCCTTATTGTATCGTTCTTTACCTTTATGTCAGTGAAAATACAGATATTATTACTCTTGCTTTCAAATAATATTTTTCCTTTATTAACAACAGGGTATTTGCTGAAAGTAGCAATACCCCAGTGATGTTTGCCACTCAGTATTTGTGTGTATTCAACATGGTAGTTTTTTGCATCCTGAAATTTGATGATAGTGTCGAGTGTTGTGAAATAGCCGGTATTATCCGAGAAAAATTCCTGAAGGCAGATCACATCAGCCGATTCATCCCGGATAAAGTCAAATATTTTATTCCTCGTTACTATGTTCCGGTTGTTTCGCCAGTTGTAAAGGTCAAAAAGGCGGACATTATATGAGAGTAATTTGAATCCTGATTTTTCGGGATCGACAAGTTTGGATTCTATAGAATCTGTTTTATTTATGTTCCTGATTTGAATAAAATTGAATAAGTGTGTATACCCGGCAGCAACTACAATAAGCGAGAGCAAAAAGTATTTTTTCCATTTAATTATCCAGAAAAAGACAAACAGGATGTTTATTGCCAGGAGTATAGGGTATGCCATTCCAAAAAAAGCAAGCTGCCAGAAATACTCAGGATTGATATAATGAGCTGCATAGCTGATCAGGAGGCAGGCAGCAACAATATAATTAAGAATTAATAAGAGCCGGCTTATGAAGGATAACTTGTTGTATCGGGATTTACTCACTTTTATTATTTCTTTTTATACAAATGTACTTCTTTTATGTCAAAATATTGTGCATATCCTGTATTGAGCCAATGTTTATGATTTGGAGTGATATCCAGAAAAAACAGGGTAGCGGGTTTATTGTTAATAGGTTTTAGCACGCACTTTTCAATATTTGAGCTGTTAGCGTTTTTCAGTGTTTCATACCTGGCATTCATTTCTTTATCAAAAGCAACAGCTTTTCCGTAAAAGATATCCAGGAATGCATGATAGCCGTTTTTTGTTGTTGCTGCAGATAATATGGTAAGGGAAATAAGGGCAATATATAGCTTAGGGTAAATTCGGAACGACTGCAATACTTTTTTGTTTGAATAATAATTTACCCAAGCACTTAAATTAATAAACCATAAAATAATAAAGAAGAAATAAGCTGTATACACTGTCCGGTGTTGTCCCAATATACAGGTGCTCCAATATGGCGGGAATATGCAGAGGAATAAAATAATGAACAAAAAACAACTAAACAAAAGAGGATGTATATAAAATTGTTTTTTGAAGATTTTTACCTTTTTAACTAACTTTAAGCTAATTGGAATAAACAGTATTGAAGTAAAGATAAATGGGATATTAGAAATCCAGTCAAAAGAGAACCTGAATGTTTGCAATAAAGTAAAGAAAATAGAATAAAAGAGTTGGTGATTATCCGGGAAATGAGCTTCACGGAAAGCATTGCCGGGAGAAAGGATAACAATTAGGGAACAACAAATAGCAAATGCTAAGTAAAACAACCAGAGATATTTCTGCTGGCTTTTTAAATATATTGAGATCAGGAACACTATAAAATAGAAAGCCAGCATTATCAACATAATTACTTCATTACATCCTATAACAATAAAAAGAAGGACCAAGGAAATAAGTATATGAAATATTTTATTGATGAAATAACGTTTATATAAGAAATGAATTATTAAACTGATTTGAAATAATGCCAAAACATTAGCCAATTGATAAGTAGTTGATCCTGTGTACATATAAAACCCTTCAACAACTGTGGGCATCTGGAAAATATATAGTAATGTTAAAAGCAGGCTGAAGATGACAAGTTTTATCCCTGTTATGATTTTATTAGTTATTGCAGAAATAAAAAAATAGAATGAAAAAAAAGTTAAAAGAATAAGAAATACAGGGATTAATTTATAACCTGTAAACCAGCTAAACGAAATTGGATTTAATAATACCAAAAGGTTGGCGAAATATCTGCCATTCCAAAATAGATATTCATTTTTATATGCTTCATATAATCCCCAATTTATTTTTTTATATGCATAAGAAAAGTCATCTGCAATAGGGTGGGAAAAGAATGATAATACGATATATGGGATAATTATTGCAAATAAACTCCCAAACACTAAGAGATTGATTTTTCTAAATTGATTGTTGAGCAGTAATAATTTAC
>JBDRNO010000029.1:0-27495 GCA_043811005.1 Bacteroidota bacterium | reverse complement strand
TATCTTTGTTCCATATTTAATTTTAATCAAAATTACAAAAACAATTTAAAAAAACATAAAATATTATGACAAAAACAAAAGTAGCAATTAACGGTTTTGGGCGCATTGGGAGGATCACTTTAAGGGCTATGTTAAACAGAGAAAACATTGAAGTGGTTGCGATCAATGATATAATTGCCCCCGAAATTCTGGCACATCTTTTTAAATATGATTCGGTTCACGGTATTTATGACGGTTCTGTCAGTACTAAAGATGGGTATCTTTATATTTCATCCTGTTGCTGCTCGTCACAACAAGCAGGCAGCTCTAATGGGCACAAGGTAAAAATTTTATGTGAGCGTAGCCCGGCAAATTTACCATGGGGCGAGCTGGGTGTTGATATAGTTATTGATTCAACCGGCTTGTTCAGGGATGAAAAGAGTGCCGGGGAACACATTCAGGCAGGAGCCAAAAAAGTTATCATCTCTGCTCCGCCAAGTGGAGGTAATATAAAAAGTGTTGTCATTGGAGTAAGTGAAGATACATTAACCGGTGATGAAAAAATTATTTCCAATGCTTCCTGCACAACCAACTGTGCAGCTCCGATGGTGAAGATATTAGATGAAAACTGGGGTATCGAATCAGGATACATAACAACCATTCACGCATATACAGGTGATCAAAATTTAATTGATGCCCCTCATAAAGACTTGAGGAGAGCCCGCGCAGCAGCAAATTCCATTATCCCAACATCAACAGGTGCAGCAAAAGCCATCACAAAAATATTTCCTCATTTAGAGGGAAAAATGGGAGGTTCAGCACTCAGGGTTCCTGTCATAAACGGGTCGGTCACTGACATTACGTGCTCCATTAAAAAGGATGCAAGTGTTGAAGAAATAAATAATGCATTTAAACAAGCTGCAGAAAATAACATGAAAGGTATTTTGGAATATACTGAAGACCCGATTGTTTCTGTTGATATTATAGGGAATTCTCATTCCTGCATTTTTGACTCACAATTGACTTCAGTTCTTGGCAGAATGGTTAAAGTAATAGGATGGTATGATAATGAGATGGGATACTCTATGCGGATCTCTGAATTAGTGGGGAAGATAGCGTAGATTAATATCTGCGTTAAATCCTTAAAATTCCGAATCGTAATGTGTTGTCAGGAACTAATTATCCTCCGCATACCACTCTACATAAGAACTGGAAGTTTCCCTTAATTTCAGGCAATGTAGATTGATATTATCAGGTAAGACCTCTTTTATTTTACCGGCAAAATGCAAAATGAGGTTTTCACAAGTGGGTTGATCGGGGAAAAGAATGATATTATCAGAAAACAACTTGTTATCTTTTAATTCATTATGTGGGGAATTAGCATTTATCACAAGTGCGTGGTCAAACTCATCAATAAGTTTTGCTGCTATTGATTGTATTTCACCAAAATCCATTACAATCCCATTTTGGGGCAGAGATTGATCTTTCACGGGTTTTCCCTTTACAGTAACGGATAAATGGTAGGAGTGGCCGTGAATATTCCTGCATGGACCGCTATGTCCATACAAAGAATGAGCCATTTCAAAAGAGAACTCTTTTGTAATTCTCACAACTTCCATAACATAAACCCGTAAAAATTAGTCTTAGAAAAATTCATTCTGAAACTACTTGATATTCACTCCGTTGATATTTAGCAACATATTTGATAACCTGTTTTCAACGGGTTTGACCCCAAATATTAGATGCTTTAATAAGGGCAGGATGATCAAGTATTTTAAGTTTGCGCCCGTTTAGGCCAATCAACTTTTCTTTTTTAAATTCAGAAAATATTCTGATCACGGTTTCTGTAGCAGTACCAACCATGTTGGCAATTTCTTCACGGGTCATCGAAACACTTAGAGTCGCACCATCATTCTCTACACCGTAATATTCTTTTAATATTAATAATGTCTCAGCCAAACGCTCTCTAACATGTCTTTGTGCCAAATGGGTGATCTGTGTTTCTGCAGTTCTAAGATCATTTGATAAAAATTGCAGTAATTTCATTGAAAGATCCGGATTGGACTGAAGGAGTTCGGAAAATGTACTCTTAGGAATAAAACATATTACCGAATCTTCCAATGCTGTGGCAGAAGCAGTATAATACTCACCACTGATAAATGCACGGTATCCAAGTATATTACTTAGCTTAGCTAATCTGACTATTTGATCCTTTCCTGTATCCCCTAATTTATGAATCTTTACCTTGCCTTTGCTAATACAAAAAATTCCAAGGGGCTTTTTACCCTCACCAAAAATCGGTTGCCCCTTCTTATAAAAACCACATGTTTTATTGCCAACTATTTTTGAAAGGTCCTCATCATTTAAAAGTGCAAAAAAAGAACTTATCCTAGATATGCAAGTTTCACAATATGGGGTTGAAAATTTCAATTTCATTAAAATTGGAATAAATTTATTTGTCAAAGATAAATATTTAAAACAAATAAAAATAAAAAGATAGCTAATTTTGTAAAAAGCTATGTTCTGAAAAGATGAAAAAAAATGTTTTGATAAGGTTGTTCGTGATTATTATAATCAGCGGATGTAGCAGTGAATATGAAAAAGAAAAATCATTGTTGGTATATTCTGGCGCTGGAATGAAAGACCCGATGAATGAAATTGCCGTTGAATTTGAAAAAGAATTTGCGATAGAAGTAAATTATGTTTATGGTGGAAGCGGTGTGATCTTTGCAAAAATTGAAATGCAAAAAACAGGTGATGTCTTTATGCCGGGTTCGGGGTTCTTTATGAATACCGCCAAGGAAAAAGGATATATTGATTCCTCAAAATCTGTGGTGCTTCACATTCCTGTAATCATAGTTGCTAAAGGAAATCCGAAAAAAATAAATTCGATTAAAGATTTATCAAAAGAAAATATCAGAATTTCTCTTGCAAAAGAGGATGCTTGTGCAATATGCAACCTTGCACCAAAAATATTTAAAAAAGCAGGTATTTATGAATACATTAAAAAAAATGCCGTAACAACTTCCAGAACAAATGTAAATGAACTTGCTCTTGATGTTGTACTGAACGAGGCAGATGCTGCAATAGTATGGCGTTCTTCAGCAAAAAATTATATTAAACAAAATAAAGCCGACATTATTGAAATAAATAAAAAAGTGAATATTATTAAAATAATCCCGATAGCTGTATTAAATTTTTCAAAAAATAAAGAGGATGCGGAAAAATTCAAAGAATTTGTCATTTCAAAAAAAGATGTATGGAAAAAATATGGGTATGCGGATCTGGAAGAAAAGGACATAACTTTGTGAATTGATTTAAAAATTTTAAAAAACAAACAATAGAGTGAGTAAATTCGGATACATGGACAAGATATTAAAATTCCGATACATTATATTATTAATATACCCATTATTTACGGTTCTTATCCTGCTCGCTATTTTTACTTACAACCCAAAATCTATATTATCTGGCATATTAAATCCCGAAATCCTATCTTCTGTCAAGTTGAGTTTAATTAGCGCCCTTGTTGCAACAGTATTTACAATAATTGTCGGAACGCCTCTGGCATATTACCTTGCAAGGCATAATTTTTTTGGGAAAAGTTTAATTGAAACATTGATTGACCTGCCAATTTCTATCCCGCCACTGGTTTGTGGTGTAGGACTTCTTTTACTTTTTGGCGCAAATGGATGGATAGGAAATAAATTGATGGCTTTTGGTATTCATATTGTATTTACACTTAAAGGTGCAATTATAGCCCAGTTTTTTATTTCAGCACCTCTTTTTATCAAAATAATGCAAACCACATTTACAACCATTGATTCAAGGTTTGAAACAGTTGCAAGAACGTTGGGTTCAAGTCCGTTAGAGTCATTTTTTAAAATAACTATTCCCCTCTCATGGGATGGCATCATAAATGGAACAACAATGTCTTTTGCAAGATGCCTGGGAGAATTTGGAGCAACACTTATGATTGCAAGTGCTATAACATTCAAAACAGAAACCCTTCCACTTGCTGTTTTCATGAATATGTCAACAGGAAATATTGAACTCGCAATTTCAGCAGCATCAATCTTAATTATTATCTCGCTTTTTACAATTATATCAATGAGAATATGTGGTAATTACTTAAAAAAATAAGCAACTATTCAGCTTGTAAAATAGTCAATAAGTAAAAACCAAAATCCGTAACTCGCAACATTAGAGAACAAGCCAAAAACATAAAACATTGTTAATGACTTTGAATACTTGAATCATTACAAATATGATTGAAATAAGGAATCTCTCCAATTTTATTTTAAATAATGTAAATCTTTCTATCAAGAAAGGAGAATTATTTGTTCTTCTTGGACCAAATGGATCTGGGAAAACAACTCTTCTAAATTCTATTGCAGGAATCTGTAAGTATAAAGGAGAAATAAATATCTCTGATAAATTAATGGAAAAAATTCCTCCTCATAGAAGGGATATCGGATATTTATTCCAGGATCTGTTCTTGTTTCCACATATGACGGTTTACGAAAATATCGCCTTTGGACTCAAAGCAAAAAAAATGGAATATAAAAAAAGAGTTGAAGAACTGCTTGATCTGCTAAATTTAAAAGAACTCTCAAACAGGGTCCCCCTCAATTTAAGTGGAGGTGAGAAACAAAAAGTTGCTCTTGCAAGAGCAATCGCTATCAACCCTGGAATTGTATTAATGGATGAACCATTTAATAAGCTTGATTTAACAACAACAAAATATTTAAGAATAGAATTTAAAAATATTATAAAAACTTTAGATATCGCATGCATCTTTGTAACACATAACATAAAAGAAGCAACAGAACTTGCGGATACAATTGGAGTAATCATTAATGGCAAGATTCACCAGGTTGGAAAACCGGATGAAATATTCTTTTCTCCCGGAAGTGAGGAAGTTCTTTCTTTTATCGGACGTCCAAACATTTTAGAATGTGATGAATATAAATATCTTGAAGATGGATTAACCAAGGTAAAATGCGGGGAATTAAATATTATTATTCCAACTGAAAAAAAAACACCTGTAAAAAAGGTTGTTATTCTATCTGAAAATGTTTTTATATCAGCAGAAAATCCACCCGGTCCCCAAATAAATCGTTATGATGGGAATATTATAGAAATAAAAGGAAATAACTCTACCTGTAATATTGATGTTGAAGTGAAAGGTAAAATTATACATTGTCAGTTGAACAAAAAATACTCCGATTCACTTCAGTTAAAAAGAGACAAAAAAGTCTATGTAATTTTTCAACTAAAATGGCTGAAGTGGATATGATTTTTAAAAAAACAACTTCGTGAATCTATTAAAAATAATATTGAATTTCACTTGTCTTTGTAAGGATAACTTTAAAATACATAAAATAATAATCGTGAAGAAAAAATATTTACTCATTCTTATGCTTTTTATTACTGTATCAATTGTTATTTGTTCGTATATAATTTCCCCTCCGACCGGCTCTACCAGTGCTCCAGGAGAAGGATCATGTGGCGCTGGCATTCCAACTTGTCATCATACAGGCACAATAAACACAGGACCTGGATCTGCTGAAATTGTTATGAAGGGAGATGAAACTGCAAAAAGCTATATTCCCGGGCAAGTATATACGATAGTCCCATATACAATAAACACAGGCGATTCAGTTATCGGCTTTGAAACTGTTGCATTGCTTGCCAATGATAGTGGTGCCGGAACCATTACTCTTATAAATCCTATTAAAACCGAGATTTATATCCCAACCCCAAACCAAAAAAACCTTAAATATGTTGGACATACACAAGAAGGTACGGCAAATCCCGGCAAATACGATTGGGAATATAGTTGGACTGCACCTCCCCCAGGTTCCGGGACGGTTTTCATTTATGGAGCATTCGTTGCCGGACAAGGTGATGGCGATTGGAACAATGATGACGTATATACTGATACCTTAATACTTTATGAAGATACTTCACCCGGCATATTTTCTCAATCCCAACATTCGCAGAACCTTGTGATTGAGCGCATATTCCCTGTTCCTGCATCTGAAGTTGTGAACATTGATATACGGACAACAAGGAACTCACGGCTTTCAATTACAATAATTGATATTCGCGGAAAAGTTATTATCACGGAACCTGCATTTACGGTTAATTCAATCAAACACTGTTATAAGTTAAATGTGTCTTCTTTAACTGAAGGAATTTATTTTATAAAAGTAAAACAAGGTGATAAAGCGGAAATAATTAAGAGAATCGTTGTTACTGTTAAGGTATAAAGAAAAAAACAATTGATTAAATGTCATGCCGGAGGAAGATCGCCTGCCTTCCTGCAGCTACGGTGTACCCACATCGTAACTTCTCAATATCCGCAGGTAAAATCCCGACCGCGTGCGCTATAGCTATAGCGGTGGCGCAAGGGATTGAATGTAAATAGCCCCGAATGAAATTCGGGGTATAATATACAACCAACCCTACAACCCCAAAGGGGTTGAATGTTACAGCGGATATTCTTCAACATATTCAACCCTTTCAGGGTTGCTATTGATGTTATGTTTATACCACCGGTTTCACCGATGGTTATTCACATTAAAGCCCTTCGGGCTTTGTACTTTTACCTTTAAATATTGAGAAGGTACCCCACATCTTTATAAGATATTGATTTATAATATATTACGAAATGGTGATATTAACGAATATGTTTTGAGAAACAGCTTTAAATTCATATTTCCATAGGATATTGAGTATTCGCTTGTATTGTTCAAATAATAAATATCGAATATCAAATGAAAAATGAAAAACTTTAATATTTATCAATATATGTGGGTACACCGTAGCTTCCTGCAGGCGAGGCGCCTCTGGCGGAAAACCACAGATTTCACTATCAAATCAATCAAACAACGGCACCCCTTTTTCAAGAAACATTTCCGTATAGTTGCGGTTGTATTCTTCTCGCCATATTCTTGCAGCATAGTGGTTATATCTTTCTAATAGCGGTTTGTCATCAGTTATGACCGAGGCATCATCCAAATCCAACTGTCCAATATTTATGAAAAGAGTTTCGATATCAACGGGTTCTCCCTGCCTTTCCAATGGTAATCGGGTATTCTTAAAAAGCGTGACACGGTTTGGAACCGTGCCACGCTTCATCTTAAATCCTTGAAGGTCTTGCTTTTGCATAGCAATAAACAAATTATTCCGGTACTTTTCTTCCTCATAAGTAGGTAATATCTTCGTGATCAGTCCGGTAGCTTCCAGTGTTTTATAAAGTGACCTACCTGCTTTTCCCGCATCTCCATTCAAAAAGCCGTTGAAATTCACAATCATAAAGCCCTCCGGATTGAGCCTCGTTAGAGCTTTTTCAAAACTTTCCACACTTAATACATGAGCCGGAGGCACTTCGCCCTTAAATACATCAAAAATGATGAGGTCATAAGTTTTTTCCGTGCTTTCCAAATAATGCCTCGCATCATCAATAATTACATTGGTATTTACATCTAGTGAGAAAAAACGTCTGGCAATATTGACCATTCGTTCATCCAACTCAACAGCGTCAACATTGAACTTTAATGTTTGCTGCAACTGATTTGCAATGGTTCCCCCGCCTAATCCCAAAAGCAAAACATCAGAATTTTCGGGCAAAGCGCTTGCAACAGAAATTAAATAGTCTACATAACTCCATCGTGATCTCCCAGTGTTTATATTAATGAACGTTTGCCCCATCCGGTTAACAAATAAAATACGTTCGTTTCTGCCATTTGCTGATATATCAGCTAATAAAAGCTGACCTAAAAGACCTTCGGATTGATAAAGCACCTTAACGTTTGAATGTACTTTCCTTTGTTTCACAGAATAAAAAGCAAAAGCGACAATTATAAAATATATCAGGACAACAATCTTACCACGGCTTAATAGCACAAAAAAGGAAATTATTCCAAGGATCAAACCTATAATGATTGCAGGAATAGAAAGTCCGAACTCAGGGATAATATAAAATCCCATGAAAAAAACGCTGAAGATGCCCCCTAATGTAGAAACAGTATATACTATTCCGGTTACCCTTCCCGAACTCTCCACCTTTTCAGAAAGCAAACGGATCAGTAAAACCGGGACCATACCTAAAAGTAATAATGAAGGGAGAATAAGAATAATGCTGAGTATAATAACTGCAACTATGGGATCAACACTAACAAAACCAATGGTTAAACTTTTTGAAATGGATGGCATAAGTATGATGAAGACTGACGAAAATAATACCACCCAAAAGAGTGAATTCTGGTTGGTGAATTTATCCGCTGTTATTCCGCCAAGGTAGTAGCCAAGCGCCAGGCTGACAAGTGTAATGCCTATTACCGATCCCCATGTATAAAGCCCCGAGCCGAAATAAGGTGCCAGCATCTTTGCTGCCAATAATTCAATCGCCATTACTGCAGCACCTTCGAGAAAGGCAAAAAGGTAAAAAATATTTTTTGGTGAAGTCATCTATTTTATTCAGTTTATCGGGTGTCGGTTTTCAGATGTCAGTTTATCAGTTAACCGGTTTTGTTGCTGAATAACTTCTCCTGAATTAATCATCTAAAAAAAACCGACAATGGGCAAACCGAAAAACCGAAAAACTGACAACCGACAACCGAAAACTGAAAACTGAAAACTGAGAAACTGAAATTTAAACATAAGTAATTTTTTAATGGGTCTTGCTCAATTTTGAATAAATAATATATAACAGAGGTAAAGCAGCTAAAGCGATAGCCGTGGTATAAGTACTTAACTTAAGTCCCCAAAACGGTATCAAATAAAATCCGAATAAAAAGGTAGCGATAATACCGCCAACGGTTGATGTAAAATAAACGGTTCCGGCAGCTTTGCCAACTTTGTCTAATTCTGTTGAGACCAGCCTGACCATCAAAGGCCCTATCATTCCGAAGCAAACCAGGGGAGGCATCAAAAAAAACAAACAGGAGATAACGATTCCCAACCGCAACTCTAAGCCCAGCGTAGCTGACATGATGAAATTAGATGTATGTGGCATGATAAAAACCAAAACAACAGATACCCCAATAATGATAAGCATTGTTTTAATATTATGGAACTTGCTGGAAACCGTACCACCGAGAAAATAACCGATTGCAATTCCACCCAAGGTAATAGCTAAAACTGCTGCCCATACGTAAAGTGAATTGCCATAGAACGGGGCTATTAATTTAGCACCGATCAACTCAACTGCCATTAATGATCCACCTTCAATTAATAATAACAGGTATAAATACCAGTTTAACCTAACTGTAAGTTGAGGATTGTTGGTGGTATTTTTTTTGTTCATTTACTATAATTTGCTTATAAAGAAAGTTTATACTTGTCCGGTCTTGGCTACACTTCACGAAACGTTTAGTGCAATGTAGCTTGTTCAACTTAAGTTGAACAAGTTAAAATTGCTATCCCGGCACCAAAGATAATGGTAATAAATTTATTAATGTTAAAGCGATGATCTTCTGTTGATTCAAAAAGGATCGTTGTTGAAATATGCAAAAATATTCCGATTACAATAGCCATAATTTCATTAAAATACAATTCCATTTCACCGATCACATTACTTGCAAAAAACCCGAGAGGCGACATCAATGCAAACAATATTAATAATATAATGGCAATTTGTTTTTTCACATTCGACTGTATCAACAAACTCATCAGCACAAAGGCAATTGGAATTTTATGAAGTATAATACCGGTCAATAAAGGACTAGCATTTCCATTGTTAAATGAGCTGTTGCCCAATGGCATCCCTTCAACAAATGCATGGATGCACAAACTTATAAATATTGTTAAGGGAACAGTAGTATGAGAGAATTTATTAATGCCCTCAACGGGATAGCTCGGTTTGGTAATGTTGATATGACCATGTTCAATACCTTTTGAGAAGAACTCTAACAGTATCTGAAATAAAAAACCAATTAAAATGTAAATCCCAATGAAACTGCCACCTGAGGAGTATGTTTCCGGAATTAAGTGCAGCACACATATTGCAAATAAATATGCACCGCTAAATGCAAGCAATAGCTTGATGTGATTCTCATTTTTCGATTTAAACAAAAAAACTGCCAGCCCGCTTAATAAAACGGAAAGGAAAAGAAAAAGGTATGTCATAAGGTTTATATTGTTCTTTATCTATTTGAAGGTGTAAAAATATAATTTTCATACAGTTCTTTTGTAAATATCGATGGAAAGCGTTCATACTTCCTGCCAAATTTATAGATTTAGACAACTCATATTATATCATTTTTGCCAGTTGCCAGCCTTCGCAGTCCGTAGCCTGCTTTGGCAGGCGAAGGCCAGAAGCGAGCAGCTAGCAGCCAGGAGCGAACGACTTCGTCCTTCGTAGAATACTTCGGAGAAGGCACTGGCAACATTTTTAATTTCCTAAGCACGTAATATAAATTGCTCTTTTAATCAATTTGCGTAACTATATTCTTAACTTTCTTACTTACCATAATCAACCTTTCGGATTTCTTTTCATTAAATTCCGCTAAAGTGTAATCACCGAACAAATTTACTATTTTCAAGCCACAAGCATCGAAATATTTTTCAAAGTCATTTAACGTCAATGCTTTTACACGTTCAATGAATGAATGGCTTTTTCCCTTATCTTTTATTTTTATTTGTTTGATAATAAATCTATCCGGGCTAACAAACCGGCTGATGTCAAACTCTATTCCATCAATGCTTCTAGTCTCTTTGCTTAAAAGATTATCCAATACTTTCTTTGAATTCATAAAATCCATGATCAAATACCCGTCTAATTTAAGTGATTTGAAAATAGAATTTATTGTCATTTGATTTTCCTCATCATTCTCAAAATAACCAAAGCTCGTAAAAAGATTCATTATATAATCAAAAGAATTTAATCCGATGGACTTATCACTGCTGACTTTTGGGTTGGGTTTTATTATTAATGGTTCCCGCATATCGTGTTTATAAAAAGACAGATTATTTTTCCTGAACTTATAAGCATAACGAATATTTTGAGGAGATATATCTATTCCCGTTACATCAAATCCCTTTTGGCTAAGATAAATTGCATGCCTTCCCCTACCGCATGCTACATCAAGAATTTTACTGTTTCTCTCAATATTCAGGTGCCGGCACATATTATCAATAAAAAAACCGGCTTCAGCTTTATCCCTGTTTTGATACAATATGTGGTAGTAGGGAGAGTTGAACCAGGCTTCAAACAATGTTTGACAGTATTTATGGTATTTTTGCATCCTTATATATTATTGTATGGGAATTTACTCACTTTATTGTTTATTTTTATTGGTGTTCGTGAATTCCGCTTCGCTCCATTTCAATGTTTTAAATGTTCTTTATTTACGAAGTTATGTTTTTTTTCGTAAATTTATAAATATTTTATCTCACTAATGTTCCCGATGTTAAAAGGTTATTATTACTTAGTGTAACTTTGTGTCAGATCTTTGTGGCAAAAGAACAAAATTCCCAAAAGCTGGACGAGCCAGAACCAAAAAGGTTTAACATATTCAAGCTAATTATATCTCCCGCAAAGCTTCCGCCAGCTTGCGGACAAAGTTTATTTTTAAATATGAAAATCTTTTTTTTCTACATATTATTTATTTTAACAGGTATATCCTTTTGCTTCGGTCAAAGGGCAAATTTCAGATATTATACTGTTGAAAACGGGCTACCGCAATCAACTGTCCTCTCGTTATTTCAGGATAAAAATGGATATATCTGGTTTGGAACACAAGCAGGGGTGGCAAATTTTAACGGAAAAGTCTTTACAAATTACAACCAACAGGATGGAATTGCAGATAATCATGTTACCGCAATTTTTCAGGACAGCCGCGATCATTTCTGGTTCGGGCACCGTTATGGTGAAGTAACCAGGTGGAATGGAAATAAATTTTCTATTCTTGGAGATAAAGTTAAATTCAAGAACTCAAATCAAATATCAGATTTCTACGAGGATTGTAATAAAAACATCTGGATCGCAACATCAGGCGGAGGTATTTTTATTGTAAAATTTGCTTACAACAACGATACTCTTTTCTACCTGGATAGCATAAAACAGGCAGATGTCCAACCGGAAGAGGATGACAGTCTTTCCTTATACACCGTAAAACATCTAAAGAGATTAGGTTCAAATCGAGTATATACCATTTGTGAAGATGATAACGGTTTTGTATGGATAGGAACCAATGAGGGAATTACAGTGGTAGATCCTAAAAACCCGAGCCGGGAATATAAGTATTTTACTGTTGATGATGGATTATTGTCCAATAATGTCTATTCAATAAAAAAAGATAAAAAAGGCATACTATGGATAGCTACTTCTTCTGGATTAGTGTCAGCAAAAGGACAGGATCTTTACGGGATGGATTTTACTTCATATAGCACGGAAAATCTGCCCGACAATAACTTCAGAACTATGTGTATTACTACAAATGGAGATGTTTGGGTGGGTACTGAATCAGGGGCTGGAAAATTTGTACCGGGTAAAGATCATGCTTTTAAGTGGTTCTCAAAAATAGAAGGCTTAAGTAATGATGACGTTTCCTCCATAATTGAAGATAGTGAAGGTAATATCTGGATGGGCACTGCCGGGGGTGGATTATGCCAATATTTGGGAAACAGGTTTGAAACATTTGATATTAGTATTGGTTTGATAAACAATCAGGTTCAAGCTGTTTTAGTGGATGATGCCCAAAATCTGTGGGTGGGAACAGAGAATGGCATCTCTAAAATAATCTTTTACGACAAGCAAATGACAGCCATTAAAAAAATTATTAATATTTCCGCCCCTCAAATGAAAAACAAAACCTCCTATACTGGAGGTAATGAAGAAAAATGGCTGGTTCATAATGATGTTTTGTCAATCTACCAGGATTCAAGAGGTTACATCTGGTTCGGAACTTACAGCGGGGTGAGCAGGTTAAATACAAAAGACAATAAGATCATTAATTATACTTTTAAAAATGGTTTGGTTTATGGCTATATCATAACGATCAGTGAGGATGTGGGTGGGAATATTTGGTTATGCAGTCTCGGTTCGGGCTGTTCAAAATTTACTCCTGACAAAAAGAACCCGGATAGAGGAAAATTAACCACTATCACAACCGAAGATGGACTTTGCAGCAATACTTTCTGGACTGTATTTAAAGACAGTAAAGGAAACCTGTGGTTTGGCTCTAACGATGCAGGTATTTCCGTATACGATGGCGAAAGATTTGTTTCGGTTAATGAAAATAAAGGCTTAACAAATAAAAGGCCGGCTTCCATTTATGAGGACAAGTATGATAATATTTGGATCGCAAGTATTGGAGGAGGTATTTATAAATATGATCCTTTGGCTGCGCTCCCCGAAGGTTTCAGAGTAGGCGGGACAGGCATAGCAGGTGGAAAAATCATTAAAAACTATACGACAAAAGACGGACTAAGTTCTGATAATCCCTATTTCATCATTTGTGATGATAAAAACGGTGTTTGGATCGGTACAAATACTGGCTTGGATAAACTTGATTCTGAAACCGGGAAAATTGAACACTTCAACAGGGACGATGGGTTTGCCGGGACTGAAACAAATCAAAATGCTATGTATAAGGATGAGCTAGGGAACTTGTGGTTTGGAACAGTCAATGGCTTAGTGAGATATAATCCCGCAGAAGACAAGGTTAATACCAAAGAGTCAAATACATATATCACCAATCTCAGGCTCTTTTTCGAAGATACGGTGTGGACAAATAGTACAAGTGGTAATGCTGTACAAGAAATTCAATACAACTCCCAACAAACCGTTCAAGATATTGTACTGTCATATAATGAGAACCATTTAACTTTCGATTTTATAGGTTTATGCTTTTCTAATCCTGAAAAAGTCAAGTATGAATATAAATTAGAGGGATTTGACAAGGATTGGAATCCAATAATAAAGCAAACTTATGTTACTTATGCTAATTTACCTCCAAATGAATTCACCTTTCAAATTAAAAGCTGCAATAATGATGACTTATGGAATAAACAACCTTCCACTTTGAATTTTATTATCACCCCACCTTTCTGGCAAACCTGGTGGTTTTACTCATTATGCCTGCTTACAGCTTTCATTTGTATATATATCTATGTGAGGTGGAGAGAGAAAAAATTAAGGTTGGCTAAAATTGTTCTGGAAAATACTGTCATTGAGCGAACTATGGAACTTAAAATGCAAAACATTAAGTTAGAAAAAGCTTATAATGAGATTGAAGATAAAAACCAGCAGATCACATATAGCATTCAATATGCAAAACGTATTCAAGAGGCAATCCTTCCAAACATAAACGAAATTAAAGTGGCATTTTCAGATGCATTCATCTTATATCAACCCAGTGAAATTGTCAGCGGGGATTTTTACTGGTTTTCTGTTGTAAATAATGTGCCAATTATTGTTGCATCAGACTGTACAGGGCATGGTGTGCCCGCTGCTTTTATGTCTTTTATCGGTAACGATTTGTTGAATTTGATCGTAAATGATAACAAAATTATTGATCCTGCCGAGGTACTCACTGAATTGGATATAAGAGTAAAAAATGTATTAAAACAAGAAGCCGGGAAAGGAGGGCTTAATGAAGCAATGGATATAGCTATATGTGCATTTAATCCTCATGCCCATATAGGACAGGCATCACATATAGATAATGAGAAAAACCTGTCCGGGAATCATCCGAACTCATCTAAATCCAGCAAAGCAGGATTGGGAGCGCTGCGTTTTGCAGGAGCTTTAAGACAACTGTTCCTGGTCAGGAATAAAGAACTCTTTGAATATAAACCTGCTAATTATTCCGTTGGCGGATTTTCTATAAAAGAAAAGAATTTTCACAATCATGATATTACCCTGCAACCTGGTGATATGATCTATATATTTTCAGATGGTTATATTGACCAATTTGGAGGACCATTGGGTAAAAAATTTTTAAAAAAACGTTTTAAACAAGCGCTGATAGATATACATCACATGGAATCGGAGGAACAACATAATTACTTGAACAAAACATTTAACGATTGGAAAGAAAAAGAAGACCAACTTGATGATATATTAGTTATTGGGATTAGATTCTAAATTTTTCCATTTTTTAATTTTACCTTCTTATCTTTGCATTATACAGATAAAAAACATATTAACATGTTCATCTCTTGCATTGAGGGCAAAAAAAATCCGATTTTGATTGAATATTATAAAAACAAATTTATATATTTGTCCTCTAAAAAAATTCTTTTGGTAAAAGCTTTTATTTCTTTTTCACCAACTAACACTAATTAGTGTATTATAATGGACTTAGATATATTTGATTTCTATGATAAAATGGAAAAGAGTAATATTATCCTTTCATTTAAAGGAGAAATTACTTCAGAGCTTTTAACATCCATTTTACAAATTATGGAGTCTAAACTTGAAAACTATCAGGAGGCACCAAAGACCAAAAAGAAAGTTTATAATGTGCTTGTTGAATGCCTGCAAAATCTTTACCATCATCTAGATGAGGTTGCGGCTGATGATCAACCAACCAAGATTAAGACTGCAATTTTCATGATTGCAAAAGACGTTGATTCCTATACTGTTATGACGGGCAACTATATTTTATCTAACAATATTAAGCCGTTAGCAGCAAAACTGGATAAAATTAACGCCTTATCAAAAGATGAGTTAAGGTCATATTATCAGGAAATATTAAACAATGAAGAATATTCTGAAAAAGGAGGAGGGGGATTGGGATTAATAGATATTGCAAGAAGAACAGGACAGAAATTAGGATATAATTTCAAGCCAATTGATGATGAATTTTCATTTTTCAGTCTGGATATTACAATCATGCACCTATTAGAACCTCCAAAAAATTGAAGTAATTGAAACACTAAAAACCATTATAGAATAGATAAACAATAAATTATCAATGTCATGAAAGTAATACAAATTGAGCCTACCCAAAAAACACCGTTGATTTACTTTGATGCTGATAAAGGACATATTGAAATCAGGGGCAGATCCATACCTGAAAATTCTCTTGAGTTTTATAAATCATTACTTGAGTGGCTTGAAGAATATGGAAGTAATCCTCAACCAAAAACTAATGTTGAAATTCAATTGGAATACTTCAATACCAGTTCCTCAAAGTGCATATTGGATGTTTTTAAGGCATTGGAAACTATATACAAAAAAGGAGATACAGACATGAAGATTCACTGGTTTTACGAAGAAGATGATGAGGACATGCTGGAAGCTGGCGGAGACTATGAGGCAATAATAACAGTTCCCTTTGAAAAAATCCCTATAGAAGAAAATTAAATTCCTAAAAGAACCTTTATTGTTAACATTTTAATTTCTAATCGCTCTATCCGCCTACTTACTCAGTTACATCGTATATCTTTGCCACATATACCACAATATTTGCACAAATGCACTGGAACTATTATATATCAATTATGGTTCTGGCTTGTCCAAGTTAGGATGATCTAAACAAATCCCAACAACCCTTTATTTTTTGATGGATTTAAATTTGGAAGGAAGTAATTTGCCAATACTGCTAAACAAGTTTCCGGTTGAATCAATAAACTTCTTGAAAAGATTAAAATATAGTGTAAATGTCAGTAATAATGACATAAGCCAAATGATTATTATATTCACCCAATAGGTATCGAAATATTTGCCGAAGAACTTCTTTCTAGGAGCATAAAAATGAGCCCTGATATTTCCGGATCTTGTTGGATCAAGATATATCGGGTCAATTTGCTGGACTAATTCCCCTCCAACTTCAATGATCCTGACTAATTCATTCTTCTTTGTTACCAAGTCAGTCAGGGCATCATTCGCATAGGTGTCCTTAAAGATCTTGAACTGTTGATTATAATGCTTTTGCAACTTAGTTAAAACAACTTTGGCTTTTTTTGCTACATCAGCTGTAAATAATTTGACAGTTAAACCATTGATATCATCAAAAGGAATAGGACCTGAGGATATTTCATTATAGATCAGTGCCAAATCTTTTTCTACCTCTTCTCTGTGTTCGGGATTATCAATATTTTTCAAGCTTTTACTGATTTTAATCTTTAATTCCGGTATGGAATACTGACCATCTTGTGAGGAATTCATTATTTTTCTTTTCTTTCCGTCCAAAGCATCATTTACCCTATTGAATTCTCTGAGATAGTACTTATGCAATCCCTCCAAAGAATTCTTGACTTTTCTAGCTATGTTTTGGTTGAACTTCTCAATGTTTAAACTATCAATAGTAGATTTACCCATTAATAAATCACTGTTTTTAAAAGGAAGGAAACCCAAAGATAATTCATTCCTGATCAGATTGAGATCAATTATTACCTGTTCCCTCTTGTCAGGATCGTTAATATTGTTCAGGCATCTGTCAATTTTTGATTTTAATTGAGAAATCCAGTAATCTTTCTTAAAAGCGGCATTACTTTTTATTTTGTTATAATCATAGAAATGCTTCTCAAATTTATTCTCTTTAAACTGGTTAATGGCCATAGCTTCATACGCCCATCTTGTAACCATTAGCTCTCCAATAAAAGGAACGCTGTTTTGAACTATAATAGTTGGATTAAGCTTATCGAATTTAACCATCACCCCACTCAACAGCAAGTGGGGAATTAAGATAAATGGGATCAAGATGTATATCGTAACAGCTGAATTGAAGGCAGATGATATATTCAACCCTATCATATTAGCCATGCATGCTGTGGAAAACAATATGATCCAATAACTTAAAACCATCCCTTGAATTTCCAATATCCAGTTTCCGATCAATATAAATGTAATGGATTGTATTGCTGACAATACGAACATAATGGTAATCTTTGAAAACAAATAACTTCCTTTGCTGAGATGTAAAAATTTCTCTCTTTTTAATATTTTTTGATCCTTGATGATCTCTTCAGCGCTAACTGTTAGTCCTATAAATAATGCGACAACAATAGACATAAACATATAAACGGGCATGTTCTCATTTTCTCTGAATAAATACACGGCTTGTGAAACATCAGGATTATAATATCTTACAACCCACGCTAAAATAAAAGCTAAAATTGGCGCTTCCAACAAGTTAATGGTCATGTATTGTGCATTGGCCAATTTTGACAGAACATCCCTTGTAATAAAAACTTTTAGTTGCTTAAGTTTATTGGGAATACTAAATGTGCTTTTAGGAATTTTTAATTTAACTTTCTTGCTTTCATCCTTTTTATGCTCGCTCCTTTCGAGAAAAAAATCATTCCATAGTTTTGGAGATATTTTTCTTGTACGGGTTAAAGCACCGTATTCATCCACTACTTTCGATTCAATAATGTTGAATACCTGTTCGGGATTAACATTACCGCATTGAACACATTCACTTTCGTCAGGATTAACATGCTTTACTAATGTTTTAAAATAAATCAATGAGTCAACAGGGTTGCCGTCATAAATAACATAACCACCTACATCTAAAATGATCAACTGGTCAAACATCTTGAATATATCAGACGAGGGTTGGTGAATCACAACAAATATAAGTTTTCCTTTAAGCGTCAATTCCTTCAGCAAGTCCATAATATTTTCGGAGTCTCTTGAAGATAAACCGGAGGTTGGTTCATCAAGAAAAAGGACGGAGGGTTCCCGGATCAACTCCAGGGCAATATTCAACCGTTTGCGTTGTCCGCCACTGATCACTTTTTCCAACGGACTGCCAACTTTCAAATCCTTTGTTTCATACAAACCGATGTTTTCCAATAAGTTTAAACACCGTTTTGAAATATCATCATCGCTTAAATTACCGAAACAGAGTTTGGCTGCATAAAACAGGTTTTGATATACAGTAAGGTCATTCATCAACAGGTCATCCTGAGGCACAAAACCTATCACTCCTTCAATCTTTTCTTTTTCATGATGGATATCTGTTCCATTAATAAAGACATTGCCTGATGATGGCTTTTCAATACCATTTAAAACATTCAGCAAAGTTGATTTTCCAGCGCCACTTCCACCCATAATACTGATCATGTGACCCGATTCTTCTGTTAGGTTTACCTTATGTAATCCTATATTACCCGCTTTAAATCTATATTCAACATCTTTTACTGAAAAAATTATCTTATCTTTTGCTAATTCAGTTAAGTATCTGGCTACAATATCGCTGTAATAAATCGGTTTTACCTTTTTACTTCTTATCGAAGAGCCCTGAGTAAATATATAAATTCTATCACTATGTATTATTTGCCCGTTAAGGTATGGCTCACCAGTTCCGTAATATCGAAGGGCATACATATTAACACTCTGAATATTAAGTATCCTTAACTGTCCGGTCAGATTTTCGGAGTAAATATGTTTTACTTCTGCAACATTAACGGATTGTTTATTGTCAATTATAAGGATTTTGGATGATTCGGGGATATCGGATGCTGCATTACGAATAAATGACATGCACCTGTTATATTCATCCTGGCTGATATTAAATGTTTCGGCAACAGTTGTAACAAATTCAATCTCCTGGGGTGAAGGATTTTCATCGGAATTGATAAACTCAATCAACCTTATCAATACTACTAATTTTTGCTTTTGTGCCAGCTCCTCATTTATCTGTGTGCATATTCTTAAGACCTTTACTGAATTTACAGATGTTCTTTTCTTCTTTTTAGTGCCTTCTCCCTTGCCCGATTGAGACTCAAGGAAATTATCAAAAACTTTTAAATACTCCTGAACTAATTCTCTGTTAAGTTGCTGCTCTAAGAATAATTGAACAACCTTTCTGCGGTCAGTAGATACCCCTACTATATCTACTTCCGAGATAATTGAAAAAAGCTGCATCAATGCTTTTAATATTCTTTCACTCATCGTTCAAAACCAATTAAAAGTACTGCACAACCTGAAGATTGGGTAAGTGATTCTAATTGAGCTTCAATTGTACAATCAATTGTAGAAGTAAATTTGAAATCCCAGTATGGGGTATTTTTATAATCGTTATTGGTAAATATAAGATTGTGTTCAGGATCATATAAGGAGAAAATCAGATTACCATCGGTCAATCCGCTACAACCGGCAATTCTGTATGTGCTTCCTCCAAAAAAAGTTGCGTGAAACTCAGCAACTTCATCACCTAGTAATAATGCCCTGTATTGCTGCCCATCAGAAATAAAGTCTGTTGTAATATGGTTATTACAAAGGCTTGCTGTTGTATCACATTGGGCAAAACACATATTACACAAATTTAATGTGATTACACAGATAGCTGTTGCGAATGTTGATTTAATTATTGTCTTCATCTTTTTACTTTTCTCCTGAAACAAGTTCAGGATTAATTTTTAATTTAATAAATAGCGAAGCTATTATTCAATTATTTGTTCCCTGATTGAAAAAACTTTTTCAGAAATCCTTTTTATTTGTTCATCAGAAATTATTACTTCACTACGACTATTAACGGTAGTAATCTTATTATCATTATCATGAGTTGGTTTCTCAAAAATGAATTTGATCTCAACATCGTCAAATTCAAGTGCCAGGTCATATAATTGGTCTAATAGCTCAGTAAACTGAGGATCATTATAATGAGGTTCTATTAATTTAATTAGGTTGTCTAATGTATTCTTTTGCTCACCTATTCTGTCAATAATTTTCTGGTTATCCATTGTGCCGGCAATTTGAGTCACAAAATAAATGCTTTCTATCCAGCCACCGGCTAAGATCAATGCACATACATCCTCCCTGTCGTTTTCCTTTAAAAATGCATTAGCCGAACGGTAACAGGTAGATACCATACCCAAAAGAGAATCGGTATTGCCTAGATATTCCGTGATCTTTTTCATCGTCTCGGCACTGAATGCACCTGAAACTCCGATATTATCCGCCAGCTTTTTTACTGAGTTTAAATATTTCAACCCATCCTGAGGTTGTTCATAAATGGATGCGTAACCAAGATCAGCTCCATAAATACCGAGATTTAGGGCTTTTTGATAGTTTGTAGAATAATAAGATATATTTTCAGAGGGATTTAGCATCTCTTTATTATAATTAGCGCCCACATCTTTAATCAATACCGCAGTTTGAATGGGTGAAGGAATGGAAAACACTACATTACCAACTTGCAAAACCGATGATGCAGTACTGTCAACTACTAATAAGTCCTCAGTTGTTTCTTTTACTCCTTCTTCATTTGTGCAACCAATAGCAAATGATATTATCGCTATAAAAAGTATGCTTTTTATACTGTTAGTTATTATATTATACTTCATGGCAAAATATTGTTTTATATTAAGACCGCAAGTAATAAAAAAAATGTCAAATCTCAAAGAAAGAAATAAAATAAATTTAATCAAATATCTTCGTTCGTATAATAAAGTATCTTAAAATAAAGAATGCAAAGATGGCAATTCCACCATAAATTGCAGCATCCTGCCATTCCTGAAAAATCAATTTACCCGTAAAGAATAATATAGAATAGGTCATCACTATTGCGCTTAGCCAGCAGATGAGAAGATGGAATATGGGAGATGCCTCTCCTGCCGGGAGGCAGGGTTGATTGGAGATGTTTAATTGCTCTTTAACAGTTGACCATTTCCCATCTGGTTTTACTTTTATGTAAAAATTTTTCAGTATTTCTAAATTTGTCGGTTTAGTTAAAAATGTTACAAGAAGCCATGAAATTGTTGTAAAACCAACTGTAATAAAGAAGCTGTTGGGGAATTGTAACTCTAAAAAATATTTCGCAAAAGCATAACCAACAAAAGGAGAGATTGTAGCAGTGATTTCACTCCATGCATTAATTCTCCACCAATACCATCTCAAGATTAACACAAGCCCTAGCCCTGCACCACATTCTATGATAAACACCCAAACTGCGGATATTGATTGAATTCTGGAAGTTGTATAAAGAGCAATTCCCATTATCAGTACCGTAAAAATTCTTCCCATTAACACATAATTTTTTTGTGCTGATTGCTCATCGGTGAATTTATCCTGAGGTTTGATGAACCTTTTATAAAGATCGTTTGTTAAGTAACTCGCACCCCAGTTGATCTGGGTTGAAATGGTGCTTAAATACGCTGCAATGAAAGCTGCCAATAAAAGACCCTTCAAACCGGCTGGTAGAAATTCTTTCATTGTCATTACATAGCCAAGCTTCTTATCGTCTATGGCTAAATCAGGATAAAGTACTAAACAACATAATCCTACAATGATCCAGGGCCAGGGGCGTATGCAATAATGAGCTATCTGGAAAAAAAGGGTTGCAAAAATTGAATGTTTCTCGTTTTTAGTGCTCATCATCCTTTGTGCTATATATCCTCCACCTCCCGGTTCTGCTCCCGGATACCAGCTCGCCCACCATTGAACAGTAATATATGCGAAAAATGCACCTATGCTTATACTTAATGTAGAAGCAATATCAGTAGCTTTGCCTGATGATCCTATATTCGGAAAAAAATTTAAGGTCTGCTCAGGCAATTGCTCTTTCAACCCGGAAATTCCGCCAATCTTTTCTGACGTTACAACAATAACGGCAAGTACGATACAACCTGTCATGGCTAAAAAAAACTGGATCATGTCGGTAATTACCACACCCCATAGCCCTGAAAGGGTTGAATATACAACAGCAATTGCCATTATACCTGCTACATACCATAAAAGATGACTTTCGGGAATGTTAAAAAACACTCTTAAAATGGTTATCATTGCAACATTTACCCAACCAATGATCAATGAATTCATAAAAAGCCCCATATAAACCGCTTTAAAACCTCTCAGAAATGCAGCTTCCTTTCCACTGTAACGAATCTCAATAAGTTCCAGCTCGGTTAATATGTTAGCCCTTCTCCACAACCGGGCGAAGAAAAATGTGGTCAGCATCCCGCCAAAAAGCATGTTCCACCAAAGCCAGTTGCCCGAAATACCGCTTTTAGCTACAAGTTCGGTTACTGCTAATGGAGTGTCGGCTGCAAATGTTGTTGCAACCATTGATATGCCGGCAATATACCATGGCAGATTCCTCCCACCAAGAAAATAATCCGATATACTTTTACCCGCCCTTCCCCGGTATCTCAGTCCTATGAATAATGAGACTAAAAGAAAAAGGATGATAATTGTCCAGTCGAGGAGAGCTAAAGTCATAATTATATTAAGAACGTGCTAAGATAAAGATAATTAAAAAACTTCTGTAAATTTATATCTTTGCAGCTTTGAAGCAAAAATATAATAAAAAAAACAATAATTAAAAAACATAATATTATGACTTACATTTCTACTAAAAAAAAGGCAGGTATTATTTTTTCCGGAGGGCCTGCTCCAGGTGCTAATACTGTAATTTCTGCCTGCGCATTGGGTTTTTTGGATCAATCAATTAAGTGTATTGGTTTTATCAACGGCTATGAGTTTTTACAAAACTTTGATAAAACCAACCCAAACCTGTATGTAAACAATCATTTTATTGAAATGGATCATGCGATCTCAAGTATAAGGAACCACCCGGGAATCTATCTGAAAACATCAAGGGCTAATCCCGGGAAAGATATTAAGTCTATGGAGGATTTCAATGATCCAAATAAAATTAAAAAGCTGCAAAATATAAAGAATGGGCTTGAGTATCTGAATATAGGAACTTTAATTTCCATTGGAGGTGATGATTCTCTTAAAACAGCAAATTTTTTAAAAAATTTTGGAGTAAATATGATTCATATTCCTAAAACCATTGATAACGATTACTACGGAATTCCCTGGACATTTGGCTTTTGGACAGCTGTTGATGTTGCAAAATCAATAATTTTGAACTTGCGGGCAGATGCAATGGCAACAGACGCTTTTGTGATAGCAGAAATGATGGGCAGAAAGTCGGGCTGGATCACTTATGCTGCTGGAATTGCCGGAGAATCAATAAAGATGATATCAACAGAAGATATTAAATCCAGGGAACTTGATCTGGATAACCTGGCTGAAAATCTTGCTAATCTGATAAATTCCAGGCAAAAAATGGGAAAACCATTTGGGGTGATTTGTGTTTCTGAAGGATTGGTACACAAACTTCCCGAAAACCTAATACCAAAAGAAAAAGACAGACACGGAAATATTAAACTCGCGCAAGTGCAAATCGGCAGGATAATCCGGGATAGAACGGTTGAAAAATTCAAGGAAAAAACAGGGAGAAATATAAAGATCGTGTATAAACAAGTAGGTTATGAAACAAGAGCTGCCTCACCTATAAGCTTTGATGTTATAATGGGATCAATGCTGGGACATGGTGCCTATAAACTATATTCACAAAAGAAATTTGGACACATGGTCTCTGTTTCTGACAACTTCGACATAAAAGCTATTCCGTTTGAAGAGCTGATTGATCCTAAAACTCTTCTTACAAAACTCAGGTATGTCCCTAAGGGCAGTGATTTTTACAATCTGAAAGAAGCGCTGGCGTTCAGGGAATTTGAAGATATGTTTTAATTTCTGTATTTTTTCAAATTCTGTTTTTTAAAAAGCTGATTAAGCGGAAAATACATTTTACCAAAAACATGTTGTCATTTTTGGCAACCTAAGTGCATTATTAAAAGTGGCACACAAAACCCTTTTTGTTGATGTTATTTTACCACTTCCATTACCCAAGCTATATACCTACCGTGTTCCATTCGAGCTTAATGATACTGTCGAGATCGGCAAAAGAGTAGTGGTTCAGTTTGGAAAAAAAAAGATCTATGCTGCAATAATTGAGAACACCCACCAGAAAGCGCCTGCTGAATATGAAGCTAAATACATCCTTTCCGTTCTCGATCCCGAACCGGTTATTAATTCAAAACAACTCAAGCACTGGAAATGGATCTCATCATATTATATGTGTTCACTGGGTGAAGTAATGAACGCAGCAATTCCCTCAGGGCTCAAGTTAGCCAGCGAAACAAAGCTTGAGCTAAACCCGGATTTCTCAGGCGACTATTCAATATTGAATGATAAAGAATATATGATCGTTGAAGCCCTGGAATTGCAAAGTGTCCTGTCAATTGATCAAGCAGCTAAAGTTTTAGGTCAAATAACCATCCTCCCCTATATCAAATCATTGATCGAAAAAGAAGTGGTATTGGTTCAGGAAGAATTGATAAACCGCTATAAACCTAAAATGGAAACCTGTGTTCGATTAACCGGACAAGTTAGTAATGAGGATGCTTTAAGAGACACTTTTGACAAACTTGAAAAGGCGCCTAAACAATTGGAATTGTTGATGTCTTATATAGGGCTTTCTAAAAAATATTCCAAAAAAACTGTTGAGATCAATAGACCAACGCTATTAAAAAGTGTAAATGTTTCATCAAACACATTGGAACAACTTATTAAAAAAGGAATCTTTGAAATCTATCAAAAGGAGATCGGCAGGTTGAATATTGATCTTCAAAAAATAAAACAACCAAAAAGACAGGTTAAATTAAATAAGTCGCAGAAAGCGGCTCTTAAGAAAACAAAAAAGGAGTTTATTGAAAAAGACGTTGTATTACTGCATGGCGTTACATCGAGCGGCAAGACGGAGATATATATTAAACTCATTGAAGAAACTTTGAAAAAGGGTAAGCAAGTGTTGTATCTCCTTCCGGAAATTGCCTTAACAACACAAATCATCAACCGGCTGGAAAAACATTTTGGAAATAAAATAGGCGTTTATCATTCAAAATTCAATGATAATGAACGTGTGGAGATATGGAACTCGGTTCAAAAGAATGCGAAGCAGACCGATGCGGTTTTTGAAACCGCATCGGTCTCAAATAATACTTATGACATCATTTTAGGTGCACGTTCAGCGATTTTCCTGCCCTACGATAACCTGGGACTGGTAATAGTGGACGAAGAGCACGAAAACTCTTATAAACAGATAGACCCCTCACCGAGATACAATGGACGTGATGCATCAATCTACCTGGCTCACCTGCATAGAGCAAAAACATTATTGGGCTCCGCTACTCCTTCATTAGAAAGTTATTACAATGTTGAAAGCGGTAAATACGGGTTGGTTGAGATCATGGAAAGATACGGTGAAATGCAAATGCCTGAAATAATTCTTGTTAATATCAAAGAAGAAAGCAGGAAAAGAAGGATGAAATCGCATTTTTCACCTTTTTTGCTGGAGCTAATACAGCAATCACTTGCAAATTCCGAACAAGCTATACTTTTTCAAAACAGGAGAGGATTTTCTCCTTTTTTACAGTGCGGCACTTGTGCATGGATACCACATTGTATTTATTGTGATGTGAGTCTTACATACCATAAGCTGTTTAACCGTCTAAATTGCCACTATTGCGGGTATTCCAAAAAAATACCTGAAAACTGTCCCGCTTGTGGAGATACCAACATGCTGACCAAAGGATTTGGAACAGAGAAGATAGCGGAAGAACTGGCAATCTATTTTCCCAATGCAAAAATTGCAAGGATGGATCTGGATACAACGCGTTCAAAATACGCCTATCAAAGCATCATAAATGATTTTGAGACCGGAAAGGTTGACATATTGGTTGGAACGCAGATGATAACCAAAGGGCTGGACTTTGACAATGTTAGTGTAGTAGGAATTTTGAATGCTGACACCATGCTCAACTTCCCGGATTTTAGATCGTTTGAACGCAGCTTTCAATTGATGGCACAAGTTAGCGGTAGGGCAGGAAGAAAAAAAAAGAGGGGAAAGGTGGTCGTTCAAACTTACAATCCCGCTCATTCAATTGTGCAAAATGTTGTCAATAACGATTATCAATGTATGTATGAAAATGAGATCGTGCAGAGAGAAAAATTCAAATACCCGCCTTATTACCGCTTAATTGAAATAACTCTAAAGCATAAAAATTATAAACTACTGGATAAAAGTGCAACTGAACTGTGCATGAAATTGAAGAGGAAGTTTGGCAAGAGAGTGTTGGGTCCTGTATCCCCTGTTGTGGGAAGGGTGAAAAGTCAATATTTGAAAAAATTATTGATAAAGCTTGAAAAAGAAGCATCAGGTAGCAAGGCAAAAAATATATTAACGGAAATTATTAACGGCTTTAAGATAACGGCAACATATAAGTCAGTAAGAGTTCAGGTGGATGTGGATCCGATGTAATGAACTACGTTTTCCCAAGGTATGGATTGGAAAAGCCACCTTTTCAGATGGAGAATATTTAAAAATCACAAATCCCAAATTACAAATCACAAATAAATTCACAATTTCAATGAAATAATGACCAAAACTACGTTAGTTTTTTAAAAAGCAACATCGTTTGCAAAGCAGGAATGCTTATCTTTTCCGAATCTTTCGTTTTGGATTTTGAATTTTGGTCATTGTAATTTATTTGAGATTTGGCGCTTGTTATTTGGTGCTTTGAATTATCATGTTGTTAGTAATGACTTTAATAAGGGACTAATTAGAGTCTGTCCATAAAATCAAGGTTTGCATAAAATGAAGCACCAAATCACAAATGACAAATCACAAATAAATTCCAAATATCAATTATCAAATGACCGAAACAGTTTTGGTCATTGAGTTTTTGAGCATTGTG
>JBDRNO010000028.1:0-7036 GCA_043811005.1 Bacteroidota bacterium | reverse complement strand
CTTTAAGAATATCCTTAATAGAATCAAGAATAACAATAGCATCTTCTTTTCTTTCTTTATCTATCTCATCTATGCACAAAACAACTTTGCTTTCCTTTGTGATGACATTAATTATCTCTTTAAGAAAGTTTTTAATTGTGTTTATGTTATATCGTTCTTTTGAAGTTTTTGCCCATTTACTTTCTCCCTCCAGGATTTTTCCAACTTTAATACCTCTTTCTTTACTCTTAATTTCTTCCTCCTGTAAGAACTTCAATACTTTCCTGGCAAGTGAATGAACATTTTTGAATTTCTTTTCGGCAATGACCAATATACATAGATTATAAAGAATATCTGCGATTATTATTTCTTTTGATTCTTTTTCAGTAATTGTAATAATCAGTAATGTAATATCTTCAGGAAAATTAAGCATATTAAACAATGTCGTTTTGCCACACCCTGTTTCACCGGCAATACCATAAATTGATCTTTGCAAAAACCTTCCGATATTGATAAGCTTATTAATTTCTTTCCCTCTATTGACAAAAAGTTTTCCCTCTTTTTTGTTCAAAGGAATATCGGTAAACATTCCAAGTATCTTTTCGCCTAAAGTTTCAGTATTCATTGTTTTTTACCTGATAAATGTTATATAGAGATGACCAAAAGTTTATACATTATAAATATCCGGCTTGTACTTTGTAATATTTTTAGGATTGCCAAACCAATTAATTGTTTCAATTAGTCCCTGTTTAAGTGTATATTCAGGTTCAAAGCCGGTCAAATGTTTAATTTTCGAATTATCGCATACCAATCTACTAACCTCTGATTTTTCAGGCCTAATTCGCTGCTTATCGACTACAAATTCGGCATTACTGTTCATAAGTTCCCTTATAATTTTATAAGTATCTTCAATAGAAGTTTCAGTATTTGAGCCAATATTTACTGTTTCACCTATTGCCTTATCACATTCTGCCAAAGCGATCATCCCTCCACAAGTATCTTCAACATAAGTAAAATCCCTGGTAGGAGAAACATCTCCGAGTTCGATTTCTTTTTTACCACCGGCAATTTGTGAAATAATTGTTGGTATCACTGCTCTTGCTGATTGCCTTGGCCCATAAGTATTAAACGGCCTGGCAATAGTTAACGGTAAATCAAAAGCATTGTAAAAGCTCATTGCGATAGCATCCGCGCCTATTTTACTGGCGCTGTAAGGTGATTGTGGTTGCAGCGGATGTTTTTCATCAATAGGGACATATTGCGCAGAGCCATATACCTCGCTTGTAGATGTATGAATAATTCTTTGGCATCCATTTTCAAGTGCCGCCTGGCATATATTAAGCGTTCCTTTGATATTGGTATCAACATAACTATCGGGAGCAATATAAGAGTATGGAATAGCTATCAGTGCAGCTAAATGAAATATAACATCAACATCTTTTGTAATTTGCTTGCAGTAATGAGGATCTCTGATATCGCCTGATAATACTTCAATATTATTAAGACAATTCACATCTTCAAGCCATCCCCAATGGTTAAAAGAATTATATTGCGATAGCGCTTTGACTTTGGCTTTTCGTTTGACAAGCATTTCGGTCAAATGAGAACCTATAAAACCATCCGCACCCGTCAACAATATTCTTTTCCCTGCAAATTTCATATTTTGTACTCCTTTGAATAATTATAATAATATATCAGGTATTTCCTCAGGTTGAGAATCAAATTCCACTATATTCCATTTCTGTTGTAAAGAAAGTAAAGAACCCTTTTGGGGTAATCCTAGTGCTTGAAAGATACCCACATTATCTATTACTGTAAAATTAACGTTGTCAATAACATCCAGCTTGTCTCCTATGTTACTCAAGTCTGTAACATTAACACGAATACTATGATTTCCAACATTAAGTATTTTCTCAGGTATTTCTATTAAACATTGATAATATCCTTTTCTTCTCTTCCTCAACCTGGATGGGGCAAGCTCAACATCTGTAATGCCTATTAAAGGTGCATCAATGAACTTTTTTGAATAAATACCAAATCCGATAACTATTTTTGATAAACCAACTTTAATGTCATAATCAATTTGAATGAACATTTTTTTATTAAGATCAATAAAATTAGCCTTTTCTCCAAGGTGATTACGAATAATTATTCTTCTAATCTGTGCTTTTTTGCTTTCATCAACAGGGTATTCTTGTAATGAATTGCGTAGTTCATCTTCGTTTTGAAGATAGGATTCAACAACATCAATACTATTTCCAACTTTATTTATTATACCTTTCTCAATTAAAATTGATTTTTCATAAATTTTTAATTGCGCTCATATTATGACTCACAAATAAAACAGTTCTTCCTTCTGTAGATACATCCTTCATCTTCCCCAAACACTTCTTCTGAAACTCCGCATCTCCTACCGCCAAAACCTCATCAATAACCAATATTTCCGGCTCCAAATGAGCAGCAACTGCAAATCCCAACCGCACATGCATCCCTGATGAATACCTTTTAACAGGCGTATCAATATACCTTTCCACACCTGAAAAGTCTACGATCTCATCAAATTTACTTTTTATTTCCGGTTTTGTCATGCCGAGAATGGCTCCGTTAAGAAAAATGTTTTCCCTTCCCGTTAACTCAGGATGGAATCCTGTCCCTACCTCAAGCAAACTGGCTATTCTACCTTTCGCCTTTGCACTGCCGGTTGTTGGTCCGGTTACACGGGATAATATCTTCAACAAAGTGGATTTCCCGGCACCGTTCTTCCCTATAATTCCCAGCACTTCTCCCTGTTTCACTTCAAAGTTAATATCTCTCAATGCCCATACGTATTCACCAACTCCTCTCTCATCCTGCACATTTACCTCACCCACTTTCAGGAAGGGGTCTTCTTTTCCCCTTAGCTTTGCCCACCAGCGGTTTAGGTCATGGCTTAATGTGCCGGTGCCTACGAGGCCGAGGCGGTATTGCTTGGAGAGGTTTTCTACTTTAATTACGGTTTCAGGCATGATAAATTCCAAATAACAACCCTGAAACAAGTTCAGGGCAAAAAACAAATCAGATGTTCTCTATTTTATTATCGTCATTATTGTTATTTGTTTTTTCTAATGATTCTTTAATCTTTTCAAAAATTTCTTTGGCGAAGTTATAGAATTCTTTTGCTTCTTCAATTGTTGGTTTTCCATTGGGAAGCAAGCCAAGTTCTCCTGGATATCGGGCGTCTATGTAAAGTTTATCAATTTCTTTAAAAAGGTTTATATCTATTTCGAAGTTTATATATTTTTTAATTTTATTTAAAAGCATTTCTAAATCATGGCTTTTTATAAAACCAATTTCAAACTCTTCAATAATTGCTTTAAAACTTTTTTCTATTACTTGTTGTGAATGAAATGCAATTAATGGTGTTAAATTATTTCTATTATTAATGGATTCTATCAATGATAAATCCATTTCTGCACTTTTTAACCAATCTTTAGTTATTTGCTTCATATAATATTTTACCTTTTAATAAAATTTCTTTAGAAAACATACTTCCTAATTCTATAAATTTTTTATACATAGGTTGTGTATAAACTATTAAATCAATAGAAATATTTTTTTTAAATTCTGATAATAAATGTGAAACTTTTAAGTATACATTAATATTTTCTTTATAACTTTTTGGCAAATATTCGTCATTTGTTACCACAATCAAATCTATGTCGCTATCTTTATCTGGATTTCCCCAGGCATGAGAACCAAATAAAATTACTTTATATGGATCAATTGGTTTAAGTTTTTCTATTATTTGGCTAATATAATGTTGGTTCATATATTTGTTTTTTACCTTTTACCAAAAATAACAAAAATTTACGAAATTGAACGCTGATGATACAACGTTAACGTAAAACTTTTATTTAATTCGGCATATCTGAAAAATCAACAATTTCATCAAATTTACTTCTTATTTCCGGTTTTGTCATACCGAGAATGGCACCGTTAAGAAAAACATTTTCCCTTCCTGTAAGCTCGGGGTGGAATCCGGTCCCAACCTCAAGCAAGCTGGCAATTCTACCTTTCGCCTTTGCACTGCCGGTTGTAGGTCCGGTTACACGGGATAATATCTTCAACAAAGTGGATTTTCCGGCACCGTTCTTTCCTATAATTCCCAGCACTTCTCCCCGCTTTACCTCAAAATTAATATCTCTCAATGCCCATACGTATTCGCCAACTCCTCTCTCATCCTGCACATTCACCTCTCCCACTTTCAGGAAGGGGTCTTCTTTTCCCCTAAGCTTTGCCCACCAGCGGTTTAGATCATGGCTTAATGTGCCGGTGCCTACGAGGCCGAGGCGGTATTGTTTAGAGAGGTTTTCTACTTTTATAACTGTTTCTGCCATGATAAATTCCAAATAACAAGCACCAAATAACAAATAAATTCCAATAATCAACCCTGAAACAAGTTCAGGGCAAATATCAAATAAATTTCAAATTCCAATAATCAAATTCCAAATATCAAATAAATTCCAATTTTTCAATGCTCAAAATTCCAAAAACATTTACAGGAAGGTCCTTTCTTCAAGATCATAAGGTGGTTTGTTCATTGTTTCGGTCATTGGAAATTTGGTAATTGGAAATTATTTGAGATTTGTTATTTGTATTTTGTGATTTCATAATGGCGGTATTGTTTGGAGAGGTTTTCTGCTTTTATTAGGGTATCCATAAAATTTCAAATTACAAATAACAAAAAACAAATAAATTTCAAATTCAAATTATCAAAATTCCAAACAAAATTACAAAGTTAAATTCTCAGACATAATATTACTAAATATTTTCTGTAATTTCCCAGTATCCTGTCAGATTGTCACCTATTCGTTTTACGATATTATTTCCTGTAACCCCCGCACATAAGTACTTGTGTGCGGGGTAACCCGCATAATTTCGTTATGAGGTCAGGATGTCTGAAAATATGACGCAATTGACGCAATTATATTAATTAGCGAACAATTAGCGAACAATACGAACAATTAGTTTGCCAGAGTATATTTAGATCCTTTTCCTTTTGAGCCACTAGGATGCAAGATGCCTTTTTTTACTAAATCTTGTAATTCCTGGGACGAAACTGTTTGTTTCAGGTCATTGATTTTCTGATAAATGGAATTTGTAATACAACCTTGTTTTCTTACATAATTTACCGCTTTAATTTGTCGTTCGTTCAGGTTTAGCTTCCGTAAATATTCTTTAGACAGAATGTCCTTCAGGAATGTGATTTGAATACCGCCAGCGAATTCCTCAATTGTTGGTTCCGGGATGCCAGCGTTGCTGCAAACATCCATGATCAATGAGATACCTCGCCCCCAGGCCTCAATATAGCCGGCTTTGAAAAAAATTTCGGCAACTTTTTTATTGCGTGGGACTGAAGGATGCTTGCCCAGGAGTATCTCCATGCTCAATTCATCCGGCAATCTGCCGGGATTCCAAAGGATAAGTTTATTGTCATATACACTAAGTTGGATAGTGGGACCTGTGTAATCTTTATGAATGATAGCATTCAGAATAGCTTCCCGCAAAGCCGGCTCCGGATATTCGAGTTCTTCAATGCGTTGCAGTCCCTCATATCGTATAGGAGAAATCAGGTATTTGCTACGGAGAATTTCCATGACTTTATCCGCCATTTCTATCAGGTTACCTTCTATAATATCCTGGAATTTTAGATCAGCGTCTGTCTCACCGAACCGGCCTATTTTGAAATAAGCCGAGGTGAAATATGCTTTGGGTTCCTTACCGAAAAGCAACAGGGCAGCATTTTTTAGATTACCTTCTTTGTTCACAAGGTGCAGGTTGCACAACAGGGTTTTCGTATCTTCTTTAGCTGCATACGGTGCGATCCGATCGCTGTTAAGCGCTTTTTTGAGGAAGAATTTTATTGCCTGCTCATCAATATCTGTTATTGAAGCAGATTCAACCGGGATATCATCCCATGTCTTTCCGGTTCGCTTTAAAATAAATTCGTTCAGTGACGGACCCTTCAGCTCCTGTAAGGTGCTCCCGATACGCACATAGTATTTGCCCCTCAGCGATATGGGTACGTCATAACGGGGAACAATAATTTCAAGGTAGCTTTTGTTGTCTTCCGTTTGCAGGTTTACTTCGGTATATACGCCAAGAATATCCCGGAACTTGTTGGGCAGTTGCTCCAATAATATGTTGTAATTGTTAATCCCGATTGCTTTTCCTTTATCATCCAAGCCGATATAAAGTCTCCCCCCGTTTGCATTAGCAAAGCCGCATATCCATTTAAGGTATTCATCCCGCCAAGCGGTTTTGTATTCTATGTTTTGCGACTCGGGCATGGCTAATATTGTAATTGAACGATTATTCTCACGAATGCTGATGATGAATTAGTTTGTGCTTAGTGGCGTCAAGTCCCAGTACTTCATCATCGAGGTGGGCGGCAATTACCATTATTTTTTCAGGGCATAAATTTTGAATGGGCTTCATATTATGACTCACAAACAAAACAGTCCGTCCTTCAGTAGATACATCTTTCATCTTCCCTAAACACTTCTTTTGAAATTCAGCATCCCCAACAGCCAAAACTTCGTCAATAATCAATATCTCCGGGTCCAAATGCGCAGCAACGGCAAAACCTAATCGAACTCTCATGCCTGATGAATACCTTTTAACAGGGGTATCTATATACCTCTCCACACCTGAAAAATCCAGGATCTCGTCAAATTTGCTTTTTATTTCAGGTTTTGTCATACCGAGGATGGCTCCGTTAAGAAAAACGTTTTCCCTGCCAGTAAGTTCCTCATGGAAACCTGTTCCAACCTCCAATAAACTGGCTATTCGTCCTTTTACCTTAGCGCTGCCGGTTGTAGGACCGGTTACACGGGATAATATCTTCAACAAAGTTGATTTCCCGGCACCGTTCTTCCCTATAATTCCCAGCACTTCTCCCTGCTTCACCTCGAAATTAATATTTTTGTAACCAATCAGTTCTATTGATAAAGTTCCCTTTTACTGAATAATGAACATTTGAACAATCGAATGATGAATGATGAATTTTTATGTTCGT
>JBDRNO010000027.1:0-13799 GCA_043811005.1 Bacteroidota bacterium | reverse complement strand
ATTTGAACAATACAAGCGAATATTCAATATCCTATGGAAATATGAATTTAAAGCTGTTTCTCAAAACATATTCGTTAATATCACCATTTCGTAATATATTATAAATCAACATCTTATAAAGATGTGGGTACACGGTAGCTGTCGGAACACAGGAGTTTTTTTAATACATTTAAATCCGCAATTAAAAATCCGTCCCGATGAAATCGGGATATATTAATTGCACATTATGAACAAACGCCAATTATACTTTAAGCGGGATAAATTTGTACATTTTGATTTATTACTTTTCGGCAATTATTGTCCCGTCAGGGACTATATATTTATAGAAAATGAAATACACCCATAACAAAGTCCGCCAGCTGGCGGACGCAATATAAAAGATCATGGCTAATACATAATGAATCAAGAACAGCATCATAAAAAGAAGACATTCAGAGAGGAATATATTGAATTGTTGAACAGATTTAATGTTGATTATGATGAGCGGTATATTTTAAAAGATATTCAATAATATATCGTCCCTAACGGGACTTGTACTCTGTCATGATTATTTTTTCTATAAATATTAAGTCCCTACGGGACAAAAAAAATGCAACAATTTATCCCGTTTCATGTATACAAATCTAAAATCGTAAATCCAATTGAACTTCACCGTCTATAGATCCTCTGCCGGCTCCGGGAAAACCTATACCTTAGTTAAGGAATACCTGAAGATCGCTTTGTCAGATAAAGGGATCCCTCCCCAAAAATACAAGCATATCCTCGCAATAACCTTTACCAACAAAGCTTCCGCTGAGATGAAAGAGCGCGTTATACTTTCCCTTAAAGAATTATCTTCCGGAGAACAGGTTGCCGGAACAACAAAGTATCTTCTGGATGACCTGGTTTCTGAGACAAGTCTTGGCAATAAGGATATTAAAGAAAGAGCAAAAAAGGTACTGGAAGAAATCCTTCATAATTATTCGGATTTTGCTATCAGCACCATTGATAGCTTTGTACATAAAATTGTGAGAACTTTTGCACGCGACCTCCATATTCCACTGAATTTTGATGTTGAAATGGATGAGGATAGCTTACTATCTAAAGCTATTGACCTATTAATAGATAAAGTAGGAACGGATAAGAAACTCACCCATGCTTTGGTCGAATTCACTCAAACCAAGACTGATGATGAAAAAAGCTGGCATATTGAAAATGACCTGCACAATTTTGCACGAAACCTTCTGAAAGAAGACGGATTAATATATATCGAAAAATTAAGGCGACTATCCCTTGACAATTTTTTTGAAGTGCGGAAGTCTGTTATTGAATATACAAGCAAGTTCGAGAACCAGATAAAAAAGATCGCTGAGGAGGGGTGGGAGCTTATACAAAACAAAGGATTGGAACATCCTGTGTTTTATTATGGTGACAAGGGAATAGGGAAATACTTTGAGAATCTTGCTTCCGGGAGAACCGATATATACGATCCTAATACTTATGTTCAAAAAACAGTAAACGAAGATAAATGGTGCAGCGGTAAAGCCAATGAAACGGACATTACTAATATCAATGTCTTAAAAGATGAATTGACATTTTTCTATGATAAAATTCAAAAAATAATTAATGCACAATTAAAAACGTACAATCTTTTTATTCTTATCAGGAAAAACATATACTCACTGGCTGTATTGAATGAGATTGAAAAGATAATTGAAGAGATCAAGGAGGAAAGCAACATCGTGCACATTTCCGAATTCAATAAAAAGATTGCCGGGATAGTGATGCGGGAACCGGCTCCTTTTATTTATGAGCGCATCGGTGAACATTACAATCATTACCTGATTGATGAGTTTCAGGACACCTCCATGCTTCAATGGCAAAATCTCCTTCCGTTAGTCGAAAATTCGCTGGCGACAGGTAATTACAACATGGTAGTTGGAGATGCAAAGCAGGCAATTTACCGCTGGAGAAGCGGTGAGGTTGAGCAATTAGTGAGATTACCCGGTGTTTACCGGCATATTGATGATCCGTTGCTGTTACAGAGGGAAGATGCTCTCAAAAGAAATTATAAACCGGAAGAGCTCAATTGTAATTTCCGATCAAAAGCCAATATTGTTGAATTCAATAATTGGTTTTTCAATCATTTAGCCGAAGATCTCAGCAGCGAATTTCAAAATATATACAAAGGCCTTAAGCAAGATTACAAACCCGGAAACACAGGCGGATATGTGAGGATAGAAATTTCAGATGAAATAGATACACAAATATCCTGTGAGCGTATACATGAAATAATCAATGAAGTAGTTAAAGATAATTACAAATTAAATGACATCGCTATCCTCTGCCGGAAAAATAGCGATGCGAGTGAAGTAGCCCGTTATTTATTGAATCAGGGGATTGATGTTATTTCTTCCCAAAGCTTGTTGCTTGGCAGATCCCCCGATGTGAACTTTTTAATTTCCTTTTTCTGCTTTTTATGTCATCCCCTGGATAAGGTTTACCATACAGAGATATTGCAATATCTCATAAATAAGGAGTTGATAAAGGCAGATATACACAAAACATTAAGTAATTTATTTTCAGATAATTCTGAAACAGGAGAGAAGGACAAACTCCCAACCCCGAACTCCGGCATTGATTCAAATAAAAAATTCCCGGATTTTTTAACTGACAATGGCTATGAAATAAACACAAAACACCTTACCCAACTTCCATTGTATGAACTGGCGGAAGAAATAATCAGGATATTCTGTCTCAACCAACCTGCTGATCCTTTCATTGCTTTTTTTTTGGATGCGGTACTCAATTATTCGGTAAGACAAAATAACGATCTTACGGATTTTCTCGAATGGTGGGAAGAAAAAAAGGACAATCTCTCCATAGTAGCCCCCGAAGGGAGTGATGCCGTTTACATCATGACTATTCACAAAGCCAAGGGGCTGGAGTTCCCTGTGGTCATTTTCCCTTTTGCCAACTGGAAAGAAAGAAATGCTAAAGACAATCTTTGGCTTGACATAGATGAACCTGAAATTCCAAGTCTGAAATCCGCTCTTTTGCCTGCCGGCAAAGCGCTTGAAAAGACCAGGTATGGCCATTTATACCAGGAGGAGAAAATCAAATCATTGCTCGACAATTTCAATATTCTATATGTGGCTTTCACAAGGCCGGAGGAGAGATTGTATGTGCTCACTTCCAAACCCGCCGGGAGCAGAAATTTCTCAAAACATTTTATAGAATTTCTTACTAAAAGTGAACATTGGGATGAGGAAAGATCTGCTTATGTATTTGGCACATCCGAAACGAAGCAATATCTCGTCTCTACAAAGGAAAAACCAAATGCCATTTCTTTTGAACAGTTGATTTCGAAAGATTGGAAAGACAGGATAGGGATCAGAAAACGTGCTCCGGAAATATGGGAAGTGGAAACCTCTGAGGAACAAAAAACTTATGGAAATCTTATTCACACTGCCCTCTCAAGAATTAAAACATTAAATGATGTTGAGCCCGAACTTGAAAAAATGAAGAACGAGGGCTACCTCACAGTTGAAGAAAAGGATGAATTGAACGAGAAATTGAATAGTTTACTAAACCTGGATGAAATAAAACCCTTTTTTCGGGAAGGGTTAAAGATCAAGGCAGAAGCCGACATCCTATTGCCCTCGGGTGATACCTGCCGTCCCGACAGGGTGATCATTGATGACAATAAAGCGGTTGTCATTGATTATAAAACAGGCAAGGAAGAAGAAAAGCATAAAATACAGTTAAATAAATATGGTAATGTCCTGAAGGAAATGGGATATACCGAAGTAGATAAATATTTGCTTTATATACAGACTGAAAAAATTGTCGAGGTTTAGAAAAACCAAAAATTACAAAAATACACTTTTTGGTCATTTTGTGACGTTTTATAGTGGTTTTTTACAAAAAACAACCATTTTTTACATTTTTTAACAGTTTTTGATTTTTTAAAACCATTAATAAATTGATGAATTTTGAATAATATGAAGAAGAATAGCACAGAATTTGAATCACCCGAACAAATCGTTGGCGTAACGGCAGATTCTCTGGCGCAGGCAGCAGCCAATTACGCTTTTCGCCTGTTTCGGGACAAAAAATTCCGGGAATTGGCAAGGTTCGGGAAGTTGAGTCAAACAGAGCAGGACAGGATCTTCAATGAGCTGGTATTAGCGTATCTTATTCTGACCATGCTTGTGCACGAAGCGCCCGATCTGCGGATACCGGAAGGATTCCACAATTATCTCAAGGGGCTGAACAACAAAATTCCTGATGCTTACCTGAAAATTTTAAGGGATTTGGGAATTGAAGCCAAACATCTCCGGGACTGGAAAAAACTCATTAACATGCGCTACGATGAATATGCACAGGACAGGCATGAAGTTCGTGCGGCTGCTATGAAGATTGAATCATCTCAGAGGGGATTGGATATGGATAGCCTAACAAAGATACAAATGACAGTACCTGTTTCGGCAGTTGCCATAGGTTGCCACCACCATATATGCCGCAGTAAAACCAAGGGGTATGACGACCTGTTCAAATATTTGATGAGAACACTGTCCAGGTTCTATGTCAAATACAGAGTTCGAATAGAGGGCGGAAAGATAACCCTTTTAACCCGGGTGTTCGCAACTTTGGTGCGATTATCTGACCGTATTTATAAATCAATAAGTTGGTAATACTTCTAAAATCGCAAAAGTTTAAAAAATAACTAAAAAATGCACTTTTTTGACGTTTTGTGGCAGTTTTTTACAAAAAACAACCATTTTTTTCATTTTTTAACAGTTTTTGATTTTTTTAAACCATTATTTCAACATCAAGTATCAAGCATCCAGCAACCAGCATCCAGCAACCATGCAACCATACAATCATGCAATCATGCATCCAGCAACCATGCAACCATACAATCATGCAATCATGCAACCATGCAACCATGCAATCATGCAATCATGCAACCATGCAATCATGCAATCATGCAATCATGCAATCATGCAACCATGCAATCATGCAATCATGCAACCAAGCATACATACAAACAAGCATCCAGTAACCAGTAACCAGTAACCAGCAACATGCAACCCTTCTTAAGCAAAATAACCGATCATATTTTTAAGAACTACAAGGACGACATCAGCCGTCTCTGTATTGTTTTGCCAAACCGCAGGGGAGGGCTTTTTCTGAAAAAATATATTGGTAAAAAGTATAAAAAGACCATTTGGTCTCCGGAGATCTTTGCCATCGAGGACTTTATCAAGGAACTTTCAGGTGTTGAAATTTTAGATAATGTTACCCTGTTGTTTAAGTTTTATAAAATATATTGTGAGCAAACAGAAGAGACAGAACTTCCAAAACAAGCTTCTCCTTCAGAGATGGAGTTGGAGGGAGGGAGCCACTCATTTGATCAATTCATCAAATGGGCGCCTGTTCTTCTTAACGATTTTAACGAAATGGATGAGTACCTGGCGGATACTGATAAGCTTTTTGCTTATGTGAACGAGGCAAGGGCTATACAGGTGTGGAATTTGGAGAACCCGGAATTATCCCCTAATCAGAAAAGTTATCTCATGTTCTGGAAGTCGCTGGGGAAATATTATGAAAAGCTGAAAGAGGAGCTTGAAAGCAAAAACCAGGCATATCAAGGCATGGCTTACAGAAAGGTTTCAAACGAGATATCTACAGTTGAGGGAGGAAAAAAATTGAAAGAGCGCAATTGGAAAAAGATCCTTTTTGCCGGCTTCAATGCACTCACCAAAGCCGAGGAAACCATAATTGAGAAATTGATTTCAATTGGAATGGCAGAAATGCTCTGGGACGCTGATACTTATTACACACAAAACCAAACTCAGGAAGCCGGCAGGTTTATAGCTAAATATAAAAAGAAGTGGAAGCCGAACGATTTTAAATGGGAGGAAAATATTTTATCCACAGATAACAAAGAGATAAACATTATCGGTATTGCACAAAATGTCAACCAGGCAAAATACACAGGGGAGATACTATTCACCTCTCCCCCTAAATCCCCATCCCCAATGGGAGAGGGGGATCTGGATGTGCTTCATTCAAAGGCAACAGGGGATGGGGTTGCAGTGGTTCTTGCCGATGAAAATTTTCTTGCTCCCGTTCTGAATTCTCTCCCCGGTAATATATCAGACGTCAATGTGACAATGGGTTATCCCTTGAAAAATACACCTTTATACGGATTGTTCGATGCTATTCTGAACTTGCATGTCAATAGTCCTCAAAACCCGGAATCCAGTTCTTATCCCGGAAAAACAAAAGAAGGGTTTAAACCCGGTAAAGATCAAAGTTTTTATTATAAAGATGTTTTAAAGGTGTTAAATCACCCGTATTTAGACCAACCCATGACCAGTATCATTGCACGAAAAATTCAAAAAAAGAACAAGGTATTCATTTCATCAAACGACATTGAGCAATTTGTGACCTGTGAACTGCAGGAAGATCTTAATATCTTAAAACCTGTCTTCTCATCCTGGAACGATCCCGGGGAAAAGGGTCGCAGTGTCACTGAAAACGCGCTGGATTGTTTTTACGGATTGATCAGCCACTTTAAGGATTTTCTCATAAGCGAGGATGAAAACAAGACCATAGAATTAGAGTACCTCTATGCATTTGCCAAACTTATTAAAAGGTTAAAGACACTCCTGAAAGATCATGACCTGAACATTTCCTCCGAAGGAGAAAAAGAGACAACACTAAAACCCCCGATGGATATTAAGACTTTCAGAACTATCTTCAATCAACTGGTAAAGGCCGAAAAACTCTCTTTTTACGGTGAGCCCTTAAAGGGTTTACAGATCATGGGAATGCTGGAAACCCGTACGCTCGATTTTGAAACGGTCATACTCCTCTCTGCCAATGAAAACATCCTGCCATCCGGCAAAACGCAGAACTCATTTATACCTTACGATATCAGACGGGAGTTCGGGCTACCTACCTATAGCGACCGGAATGCCATATCTGCATATCACTTTTACCGTTTGATACAAAGGGCGAAAAAGATATACCTGCTTTACAACACCGAGCCCGATGAATTCGGCAGCGGGGAAAAAAGCAGGTTCATCACACAGTTGCTTCACGAACTGCCAAAAGTCAATAAGAATATTAAGATCACAGAGCAACTGATCACCTTGCCAATTCTTAAAGTAAAGAAAAAAGATATCAGCATAGAAAAGGATGATGACATCCTTAACAGGTTAAATGCATGGATACAAAGAGGTGTTTCGCCTTCTGCACTGAACACATATATCAACTGCCCCCTTGATTTTTATTATAAATATGTGCTGGGTCTTGAAGAAGCGGAAGAAGTAGAAGAAACCATTGAAGCCGCCACATTGGGCAAATGTGTTCACCACGTGCTGAGGGATCTGTATGCGGAATTTGAAGGGAAAAATATCTCTATAAATGATGTGGTAAAAATGAAGCCCTTTGTTGAGCAAAAAACAATTAAAGCATTTAGCAGGGAATATTCAGCTGCTGATATCCATCACGGTAAAAACCTGCTGATACTAAATGTAGCCATACGGTTCATTGAAAATTTCCTGAAGGAAGAGGTCAGATGCCTGTCTGAAATTGAAAAGGAAGGCAAATCCCTGGTCATAAGGTCACTTGAAGAAAAATTGGAAATGTCAATGAAGATGACGCTTAATGGTGTGGAAAAGAGGGTTAATTTCAGGGGAACGGCAGACAGGATTGACCTGGTGGGTGATACAACCCGTATCATTGATTACAAAACCGGCTTGGTACAACCGGCTGATCTGAAACCCGGAGACTTTGAAAATATTGCAAATGACCCGAAGTATGATAAAGCATTTCAATTATTAATGTATGCGTTGATGTACAATAAAAACCCTGAGGGTTTGACAGGAAGCCTGATAACAGGAATTATCTCTTTCAGGAGATTAAGCCAGGGATTAATGCCCGTTATAATTTATGAATCAACAGAAATAAATGAAGAGATATTAAGGAGTTTTGAAGACCGGTTAAAAATGCTGATGAGCAGGATCTATGATATGAACACCCCATTCCGGCATAATGAGGAGGCGGAGTATTGCAGGTTTTGTGGGGAATAGTATGATAAAAAACCCTCAGGGTTTTTAAAACCCTGAGGGTTTGACATGTACTGAGGGTCTGACACTCAGCAGGATTAAAATGCTTTTGAGCTTTAGTTGCGATTTTTTTTATAAACTTGCGAAGATATATTCTAAATTTTCCTGATATTTATAATATAAAGACCCTCAGGGTTTTTAAAACCCTGAGGGTCTGAAAAACCAATGAAGTGCAAGATTTAATTAAAATCTTTGAAAACCGGACCGGAGAGAAAGTTGTCAATATATCTCCTCTACCTCAATCAGGGTCTTATCGCAAGTATTACAGGATTACAGGTAAAAATAAAAAGGCAATTGGCGTATTTAACGATGACAAGAAAGAAAACATCGCTTTTTTATCATTTACCAAACATTTCCTTGAGCAGGGATTAAGCGTACCTGAAATATATGCAGAGGATCCGGAGAATAATATTTACCTTATTCAGGATCTTGGGGACATTACTCTTTTTTCGTATATAGTGGAGAATCGTAAACAAGCGCAATTCACTGATGAACTAATAGATATTTACAAAAGAGTTATTGAAGAATTGATAAAATTCCAGGTTCCTGCCGGAGAGAAGATTGATTACAGCGTTTGCTATCCGCGTGCAAGTTTTGACCAACAGTCAATGTTGTGGGATATGAGTTATTTCAAATATTATTTTCTCAAGTTAGCACAGATCCCGTTTGACGAACAAAACCTGGAAGACGATTTTCATTGCTTTTCTGATTATTTACTGCAGGCAGATCGCAATTATTTTCTTTATCGCGATTTTCAGTCACGCAATGTAATGTTATACAACAATATGCCGTATTTCATTGATTACCAGGGAGGGAGGAAAGGAGCCCTGCAATATGATCTTGCCTCATTGCTTTTTGATGCAAAAGCAGATATCCCGCAGGAAGTAAGGACAGAACTATTGGAACATTATATTAATTCCATTAACAATATTACATCAATAAACAGAACGGAATTCATTGAATTCTTCTATGGATATGTTATTATTCGCATAATGCAAGCTTTGGGCGCTTATGGTTTCAGGGGATTCTATGAAAAGAAGGAACATTTTCTGAAAAGTATACCTTATGCAATAAAAAATATTGAATGGATCCTTGATTCGGTATCTTTACCCATAGAACTGCCAACACTTATGGGTGTTCTTAAACAAATAACGATCTCAGACAGGCTTAAAAAATTTGATGTTGGGAAATATACCGAAAGCGCATTTAAAATAAGCATCAATAGTTTTTCATATAGAACAGGGATACCCGAAGATAAATCAGGCAATGGCGGAGGTTTTGTTTTTGATTGCCGTGCTAATGATAACCCGGGAAGGTATGAGCAATATCAACATCTTACAGGTAAGGACACAGAGGTAATTGAATTTTTCAGCAATAACGATGAGATCGGGGAATTCCTGAATAATATTTATTTACTTGTTGACCAGTCTGTTGAGAAATACAAGGAGCGGAATTTTACTGATCTGATGGTAAATTTCGGATGCACAGGCGGACAGCATCGTTCTGTTTATTGTGCCGAAATGCTTGCCTGGCATCTGAAGGGAAAATACAATATAGATATTGTTCTCAGACATACGGAACAAGAAGATTTAACGTGAGTTCGATATAAAGAACATAATTTCGTAAATTAATTAAAAAAATGCCACTAAAACACCAAAACACAAAATCCCACAAAAAGAGATCACAATTTTAACCTTATCATGAAAGCAATAATTTTTGCAGCCGGATTGGGAACGAGACTATCTCCATTAACGGATAAAAAGCCCAAAGCCCTTATTGAAATTAATGGAATACCATTGCTTGAAATTGTAATAGAAAGATTAAAATTTTCCGGGATCAGGGATATGATCATAAATGTTCATCATTTTGCCGGAATGATAATTGACTTTTTAAATAAAAAAGAGAATTTCTGGATAAATATTTCCGTTTCTGATGAAAGCGATCTTCTGTTAGACACAGGAGGAGGTTTAAAAAAGGCATCCTGGTTTTTCGATGACAACAAACCATTCCTGGCTCACAACGTAGATATATTGTCAAACATTGATTTAAACCGGCTTTATGAAGCTCACTGCCGTTCGGATGCACTTGCAACGCTTGTGGTCAGAAAAAGAAAAACATCACGCTATTTTTTATTTGATAAGAAAATGACTTTATGCGGATGGAAGAACACGACCACCAATGAAGTAAAATATATCAAATCCTCAGGATCAGATCTGACGCCCCTGGCTTTTAGTGGAATTCAAATAATAGACCCTTCTATTTTCGACTTGTTAGATGAAGGTGTTTTCTCAATTACAGGGACATACCTGGATCTAGCCAAAGACCACAAAATTCAGGCATTTGCAGATGACAGCACACTATGGATGGATCTTGGGAAAAAGCAAGATTTAGATGAGGCAGGTAGGGTGATTGATGAGATTAAGTCATAAATTAAACAAAAGCACAGTGCATTTTTTTTTCCGGCGGGGCGGAAGGGACTTTATTGTATTGTCAAAAATATTTTTCATAACCAGCAATTTACAACTATATATAAATTTTAAACTGGAACATATGTGGCACAATTTGGTGCTTTTTTATAAAGTTATATCCTTCCCACGGAATTTTGTTATAGCCAACAACCCTCCAAAAGTCAATATCCCATTGACTACAATTAGCTCATAACCAAACTCATAACCATAAAACCATTCTATTGAATAGATCTTCAATATATGCGTTAATATTGGTGAGGCAATACAGATTACAGGCACCAGCTTGTCCAAAACTTTTCTTTTTGTAAGGATACCAAAGGCATACAAGCCAAGTAATGGCCCGTAAGTATATGCAGCTACGGTCAGGATCTCATCAATAACGCTTTTATTTGTCACCTTGCTAAATATGATGATTACGACCAATAAAACCGCTGATATCACAACGTGTGTAATTTTTCTTGTCCTTTCGCCCCTGCGTTCATCCATTTTTTTAATATCAAGAAAATCCACGCAAAAAGAAGTTGTCAATGCTGTTAAAGCTGAATCCGCACTTGAATAAGCGGCTGCAACCAACCCAAGGATAAAAAACACTCCGGCAACAATGCTGAGGTGCCCGTTTAAAGCAATTGTAGGATACAGTAGATCGGCATTGCCGGGAATATCAATACCCACCTTAGATGCATAAATGAACAACAAAGCGCCTAAGGCAAGAAAAAACAGGTTTGCAAATACTATCACCAAACTAAAAGAGATCATATTCTTTTGAGCATCGCCAATATTTTTGCAGGTTAAATTTTTCTGCATCATATCCTGGTCAAGCCCGGTCATGGTAATTGCTATAAATGCTCCTCCAAGGAACTGTTTTACAAAATGATCTTTTGCCATAAGATCATCAAAAAAGAACATTTTGGAATAATCGCTACCGGCAATAGTTGAAGCCAATTCTCCAATGCCCAAATCCAGTTCTCCTGCAATTAAAAAGATACTAACGCCTACAGCCAATAGCATAAATAGGGTTTGTAAGGTATCTGTCCATACAATAGTTTTGATCCCGCCCCTGAAAGTGTATAACCATATAAATAGTATGGAAATAATAACTGTAACTTCAAACGGCACACCCCACTCCTTGAAAATAAATTCCTGTAAAACATTTGCAACGAGATATAACCTGAACGATGCGCCAATAATCCTTGAAAGCATAAAATAAAATGCACCTGTCTTATAGGAGAACTTCCCGAATCTCTGTTCAAGGTATGAGTATATTGATGTAAGGTTCAGTTTGTAGTATATCGGCATCAGGACAAAGGATATGACAAAGTAGCCAACGAGATAACCCAGCACTACCTGCATATAACCAAACTGGCTATCGCCAACCCATCCCGGCACTGAAATAAATGTTACACCTGATAATGATGCTCCGATCATTCCAAATGCCACTATAAACCAGGGTGATTTTTTATTCCCGAGAAAAAATGCACGGTTATTATTGTCCTTCCCGGTAAACCAGGATATGCAAAACAGCAATCCAAAGTAGCCCGAGATAATTAAGATGATTAGTAATGGAGACATTTATGCTATTCCTCCAAAAAGTTTTGTTTTTTTCGACTTGTTAGTACGGGACAGGTTAGCAACGTTTTTTTCTTGCCACAAAGGCACAAAGACACAAAGATACACTAAGTTTATATTATTGAAAATTAATCCTTTGTGAAACTTGGTGCCTTCCGATAGCTATCGGAACGGGACAGGATTTATATTTATTACTGTTCGGTATATTAAGGGGGAGATTCCTCACTCCGCTACGCTTCGTTCGGAATGACACGAATATGTGATGTTTTAAGGGGGAGAGGAAGGCGAGGCGGTGAGCGTATGGGAGGTGATCAATCAAGTACAGTTAATTTGCGCACCGCCTCGCCTTCCTCTCCACCCCTCAAAACAAAAAACTGTCATTCCGAACGAAGTGAGGAATCTGTCTGATGAGAAAACCACCCGAACAGCAACTAATATTTTATAATATCGGAACTTCTATAGTTTTGCCACGAATTTATCACAAAATAATTTAATTCTTATCTTTGACCTATGAATTTTTCATCAAAACTGGTTGAAGAAGCGGTAAATGAATTTGCCCGGCTTCCCGGCATTGGAAGAAGAACGGCACTGCGCCTGGTACTGTATCTTTTAAAACAGGATAATGCCAGCGTTGCTACATTCGGCAATGCTATAATAAATATGCGAAATGATATCACGTACTGCAGCAAATGCCATAATATTTCCGACAGTGAAACATGCGAAATATGCTTAAATCCCTCTCGCGACCACTCCACTATTTGCGTTGTGGAAGATATCAGGGATGTAATGGCAATTGAAAACACCTGCCAATTTAAAGGCGTTTATCATATCCTGGGAGGGATCATCTCTCCTATGGATGGTGTAGGACCTGAGGATCTGAATATTAAAACATTAATAAGTAAAGTATCGGACAGTAAAATAAAAGAGGTGATCTTAGCGTTAAACACAACCATGGAAGGAGATACAACAAATTTTTACCTGTTCAGGAAAATCAAAGAGCACGATGTAACAATCTCAACCATAGCAAGAGGTATAGCCATCGGTGATGAGCTTGAATATGTTGACGATATTACGCTTGGAAGGTCAATTGTTAACAGGACGCCTTATGAGAGTATGCTTGTTAGTCGTTGATGTTGGATGATTAAATTTTACTTTGAAAACACAAATATATTAACTTTAGGATTTGAAAATTCATTGATATTACGTGTATATTCTCACTAACGCTAATCATACTGTTCTTTACACAGGGATGACTAATAATTTATGCAGGAGGTGCTTTGAGCATAAGAATAAAATGATTAAAGGATTTACTCTAAAATATAATGTTGACAAATTGATTTATTTTGAGGTATTTGATTTTGTTGAATTGGCAATAAAAAGGGAAAAGCAGATAAAAGGATTTTCCAGGGCCAAGAAAATTGCTTTGATTAATTCTTTTAATCCTCGTTGGATTGAATTGTATCATGATGGTAAGATAGAGATTCTTCACTCCGCTACGCTCCGTTTACAATGACGTCCATCCTAATCGTCTGATAATCAAGCAGCTACCTTCTGCAAAAAGAACCCACATTTAGCAGCTTCTTTATGCAGACGTGATATCTTCCTTGCTTGTTGTTTTTCTGTATCTATCTGTAATCTGCTT
>JBDRNO010000026.1:0-32013 GCA_043811005.1 Bacteroidota bacterium | reverse complement strand
CGCTTTACGTAAGATCGTATCATACTGATGTGAGAGAGCAGCTATAAGCTCTTCATTGAGTTGTCCCTGGTTTTTTAAGTGGTTGGTCCATATCAAAAAACGTCTCATTCGTTTAGCCCACTTACGGTTCATTTCTTCCTCGTATGAAACATAAAAAGACGATAACAAAAATAATCCATTGCATGCCGAAGCTACGCGTAGGCATGGCTTACCTGATCGTTGGACTGGTATTCACCATACTGACAAGTACGGGCGACAAAATTGACAGCTTAAAAACCGTAATAGAATCAGCAGACCACGCTTGCCCCGAGCCATGCCGAGGGGACACGACAATGGTAAAAGCCCTGAACGCCCTTGCCGGAAAATTCATCACCACAAATCCCGACACTGCCCTTGAATTAGCAGAGCATGCATTGGAACTGAGCAATACATTGGAATACACCAAAGGACAAATTACTTCCTACTACAATATTGGCTACGTAAATTATTTACAAAGCAACTACGACCAAGCCATAACTAACTGGAAAAAGACCCTTGAATTGCGGGAACAGAAGGAAGACAAACAAGGCATAGCTGATTCCTATAACAACATCGGGATTATTTATAAGAATCAATCCAACTACCCCCTTGCCCTTGATTGCTACTTTAAATCCCTTGAAATATTTGAAGAACTAGACAATAAACAAGGCATGGCTGATTCCTATAACAATATCGGGATTATTTACAAGTATCAATCCGACTACCCCCTTGCCCTTGAATACTACTTTAAATCCCTTAAAATAAGAGAGGAGCTCGGAGATAAACGAGGCATGGCTCATTCCTACACCAACATTGGCAATTTGTACATAGCTATCTATGAGCAAGGCCTGCCCCATAGCGAAGCGTATCGGGGCGATGCTTCCACCGACTTGTCTCCCGAAGCAAAAGCGAAGGGAGAAGCTTCAGCGAAGGTCGACAGCCTTGCCCAAAGCCAAAGGGAGGGTAAGCGGGCACCTGAAACCTTTGCGCTTCTTGACACGGCATTAATATATCAGCAAAAAGCCCTTGCCATTAAAAAAGAACTAAGCGATGAATATGGAACGTCATCCAGCTTATGTGGTATTGGTTCGATATATTCACAAAAAGGTAATTATGTAAAAGCCCTAAATCATTATCAACGGGCAGCCCTGCTTGCAGACAGTGTGGGGGCATTACAAAGAGCAAGCGAAGCACATTCGGGACTGGCAGGGTGCTATGAGAAACTGGGCAACCACAAACTTGCTTTAGAACACTACAAACAATATTCCACCCTCAAAGACAGCGTGTTCAACGAAGAAAAGAGCAAAGACATCGGGAAGCTGGAGGCAAAACACGAGTTTGAAATGGCAGAGCAAAAGCGAAAAAGACAGGAAGAGGAACAGGCAAGACTCCAAGATGAAAAAACGGGGAGACGGAACCTGCTGCAATATTCGGGCATACTCATCTTCATCGTTGCGTTCTTCATCACCCTTCTCTTCAGCGGGCGGTTGAACATACCAGTACGGCTTGCGGAAGGCGGAGTGTTCTTCACCTTCCTGCTCGTATTCGAGTTCCTGCTCGTACTGTCGGACCTGTACGTAGAGCAATACACGGGGGGAGAACCGGCTTACAAGCTCATGATCAACGCAGCGCTCGCGGCACTGATCTTTCCATTACACAGCATTGCGGAAGCGAAACTGAAACAGCGGTTATTCAGGACGAGGAAGAGAATAATAGAGAAAAAACAGGCAAGCGGTTGACAAATGAGGTCTCTGTGGGCAGAATTGCAGGCCTTCGCCTGCCTCCGCAGGCTACTGCCTGCGGAGGCAGGACTTACTGAGCATAACGCATAACCTGTGTTCATACTGACACGAGTTATAGATTTGGGTTAAGGATGAACCGCTCCGGTTGAGTGTTTGGTGCGCGCATATACTGCCTAAATTAAAAAAAGCGCACCCCAGGGGTGTTTCGGTGGAAAATTCTGGTGGGGGGATGTGGTGTTTAAAAACGACAAAACCCTTGCATGACAAGGGTTTCGGGGGTGTACCCGGAGCGGGACTTGAACCCGCACGAGCGCAATGCTCACAGGATTTTAAGTCCTGCGTGTCTACCAAATTCCACCATCCGGGCGATTCATTTATTTATTGATTGATTTGTTGATTGCTGACAATCTTTGCTTCCGGAGTATTAGGGAATTTTCGGGATAACCTTATTATACTGATCGCAAATCTTTGTGTACGATCTTTTAATTCCTCTGGATCCATAACTAAATAACCTGTTCTTATAAATCACCAAATCAATAAATCATCATATAAATCTGAGCGAAAGACGGGAATCGAACCCGCGACCTCCACGTTGGCAACGTGATGCTCTACCAGCTGAGCTACTTTCGCATTAATTAGCGGCACAAAATTAAACAAAATTAAAATAATTTAACCGGGTTTAACGTTAATTATTTAAAATTTGAGTTAAAAAATTAATTGTATTTTTGGATTGTTTTTTTAAATAATATATTTTTATCTGCTAATTAAAAAAACGTAATCAATCAGTACATAACTTTGTAAACTGATAAAAAAATGCCACTAAAACACAAAAGCACAAAATCCCACGAAATTATCTTACAACCTTTTTTTTGTGAAATTTTGTGTTTTGGTGATTTTATGGCAAATTATTAGAATTCCGACACATTTAATTAAAAGCAGTAACCAATGGTAATATCTTTCGAAAAACTAAGGAAAATAAAAGACAGCTTGTCTCCGGGCAGCATGAAAAAAATTGCTGATGAATTAACGATAAATCCCGATACTGTCAGAAACTTTTTTGGCGGCACTCACTATGAAAACGGAACTGCTGCGGGTGTGCATTTTGAAAAAGGCCCTAACGGCGGTTTGGTTAAAATAGAAAACACTGAAATCTTGGACTGTGCTATGAGATTACTTAAGCAACAGGAAAATAAAAATTAAGCATTTGAAAAAGCAAACTTACCATCCGTCAGCTGACGGACGATAATTTTGTTGATGTTAATTGACAAGTTGACAATTCCACCTACGCTAAAGCTTCTCCCTTCGCTTTGGCTACGGGAGACAGGTCGGTGGATAAAAGGCAGTTGGCAAAAATAGAAATTTCTATTTTCAATTTTCCACTACCAATTTCAAATCTCAATTATCCAACACCATTTTCCAATTTCCAATCTCAATTCCTCAGCGATGTACTGTCAGGTGTTTCCACCTAACAGTAAACCGAAACACAACGCAAAACCGTCAGGTGGAAACACCTGACGGCACACAACTAAAGAGCGTCATCGTTAATAAAATTTCTTGCTCCACACCCACTACAATCATGCAATCATGCATCCATACAATCATACAGCCAACCATTTAGCCATTTAGCAGGCTTAATATCCTTAATATTTAACAGCAGACCTCCACATGCCATTCATTTCCCCCCGATCAATTTCTTAATATCATTCAACTTCATCAATGCCTCAATAGGAGTTAATGTGTTGATATCAGTTTTCTGTATTTCTTCCTTTATCTGCTTTAGTACAGGGTCATCTAATTGAAAAAAGCTAAGTTGGTATTCGCTCCCTTTGCCCTGTGCGCTTCGTGAAACAGTTTCTCCCAGCTTTGTAGTGACCGGCTTTTTTGAACCCGAAGGCAACTGTTTGGGTAAGCCATCGGTTTTCCTGTCATCCTGAGGATTAGTATGTGTTTTTTCGAGGTGAGCCATTATCTCATTGGCTCTTTCAACTATGCTTTTAGGCATTCCCGCCATTCTCGCAACATGGATGCCGAAGCTGTGCTCACTTCCCCCGGGAACTAATTTCCGCATGAAGATCACTTTATTGCCCATTTCTTTTACTGAAACATTATAGTTTTTGATCCTCGGCAATGACTTAGCCATTTCATTCAGTTCGTGGTAATGTGTTGCAAAAAGTGTTTTTACCTTTGCGGTGGGATGTTCATGCAGGTGTTCTGCAATTGCCCAGGCAATGGAAATGCCGTCATAAGTGCTTGTGCCTCTTCCTATTTCATCTAACAGGATCAGGCTTTTGTTTGAAATATTGTTAAGGATGCTTGCTGTTTCATTCATCTCAACCATAAAAGTTGACTCGCCCAGGGAAATATTATCAGAAGCTCCTACCCTCGTAAATACCTTATCAACCAATCCAATCTTTGCCTCTTCTACGGGCACGAAGCATCCCATTTGAGCCATTAGCACGATCAATGCCGTTTGTCTCAGCAATGCCGACTTGCCCGACATATTGGGGCCTGTAATAATGATGATCTGCTGTTGTTCATTATCCAAAAATACATCGTTGGGGATGTATTCCTGACCTGGTGGCATCTGCTGTTCGATAACCGGGTGCCTGCCCTGTTTAATATCCAGCACTTCTGATTCGTTGATTTCCGGGCGTACATAGTTATTTTTTTGAGCAATTACGGCAAATGAGAGCAGGCAATCAAGGCGTGCTATCAAAGTGGCATTAAGCTGCACCGGTACGATATAATCCGCAAGACTAAGAACAAGATCATTGAACAGCTTGGCTTCAAGCACAATTATTTTCTCCTCTGCTCCTAATATCTTACTCTCATATTCCTTTAATTCTTCTGTAATATATCTCTCAGCGTTTACCAATGTTTGTTTTCGTATCCAATCCTGTGGCACCTTGTTCTTATGAGTATTTCTAACTTCTATATAATAGCCAAACACATTATTGAAAGCCACTTTTAAAGAAGAGATGTTTGTTTTTCTTATCTCTCTCTCCTGAAGCTGTAACAGGTAATCTTTTCCCGAATAGGCGATCTTCCTCAACTCATCGAGTTCTTCAGATACACCTTGGGCTATCACATCTCCCTTGTTAACCAATGAAGGCGGATCTGGATTGATCTCCTTTTCTATCCTTTCACTGATGGAAGCGCAAGGATTAAGTTGTTCTGCGATTTTAGAAAAATGTTTGTTCTCAGATTTTTCGCAGGCAGATTTAATCGGTTCAATAGCTTTTAAAGCTCTCATAAGCTGTACGACTTCCCTGGGTGATATTCTGATCACCGCCACTTTAGATATCAACCGTTCAAGGTCATGTATCTGGTTGATGTTGTGTTTGAGATTTTCAGAAAATTCAGAATTTTCAATAAGGTATTCTACGATATCCAGCCGTTCTTCTATGGGTTGCTTATTCTTAAGAGGCAATGCAAGCCATCTCTTAAGCAGACGCGCACCCATAGGGGAAATAGTCTGATCAATCACATCCAACAAAGTGATTGCCCCCTCATTTGGTGAATAAAACAGTTCAAGGTTACGGATAGTAAATGTGTCTAACCATACGTGATGTTCTTCTTCTATCCTGGAAATAGTAGTGATGTGCCGGATTTTGTCATGTTGCGTTTCGGCAAGGTAATGCAAAGATGCACCGGCTGCAATAATACCGAGGGTCAATCTGTCAATTCCAAAGCCCTTAAGGGAAGTGGTCCCGAAATGCCTGATCAGCAATTCATAAGAAAATTCTGATGTGAATACCCAATCTTCAAATGTAAAAGTATGGAACTTTTCACCAAAGGACGCGGTAAACTGTTTGTTCTTGTTTTTTTGAAAAATAACCTCATTCGGGCTAAAGCTTTGAATAAGCTTGTCAATATATTCCAGCGAACCCTCCGCCACAAGAAATTCACCAGTTGATATATCTAAAAAGGCAATTCCCGCATCATTTTTATCAAGATGAACAGATGCCAGGAAGTTGTTTGATCTTTGGTCAAGAACTTTATCATTATATGAAACACCGGGAGTAACTAATTCGGTAACACCTCTCTTAACTATCTTTTTTGTCAATTTAGGGTCTTCCAGCTGGTCACAGATTGCCACCCTGTATCCCGCTCTTACTAATTTGGGCAAATAGGTATCTAAAGCATGGTAGGGAAATCCTGCCAGGTCAACATACGCAGCAACGCCATTGGCTCTCTTGGTCAGGACGATACTTAATATCTTTGATGCCTTCCTGGCATCTTCACCAAAGGTCTCGTAAAAATCACCAACCCTGAAAAGCAGTAAAGCATCGGGATACTTCGCCTTAATGCTGTTGTATTGCTTCATCAAGGGGGTTTCTGCGGTCTTATTTTTCGTCTTTACAGTCAAAAGAACATAGTAATTAATTGAACAGTAAATTTATAAATACTTATCCTAATTATTTAACAAAACTTCGTTTTTCTTGTAAAGTTTTTTCCTGCCACGAGGCACAAAGACGCAAAATTACACCAAGCTCTTAGACACAAGCGTTTAATCAATCTTTGTGATACTTAGTGTCTTGTGGCATAATTAAATAAAAATTATACTTTTGTTCATTACAAATGTGGGGCTCAAATGAGGTTTCAAAATTGCAACACAATGAGAAAATTAAAAAATGAGGAACTTGTAAGAAAAACCGTTGAGGAATATAAAAAGGCAAAAAAAACTCCTCTCATCATTGTCCTTGATAATGTCAGGAGCTTAAATAATGTTGGATCTGTATTCAGAACGGCAGACTCTTTCCTGGTTGAGTCGGTATACTTGTGCGGTATCACGGCAACACCACCCCATAGGGATATCCAAAAAACCGCATTGGGAGCAACAGAATCGGTTGATTGGAAATATTTTAATGAAACAAAAGACGCCATTGACCGTTTAAGGTTAAATAATTACAAAATATCAGCTATTGAACAGACAGAAAACAGCATTGCCCTAAATGAATTTTCATTGGAGAAAGATCAGAAATATGCTGTGATCTTCGGGCATGAAGTAAAAGGGATTGATCAGGACATCATTAATTTATGTGATTTTTGTCTTGAGATCCCACAGTTTGGAACAAAACACTCATTAAATATTGCTGTAAGCGTTGGGGTTGTTGTATGGGATCTGTTTATAAAATTAAACGACATAACTTCGCAAATTGATTAAAAAGTAATTTTGCCGTTCGGCTGAACTCAGGCTGAAGCCACTAATTACACGAATTAACACTAATTAGTGTAATTAGTGGCTAAACATTGTTGAGCAAAGCAAAAATCAGATACTAACAAATAACAATTAACAAACAATAGTTGATAAAATTTGTTTGTATTTGTTTAGTTTTTATATATTTGTGCCAACTTTGAAAGTTTAATATTTATTTTGTGCTAATCATTTAACATTTAAAAATCAAAAAAATGAGAAATTCCAGTATTAAGACCTTGGCTTTAATAGCAGGAACCGCTATATTCCTTACAGGGTGCGGGCTTGGTAAAATGATAAAAAAATTCCCTGAAGTAACAAAATCTGTTAGTCCAGATCCCCTGGAAACTCATGGGGGTAAAGTTGCTGTTACCATTACCGGAAAGTTCCCCGCCAGTTATTTTCATAAGAAAGCAACAGTTACCGTTGAACCTGTATTGAAGTATGAAGGCGGAGAAACGCCACTAAAAACGATGACTTTACTCGGAGAATCCGTTGAGGGAGATGGTAAAAAAATAGGTTATGCCTCCGGAGGCAGTTTTAGCCATACTGATACCATTCCATATCAAGAAGCAATGAAAAAATCCGATTTGGTTGTTACATTCAGCGCTTCATTGGGTACCAAGACTCCTGTCGAACTTGGAACCGATTCGCTTGCAAAAGGAACTATTATCACTTCAACAAGGGTTCAGAATGATGAGGATGTATTGTTAGGGGGAGATAAATATGTAAAAGAAAATCCGATCACCCAAAAAGGTGAAATATTCTTCCCCATACAACAAGCCGAAATAACAGGAAAAGAAAAAAACAGTACAAGCATAAAAGAACTCAAAGACTTTGCAAAAGAGGGTTACACAACAAAAAACATTGACATTACCTCATGGGCATCGCCTGATGGTCCTATTGAGTTAAACGACAACCTCTCCAATAACAGGGCAAAAAACACTTTTGGTTATATTAAGGGTGAATTAAAGAAATTGAAGTTAGAGGGGGCAGAAAGTGATGAGTTATATACCAAGACCTCCAAAGGTGAACACTGGGAAGGATTTCAAAAGCTTGTTGGCGCTTCTGATATGGAAGACAAGCAACTGATTCTGGATATTGTGGGTCGCCATTCCGATGTTAACAAAAGAGAGCAGGAGATCAAAAATTTAGCCGTGATCTATCTAAAACTAGCCAAAGATATTTTACCCAAGCTGCGAAAATCTGAAATTATAATCAATTCACTGGAACCCAAGAAAACAGATGCGGAAATGGACAGTCTCGCTATTGCAGCTCCTGACTCCTTAGATGCTGAAGAATTGTTATATGCAGCAACATTAACGGAAGATATGAATAAGAAACTAAAGATCTTTGAATCTTATACAAAAGTTTATCCCGATGATTGGAGGGGATTCAATAATATTGCATTTATTTATATGAAGCAGGACAATCTTGAAGAGGCATCTTCTTTCTTGATAACAGCCAAGGAAAAGAAAATGACGGCTGAAGTATTAAACAATCTGGGAGTTATCTCGGCATGGAACAAAGATTATGACCAGGCAAAAATTTATTTTGAAGATGCCAAATCAAATGGTGGCGATGAGGGCAATAATTTAGGAATACTGCATCTGAAAACAGGAAAATACCAGGAAGCGCTGGAGTATTTTGGAAACGACTGTTCCTATAGTGCAGCATTGACATATTTATTGATTGAAAACACCGAACAAGCAATACAAAAATTGGATTGTGAGGAGAAGTCTGCTTCTGCCTTTTACCTTAAAGCTATTGCAGGCGCCAGAACAGGAGATAGTGAAATGTTAACTTCCAACCTTAAAAAGGCAATTGAAAAAGATGCTTTTTACAGGCGTGAAGCGATGGTCGATTTGGAATTCGCTAAGTTTTGGGGAACACAGGAATTCAAAAATGCAATTCAATAAATGTTAATCGTTATCGGTTAAGAGTTATTTGTTTAATAATATTGTAAAAAGGGCTTCTCTATTATGGGAAGCCCTTTTTTTTTAGGACATAACTTCGTAAATTAATTAAAAAGAAATATAGCCACGAATTTCACGAATTGACACAAATAATTGTTGTTTAGCAACTTAACATTTTTATTAAAATATTTTATGTGATAATTACTCATAAAATAATTTGTTTTTTTTGTATTACTCACTCTCATCATTGATTTTAATTGTGTTTCCCGATATTCATCAGGACAGGCGTGAATACTTCACATTTACTCACTATATTATATGTTTTAATAAGGTGTTCGTGAACCCTTTGGGTTTCGTGAAAATTTGTGTAATTAGTGGCTAAATATTGTTGAGCAAAACGAATTTTCGATAGGTATTAATTAGTGGCAAATTTTGCGAAGTTTATCATGTAAAATGCGAAGCTATTTAACATGGCTATGTTCTTATTAACATTCTTATATTTATAATGTCAATTCTTTTTCTCCGGAAGAGGAAATTATCGCCCTGTTAATCCCAACTTCATAATCCCTGTTCATTACCTCAATAATTGATTCATAGCTCTTATTATCATTTACAAAGTCCACACCATTTATATCAATTATCAGAATTCTCATATCTTTTTGTTGCCTGATGAACTCAAGGTACCCGCTCTGAATATTATTTAAATACTCTTTTTTAATATTTTGTTCGTAATCACGTCCTCTTGATTGTATATTGGTTTTCAGGCGATCAATATCCAAATATAAATAAACCAGCAGGTCGGGTTTGGGAAGTAAAGAAATAATAATATTAAAAAGTTTTAAAAACAAGGCAAACTCATCCTGAAGTAAGTTTGTTTTTGCAAATATCAACGACTTATTAAACAAATAATCTGAAATCGTAAAAGATCTAAAGAGGTCCTGTTTAGCAAGCTCCTCTTTTAGCTGCTGGTACCTCTCAGCCAGGAAAGACAATTCCAAAGGGAATGAATATCTTAAAGGATCTTCATAAAACTTAGGCAAAAACGGGTTATCAGCAAATTGTTCGAGGATCAATTTTGCATTATACTGTTTGGCAATCCTGGTAGCCAGCGTGGTTTTTCCTGCACCAATATTGCCTTCTATTACAATAAAATTATGTTTACCTTGAAAATAGTTCATACAACTGAAATATAATTAGATGTATCGGAATTTCAATGTTTCAAGTATTTTTTTACACGAATCGCTAATCTACGCTAATGAAGCGAATATAGGTTGTTTTTCCAGAACTTCATTTATTCGCCTTATTCGTGTTTAATTCGTGATTCGCGTAAGAATATCTTTTTAATTAATTTGTGTAACTATGTTCTTGCATTTTCCATATGACTAATATCAATTTCATCATCTTCTATCTCCCATCATACTTCTAACACCCAGTTCATCCTCACATTCTTCCCGAAGCGCTTTAATTGTCTTATGTAGCTTAGGATGTATTACATCGGCTGCTATTTCAGTTAACGGGACCAATACGAATCTCCTCAAATGTAAATAAGGATGTGGGATTATCAAATTATCATTCTCCACAACAATATCATTGTATAACAATATATCAACATCTATTATCCTTTCCTTGAAAACCCGGGACTCACCCCCTGCTCCAACATTCCGTTGATCTCCGGCACGGTTGCGTCCCATGGTAAATTCAATCTTTAAAATTTGAGAAAGCACTTCCCCGGGTGATTTGCTTGTTTCAACACACACTGCCTGGTTCAAAAACATATTTCCATTTCCGCTTTTACTATACCTGGTTTCAAAACCCCATGGGGCTGTTTCATAAACCGGGGACTTTGAAATAATTTTCCCTACTTGTTTTTCAATCAAAAGAAGCGCCTTGTGTAGATTGCTCAATTTGTCACCTGTGTTCCCGCCTAAAAGTAAATAAACTTTTTGCATTCTAAATTTATAGTATCGGGATTTCAACCCGTTTATTAATTAACTTAAGTTGCTACCTATAGAAACTGATGTGGAAGTCATCTCCTTATAAAAATTACATACAGCTACTGGCTGCTGGTTTATGTCGATAACCCTTGTTTTATAAGAATTTTACCAGCAACCAGTATCCAGTAACCAGCAACAGTTTCTTATTTGCAATTATATGTTTTACCAAATGAAAAGTGATAGGTGGCAACTTGCGTTAATTAACCTACGGGATTCAAAGTTTAGCCACGAATTACACTAATTTTCACGAATTATCCCAAAATAATTCTGTTTGAATATGTTAAATTTCACTAATATTGCAACATATAAAAAAGAACTTAACTTTGTAAATTGATTGAAAAGATATTTGGAATTGAGATAATTATATATAAAATAATGTTGCTGGGTGCAGGCCCTCGCCTGCCAAAGCAGGCTGTGGCCTGCGAAGGCTGGGTGGTAAGTAATGGTTACAGAGCCTGAGTATAAAACCAACAACCTAGAACCCAGTGCCCAGAACCCAGTACCTGATTATTAATTTTAAAAGATCAATTAACAGCATATCGGATTTAAATATTAAAATTCCGATACAATTAATTATATTAACCTCTTAAACCACACAAAATGAAACAGTTTTTTAAATTCATGTTTGCATCAATTCTGGGAGTTTTTATCGCATTTTTATTGACTTTTCTACTTTTTCTCGGAATTGTATTTGTCTCTATTTCTCTTGTAGATAAAAAGAAAGTCGTTGATGTGCCCAAGAAATCGGTGTTGCATATCAAGTTAGACAAACCAATAAGCGACAGAACATCTAAAAATCCCTTTGATAATTTTGACTTTGAGTCCTTTAAACCCAAACCGGCTCTTGGATTAAACGACATCATAGATAACATTGATAAAGCCAAAACCGATGATAATATTAAAGGGATTTATCTTGATCTTTCTCTTATTCCTTCCGGTTTCGGTACAATAGAAGAAATACGGAATGCCTTAATATCTTTTAAAGAAGAGTCGGGGAAGTTCATTATATGTTACAGTGAAATATGCCCGCAAAGCACTTATTATTTAGCTTCCGTTGCTGATGAGATTTGTTTAAATCCCGAAGGATATATAGAATTCAAGGGCTTGATCGCCAATATTCCTTTCTTAAAAGGAACTTTTGAAAAACTGGAAATTGAACCGCAGATCATTAGGCATGGCAAGTTCAAAAGTGCCGTAGAGCCACTGATACTTGATAAAATGAGTGAAGAAAACCGCGAACAAACTATAACCTATGTTAGTTCTATATGGGATCATCTTTTAAATGGCATCTCTGAATATCGCAACTTAAGCGTTGATGAACTAAACGGAATTGCTGACAGCTTATTAGTGTCAAATACAGAAGATGCTATTAAATACAAGTTGGCTGATAAATTAATGTTCAAGGATGAGTTATTGGATAATTTAAGAGAACGCCTTGAACTTGAAGAAGATGACAAAATTAATTTTATGCCTCTCGGGAAATACACTAATGCGCCAATGAAAAAGAAAGAAGATGGTATTATCAGAGATAGAATTGCCATTGTTTATGCATCCGGCTCAATTGTAAGCGGTGAAGGGAAATCTGAAGAGATCGGTTCTGAGACAATTTCCAAAGCTATACGTGATGCCCGGGAAAATGATAAAGTAAAAGCCATTGTCTTGCGCGTAAATTCCGGTGGTGGCAGCGCATTAGCATCAGATATTATCTGGAGGGAGATGATTCTCGCGAAAGAAGTTAAGCCCGTGGTTGCTTCTTTCGGTAATGTTGCCGCTTCAGGTGGATACTATATTGCGTGCGGAGCAGATACAATTGTTGCTAATGTTAATTCTATAACCGGTTCAATAGGAGTTTTCGGAGTTATCTTTAACGCTCAGAAATTTTTTAACAATAAACTTGGAATTACTTTCGATGGTGTGAAAACAAATGACCATGCCGACATCGGTTCAGGTGTGCGTCCTATAACTGATACTGAAAGAGAAATTATTCAAAAAGAAATTGAAAGGATTTATGATGTTTTTATTACACATGTTGCCGAAGGCAGGGGGCTCACAAAAGCCGAGGTTGACAGCATTGGACAGGGGAGGATTTGGAGTGGAGTTGATGCTAAAAGAATTGGCTTAATAGATGTTTTGGGAGGGTTGGAATCTGCTGTTGAAATAGCTGCAAACATGGCTGATTTAGAGGACTACAGGATCCTTGAATTACCAAAACAAAAGGAACCTCTCGAACAACTCATTGAAGAATTAACGGACGAAGCTGAAACAGCAATATTAAAACATCAATTAGGTGATAGTTACAAATACTACAGGCAGGTAAAATCTTTATCAAAAATGAACGGTATCCAGGCAATAATCCCTTATGAGATTGAAATTCGTTAAAATTTCCTTTTAAATAAACATAGAACCCTTCCGGCAAAAATACGTATAAGACAAATGCAAAAAATACTTTTGGGAAATATTTCCAAATAATAATATTTCTATGCAATTAATTAAACACATAGAAAAGCTTCTAACTTCTCTTATATTATTAGTCCTTTTGCTATTGAACAATTCCGAAATTACTGCCCAGGATGAAGAATTTGACGAAAACAAGATTAGCAAAAAAGCCATAAAATATTTTAATGATGATGACCTGAATTCTGCCCTGCCTCTTTTTATTCAACTTTATAAAAACAAACCCCAGGATGCCCTGTACAATTTTTATCTCGGAACAATTTATTTGGAACTTTATGTTGATAAATCCAAAGCAATTCCCTTTTTAGAATACGCTTGTTATAATAAACCCGATATAATTCCATCCAGCGATCAACTTTCACGCGCGTATCATTTAACCTATCAGTTTGATAAGGCGATTGAACAATATCAGGAATATTTAGAACATTTACCCGGATATGAAAAAAAAGAAATCGCTGAAATGGAGCGAAGGATTGAGATGTGTAAAAATGGCAAACTTATTATGCAGGATACTACTAAAATCAAATTGGAAAATTTAGGTAATATAGTCAATTCCCAGTATCCTGAATATGCTCCTGCCATTTCAGCAGATGAAGAGGTTTTGATCTTTACCTCCAGAAGGCCTTCTTCTACAGGTGGTAAAATAGATTTCTACGGGGAATATTTTGAAGATATATATATATCATTCAACAAAGAAGGAGAATGGTCAAATGCTGCAAAGATCAGCGAAAACATCAACACAAAACTACATGACGCAAGCATTGGTTTATCAGCCGATGCCCAGCAACTGTTCGTGTATCGTAAAGGAGATATATATTCCACAGAACTGGAAGGCATAACTTGGACTGAACCAAAAAAATTAGGATCAAATATCAATACATCGGGCTGGGAAACACATGCTACTATGACCTTTAATCAACAGGTGCTTTATTTTACCAGCGATCGCAAAGGCGGCTTTGGTGGCAGAGACGTCTACAAAGCAAAAAAATTACCTCACGGGAAATGGGCTTTGGTCCAGAACTTGGGGCCTAATATAAATACCCCTTATGATGAAGATGCTCCTTTCATTCATCCTGATGGCAAAACCCTGTTTTTTAGTTCAAAAGGGCATAACAGTATGGGTGGTTTTGACATATTCACATCAACTTTCAAGGACGATGAATGGACTGTGCCTAAAAATATGGGATACCCCATCAATACTACTGATGATGATATATATTTTGTCGTATCAGCAAATTGGGAACATGGATTTTTAGCAGCAAACAGAAAAGAGGGATTTGGCGAAAAAGATATTTATGTGGCTGCTTTACCTGATACCGGGAAAATACCTCTCACGATAATTAGAGGTATTATAACAGGTAAGGAAGGAATACCATTGCGTGCTAATTTTATTGTAACAGATAATGAAACAAAAGAGGTAGTTGGTCTTTATAATTCAAATTCCGCAACCGGAAAATATCTGCTGGTGTTCCCTCCGGGAAAAAATTATACTATGCTGATAAGAGCTAACGGTTACACTCCTCATAGTGATGATATATATATACCTGATCAGGACCGCTTTTATGAATTGTTCCAGGAGATACAACTATCACCCGTTCAAAAAGCAGACTCAGTTGTTGGACAGAAAATTGTTATGAGAAATGCCTTTTTTGATATTGACCAGGCATTAGAAGCAGATAAATCGCTGGCAAAAATTACTGAAAAGGAAAAGGCATATTCGGCTTTTTTGAGTGAATTGGAGACTTCAAATGAGAGGGATGAAATTTTCGCCAAAGTGGATGATCTTGAAGCTGGGGATGATGTAAAAAATGATCTTAAACACGTTACTGATAATTACCTGCCCTCCAGCCAAATTCACATATTTGATGAATCTAAAAAAGAAAATTTGGAAAAAATTGTACTCGGAACAGATACCATTTATGCCACCTCTTCATCTACAGCTTCTAAAGTTGAAATGAAAGAAATAGATACAACAGTCTTAGCTATACAGCCAACTATTTATCTTACCATGAAACAGATGGAGAAAGAATTGGAGGAAGAAACAAGGGTCGCATTATTGGAGAAAGATTTTGCTACGCTTGTGAAAGGGACAGAAGAACAGATTAATGAATTAACATATCTCGCCAAAAGAGCAGAAAAACTTGTAGGGAAAATCGAGGCTTTTGGCCCGGAACCAATTATTCTTGCAAGTGTAACGGAACAACTTTCAAGAAAATTAAATACACTTGTTAAAAAACCCGAAAATCTTACAACAAAACTGGATAAACTCACTGGTGAACCGGAAAAACTAGCGAAAAGATCAAAAACACTTGCCTTTAATACAAAAGAATTTCAGAATGCAATAGAAATACAGTTAAATGAAATCCAGGAACTTGCTAAAGTGACAGAAGAATTTAAAAGCAAATTTGAAATGCTTACAAAACAAGAGGAAGAACCAGTGAAATCAAAAGAAGAAATCGTTACAGAATTGGAAGATATGGCTGAAATAACTAAAGAGCTTACCGTAGAATTTAAGGGATTTACTAAAACAACAAAAAAACAGTTGGCTGAATTTGAAAAACAGACGAAAGAACAAAAAGATCTTGTTGATAAATTGGATAAACTTGCCAATAAAGCTGAAGAACTTGAAATAGAATTAGAAAATCTTGTAAAAGCAGAAAAAGAAATTGCAAGAAGAGAAGAAGAGCGCTTAATTCAAGAAGCACAGGTAACAACAGCGGAGGAGGGGCTTAAAAAAGCAACAACTGAAGAAGAACGCCTTCATAAACAAGCCGAACTTGATACAATAAAAGAAGATCTTGCAAATACAGAATCTGAACTTGCGAAAGCAGTGGTTGAAGAAGAACGCATTTATAAAGAGGTGGAAACAAAAGCAGAAGATGAATTTGCAAAAGAAGCAGAGGAACAAGAGCGCCTGCAAATAATAGCTAAGGCAAATACAGCAGAAGATGAACTTGCCAATGTAAAAGCAAAACTTACAAAAGCAACGAAAGAACAGGATAAACACCTTCGTGCCGAAGCACAAACAAAAGCTATAGAACTAATAAAAGCAGAGGAAATACTTGTAAAAACAACTGAAAAAGAGCTTGCTGTAGTAAAAGAAGAGCTCGCAAAAGCAAAAACAGAAGAAGAACGCTATGAAAAACTAACAAAAATTAAGGTAAAAGAAGAAGAGCTTGCAAGTGTACAGGAAAAACTTATAATGGCAACAACCGAGAAAGAGTACCTTAATAAAGAAGCGCAAACCAAAACAATAAAAGAAGAACTCTCAAAAGTAAATAAAGAGCTCGCATTCGCAGATAAAGACATGGAAATTGAGCAGAAAAAACAATTGCTTGAAAAAGCACAATCCAAAACTAAAGACCTTTCAAAAGCAGAAGAAGAACTCGTAAAAACAGCCAGGGTAAAACTTATTAAAGCAAAGGAAGCACTTGATAGAGAAGTGGCTAAACAGGAAGAACGCCTTTTTGCAGATACAAAAAATAAAACAAAAGAGCTTGTAATAGAAGAAGACGAATTCGTAAAAGCAGCGGAAACAAAGCTTGAAAAAACAAAAGAAGATCTTGCGGCAGAAGAATCAAAAGATGAACGCCTGCGCATAGAAGAGCAGGTTATGGCAGCACAAAAAGAAATAGAAAAAACACAATATGACCTCGCTATGGCAACCAAACAACAGGAAAAACGCCTTCATCTTGAGGCGCAAGTTATAGCTAAAGAGCTTGCTAAAGCAGAGGTAAAACGAGTTGAAGAAGCTCAAATAGAACTTGCTATGGCTGAAAAAAACCTTGCCAAAGCAATATCAGAAGAAAAACGTATATATGAAGAGTTAGAAACTATTGCAATCGGAGAGATCGCATTAGCAGAAAAACACGGGAAAGAACCCGGGGAAATCGTGAAAGAACCTGAAGAAATTGCAATAGTAACAGAAGAACTGGTAAAAGAACCTGAAGAAATTACTACAGAACCGGAAGAACAAGTAAAGGAACCCGGGGAAATTGCTATTGTAACTGAGGAACAAGTGAAAGAACCAGAAGAAATTATCAAAAACCCGGAAGAAAAGATTAAGGAACCTGAAGAAATTGTAAAAAAAACAGTAGAACCCGTAAAAGAAAGCAAGATGCCTGCTGAAGAAAAATTCATCGGGGAAAAAGTAATCTTCAGGAATCTATTTTACGATGTTGAAAAAAACACATTAAGATCCGAATCCATTGTTGAATTAGACAGGTTGTTAAACCTGATGAAACAATACGCTTCATTGGTAATTGAAATTTCCGGTCATACATGTTCGTTAGGTGAGGAAAACTACAATCAAATGCTCTCAAAAGCGAGGGCACAGGTAGTGGTTGATTATTTAACAGACCATGGGATTAGTAAAACCCGGCTCCTGATAGAAAGTTATGGTGAATCCCGGCCTATCGCCTCTAATTTTTTTCCTGATGGTACGTACAATACTGTAGGAATGCAAAAAAACAGGAGAACAGAGATAAAGGTGATTGGTGTTACTAAGGAAATGGATATTAGTTACATTGAAGAATTTGCAGATGAAATTATTAGCAAGCCAAAAGAAAAAGTTGAGAAAAAACCTCCAATTAGTGCAGGCGGCATTACCGTGGTACAAGCCGCAACATGCCGCTCGGTCGAAGATCTCACACCAATGCAAGAAGGAACAGTGTTCCCAGGTGATATTGGACGCCTCTATCTCTTTACCAAAGTAATGCTTGAGACAGGTATTGAATCATCAATTTTTCATGTCTGGTATTTTGGCAATAAAGAAATGGCAAACATTGAGCTGCCGGTTAAAGGCCCTCAATGGAGAACCTACAGTTACAAAACTATCATTCCCGCCTGGACCGGAGAGTGGCGCGTGGATGTAACCACGGCTGACAAAAAGGTCATCAAGAGCGTTCATTTCAGGATAAAGTAGCGGAAATATAATTATGACGGACTAAACCTTTAGTGCTAAACCCTCAGGGTTTTGAAAACCCTGAGGGTTTTATCTAAGATGTGCCTTTGGAAAACCTTAGCAACCCAACTCAATCACATACCCATTATGTTTGCGGATATTTAATACCCTCCCATCATCAAAGATCAGGTACTGCCCCTTTATCCCATCTAAAATACCTGAAATTTGATGCAATTTATCAAAACCAACACTTTTCACTTTCTCTGGGTACTCATTTACCGGGTAGTTTATCCCTGTAATATCGTTATTGTCGCTCAGGTATTCTCTCAATTCACACGGTAATAGTTTTGCCATCTTTAATTTCTCTTTACCAAGATCTGCATCCTGCACTTCGTTTTTAAGCATCCGCTGCCATTGGGTTCTATCAGAAATATATTTTTTAAGCTCAACTTCTATGCACCCGGCTATATAACGGTTAGGTGTTTGTGCCAAACAAATGGCTTTCCCTGCGCCCTGGTCAATCCAGCGTGTCAGCGCCGGTGTTGAACGAGTGACACCAACCTTTAAACCGCTTGATATTGCCAGGTAAACAAAATGTTCCTGCAAGTGATTTTTTCTTTCCCACTCAATATCACGGCCGATCCCTTCATGCGCCCTGCATAGTTCAGGCCTTATTATACACTCTGCTGTTTCAGGGCAGTCAATAAAACAAGGATAGCAGTATCCCTGGGCAAAAGACTTCCTGGTTTTCCTGCCACAGAAAATGCAGCGTATTTCGTTGTTATACTTAAGCGTGATATGCTTGCCAATAAGTGCATTCATGTCAATTTGCCCATCACCAACAGGCAGTCTATATTGAACCGGATCCTTCATTTCCGTTCTCATCTTAAGTATTTGTCCGGTTATTTCCATAAATTTTGTATTTTTGATTGATTTATGACTATTCCAAAAACAAACAAAATTAAACAATTAACGATAATCAATAAACAATACAAACATAACTTTGCAAATTAATTAATGAAATGCGAAGCATTCACGAGGGGTTTTTCGAGCGCATGACTATGCGGTATGAGTAAATGAAACCACAGATTTCACAGATTAAAAATCAGTGAAATCCGTGTAATCTGTGGTTTTTATTAATATTTTTTAAAAATTCGATCCATTCAATTAAAAATGCCTTTAATAAACTCCATAGTATCCTGGATGATGAAGAAGAGGATTCATCAGATCGATTTATTCATGAAATACCCTCATGATGTTCAGGACGAATGGTTGAGGAAGCTCATAGCTGCTGCAAAAAATACCGAGTGGGGTAAAAAATTCGAATACAAGTCAATAAAAACATTAAAAGAATATAAGGAAAGAGTACCTGTACAGGATTATGAAACAATTAAGCCCTACATCACAAGATTACGAAAAGGAGAACAAAACCTGTTGTGGCCGTCAGAAATAAAGTGGTTTTCCAAATCCTCAGGTACTACAAGTGATAAAAGCAAGTTCATACCTGTGAGCATTGAAGCATTGGAGGAATGTCATTATAAAGGGGGAAAAGACATGCTCTCATTATACTGCAATAACAATCCTGATACCAAAATATTCACCGGAAAAGGATTGACTCTTGGGGGGAGCTATAAAACAAACAACCCTGGCAACGAATCATATTACGGAGATCTATCTTCAATTCTCATACAAAACACTCCCTTGTGGGTAGAATTAATTCGCACCCCTAAACGTTCAATTGCTTTAATGGACGAATTTGAAAGCAAAATAGAAAAGATAGCTGCAGCAACTATTAATGAAAATGTCACCAACATTGCCGGGGTTCCTTCCTGGGCATTGGTTTTATTAAAACGTATTCTGCAAAAAAGCGGTAAAAGCAATCTTTTGGAAGTATGGCCCGGACTCGAACTCTTCATGCATGGAGGAGTAAATTTCAATCCTTACAGGGAGCAATTTAAAAAGATAATACCCTCTTATAAAATGAACTACCTGGCAATTTACAGTGCCTCAGAAGGATTTTTTGGCATTCAGGACCTGACAGATTCGGAAGAGATGCTTCTCATGCTTGACTATGGTGTTTACTATGAATTTATTCCAATGGAAGAAATAGATAAAGAAAATCCCAAAACCTTAATATTAGATGAAGTTGAAACAGACATAAATTATGCAATAATAATCTCCACAAATGCAGGATTATGGCGATATAAAATTGGCGACACCATTAAATTCACCTCATTAAACCCTTTCAGGATCGAAATTACAGGACGTACTGTACATTTTATCAATGCTTTTGGTGAAGAACTGATCATTGATAATGCTGAAAAAGCCCTTGCTATAGCTTGTGAAAGATCAGGGGCTGTGATCAAAGAATATACTGCCGCTCCGGTATACATGAGTGAAAATGGAACCGGAACACATGAATGGCTGATAGAGTTTGAAACAAAGCCAGGCAACATAGATTTTTTCAAAGAAACACTTGATAATGCCCTTAAATCATTAAATTCTGATTATGAAGCGAAAAGAGTAGGCAATTTAACTTTAAAAGAGCCGGTGATAAGAGAAATACCCACGGATACCTTTTATAACTGGCTGAAAAGAAAAGGAAAGCTCGGAGGACAAAATAAGGTGCCACGGTTGTCGAACGACAGAAAGATTGTTGAGGAGATCTTGACGATGATTGAATCGTAAATTGATTTAAAAAATTAATAAAGAGAAAAAAAATATTAAATGAATCAATCCATCACTATTTCCCTCTTCATTGCTAACTGCCTGCTACTTACTGCCTGCTACTTTGCCCAATCACCCAATACCCAGTCGGCAGTCGGCAATCGGCAATTGGCAATTGACAATGACTATGACAATAACAAATATCTAATATCTAATATCCAACATCCAGTATCCAGCATCCAGCATCCAGAACCCACCTTCTCCCTCCTCAAAACCATCCCTGTAAATACCTCACTTTTCACTACTGATAATTTAGGACAGCTTTATATTGTTGAAAATGAACAATTATTAAAATACAACCCAAAGGGAATCCTCCTCAGCACATACAGCAACAAAAACCTTGGGAATATCTCTTTTGTTGATGCCGCCAACCCTTTAAGATTGCTGTTGTTCTATAAAGACTTCGCTCAGGTCATTTTTTTAGATAATGCTCTTAGCATTTTAGGAGGAAATATTTCATTGGAGCAAATGGGCTTTGAACAAACTACGCTGATTTGTACATCAAACGATAATGGGCTTTGGATATATGATCCAAAAGATTTCCGGTTAATACGCCTTGATCAAAATCTTAAAACCACATACCATAGTGGCGATATAAATCAATTACTGGGGATAGAAATAAACCCGAATTACCTTATTGAATACAACAACTGGGTTTATCTTAACAACCCCGAAACCGGTATCATGGTATTTGATTTTTACGGCACATATTATAAGACCATCCCGTTAAAAAGATTGACTTCATTTCAGGTCGTTGGTGATAATATTTTTTATTTCTCTGATAATTATCTTAAGAGTTATCATCTTAAAAGTTTTGAAAAAAATTCAATAAATCTTCCCGCCTATCCTGATTCAATCGTGGTTGAATCCCCGATTTATCGAGATGTCAGAATCGAAAAACAAAAGCTGTTTTTATTAAGAGGAAAGAGCTTGGATTTGTATTTAATTAAAGAATAGCTTATAAAAACCATGAAAAGTTATCGAAAAGAACTCTGGTTTGATGTTCCCAAGCGCAGGGATTTCATCAACATTACGCAACAGGTCGAAAAATGTCTGTATGAAAGCGGTATCAAAAATGGGCTGGTACTTGTTAATGCCATGCACATTACTGCTTCCGTTTTTATAAATGACGATGAATCCGGACTGCACCAGGACTATGAGGATTGGCTGGAGAATTTGGCGCCTCATGAGCCAATAAGCCGGTATCACCATAACCGTACAGGAGAAGATAATGGTGACGCACATTTGAAAAGACAGATCATGGGCCGTGAAGTAGTAGTTGCAATTACTGGCGGTCAATTGGACTTTGGGCCATGGGAACAAATATTCTATGGTGAGTTTGACGGAAGACGCAGAAAACGTATCCTGGTTAAAATTATAGGAGAATAACTAAACCGTATTATTCACATTCTTTATTTTTACAGCAAACTTTTTTAGATGATTATTAAATTTTTTGGGTTTCCTTTTGACTTTCTTCTTTTTACTTTTTACTTTTGACTTTTCCCTTTAGACTTTTTTTAATTAAAACCATGCACATAGCAATTGCCGGAAATATAGGGGCGGGAAAGACCACGCTGACAAAGCTGCTTGCAAAGCACTACAAATGGGATACCCATTTTGAAGATGCTGAAGAAAATCCCTATTTGAGTGATTTTTACAATGACATGCAGCGCTGGTCGTTTAACCTGCAAATTTACTTTTTGAACAGCCGTTTCAATCAGATACAGGAGATCCGAAAAAGTAAAAAAACCGTCATACAAGACAGAACCATTTACGAAGATGCATACATTTTCGCCCCCAACCTGCACGCCATGGGATTAATGACCACAAGGGATTTCGATAATTATATCGCCCTGTTTAGCTCGATGATGATATTTGTTCAACCCCCTGACCTGCTGATCTATTTAAGAGCCAGCACTCCTACTTTGGTCAGGCAAATTCAAAAAAGAGGAAGAAACTATGAGGAATCCATACGCCTGGATTACCTAAAACGGCTTAATGAACGCTACGAAGCATGGATATCTACTTATGAGCAAGGGAAATTATTGATCATTGACGTGGATGATAATAACTTTTTTGAAGATGCTGAAGACCTGGGAGAAATCATCAACAAGATAGATGCCGAGATTCATGGGTTGTTTTAAGAACATAACGAAGTAATTTAATTAAAAAACGTAAAATGTCTCACGCAAAGCTCGCCAAGCACGCACCTGTGTGCCGAAGCACTCCGGTGCGCAGGCGCAAAGAACGCAATGATTAATTAATAATTAAAATAAAGCTTTGCGGGATAAAATATTGAAATGGAGCGAAGCGGAATTCACGCCTGCGTGCCGAAACAGCACTTCTGCGTGCAGGCACGAACACCATTAAAAACAAATAATAGAGTGAGTAAATTCCGATACAATAAAATACTGCTCAAATACTATAAAATAAAAAAGCCCCTCACTTGAGAGGCTTTTTGTTTTCCAATTCCCTTTTACTTATTTAGTAATACTGAATTTCCCGTTCTGTAGTATCTTTCCTTTCTCATCAAGGATATAGTATATGTATAATCCACGGGAAATTTCTTCAGTATTTATTTTCTCCTTTCCCTTTATTGCCACACTTTTTATCTGCTTACCAATAACATCATAAATGTTAAAAATCATTGGCTCATTAAATGAAGTGATAACATTTAATTCATTTATAGCAGGGTTAGGGAAAAGAACTGCTTTATTTTGACATATTACAGTCCAATCAATTCCCGTAGAAGGAGTTACTGTAATAATAACAGTTGCATTATCACAAAGCTGGGTTGGTGTTCCATCATCACATACTTCATAAGTAAACGAATCTGTTCCGGTAAAACCAGCGCCTGGTGTGTATTCTATATTTGTTCCAGTTACGGTAGTAGTACCGTTACCCGGGGATGTCAGAATAGTTGTGGTCAACGGATCCCCGTTGGGATCGGTATCATTTGACTGCACATCAATTGATACCATAACGCCTTCTTCTGTTGTGGCTGCATCATCTGCGGCAACGGGAGCTGCATTAGGATATACTAACCAAAGGTCATCAACAAAGAATTCATTACCCCTCATTGGCGTTTGACCAGGCGCTCCCCCGTAGATGATTAAATTTAATGTATCCGGATCATCGGGCATATTATAGTTGATCGGAGTTGAAAACCTGATATAACTGCCAGATGAAGAACTCATTATATAAAATCCCAACCCCACTTCGTCAGCGGAATCACCAACTGCATTCCACTTGGTCAATAATAGTTGGATGAAACACATACCGCCATTGGCGAGGTTTGCCTTTATGTAGCCGGTCATGGAATCAGGTCTTGAAGTAAATGGTAATCCATTTATATCGTTCATCATATCACGGTTTACTGCAACCATACCTGCAATTGTGTCCAGGTTGCCGGTACCGAGAGGCGGGTCAAGGGTAGCTGAATCGCTAATAACCTTCAATGCATAATTGCCGGAATTAGCATCTGTGGTTTTTGATGACAGGATCGGAAGACTTGGGAAATATGCTGTCAACTGGTTCCCTGATCCCCAGCCATTTGGGTCTTCACCCAAACCCGAGGTTTGCCAGTTCTCGAATCCCGCATTTGGGAGCTGCTCATATTGCGCTTTTGAATAAAATGACAGTAATCCAAAAACTGCTGCTGTTAATAGTAATTTTGTTTTCATGATCTTTAAGTTTTTTGTCCGCCAGCTGGCGGAGGGGTTAATAAAAAAATTAATTTGTTTATGCAAAGGTTAATAGAAAGCGGACTGGTATCAATCCCTGAATATGGTGATTTTTCATCTCCGTAATCCCTAATAATAGGGATGCGGGAACATAACTCCGGATATCCTGATATCTCAAAACATTGAATCGCTAAGAAATATCCAGCAGAATTAATGCAAGTTGCTATATATAATAACTTCATCTTCATAGAAAGTTCTTTGCCTTTAGCAATACTAATTGATTCCTTGATATTTATTTAACATTTTTTAACTATATAACCAGATTACCAGGATAAATACAGACATAACTAATGATATTGCTACTGCTAATGTTTTTTCCTGATTCTTCATTGCATGGATAAATTCCGAAGATGATTTAGCAAGGTCTTTTTCGTGGATTATTGTTTTCATGATAATTAATTGTTTGTTTAATTTGTTATTATTGAAGGTGTTAAATTATTCAATGCAAAAATGAGTGAAATAACGGCTGGTGTCAATCCCGGAATAAGTGTATATTGGAATTTAAGGCATACCCGTAAACAGGGATTATTTAGGATAAAAATGGTGGGAAACAGGGAACTTTCCCGAACAAGATTATATGCCTCTGGTGGATTAAGCTCAAAAAACAAAAATCCGCCAGTTGGCGGATAGATCGTATTGCTAATTTGTGGGGTATTGTTTTAACTTACAAGTCCTTTCTGAACAGCGTATTTTACCAATCCTGCTATGTTTTTTACTTTTAATTTTCTTATCAGTTTTTTCCTGTGTGTTTCTACAGTGTACGTACTGATAAGCAGATTTTCTGCTATCTGGGGTGTGGTATATTCATGAGCGATCAACTTCAGGACTTCAATTTCTCGTTTTGTAAGTTTAAAATTATTATTGACGCTTTCTTTACCGGTATCAAGCCCGTTTATAGAATTATTTGCATCCGGTATCTTTAAGTTATCATTATTTTCAATGTGTTTTTTCCCGTTCACAGCAGATACAATTGCCGATTCCAATCCCTTTTTCCCCGAATCATTCAAAATATAGCCCGATGCTCCCACGTCAATCAAATCTGCGATCAGCTCTTTTTCAACAAACATGGTAAAAACAAGTATCTCAACACCCGGATGGTGTTCTTTTATATTTCTTATGAGTTTTAATCCATGAGTAATTGACACATTGATATCCAGGATCAAAACATCAATTGATTTTTCTGCTAAATGATCTAATATTTGCTCTTCATTATTTACTGTGGCAAAAACACGGATATTCTCATGATCAGCAAACATTGCCATAATGCCGCTAAAAAACATTTGGTTGTCATACGCAACCAGAACATTGATCGTCCTCAGTTTTTGATCAACTGTTTGTGATTGATAGATCATATTAAACTAGATTAGGATATTATTTAACAATAAGTTTTTGTTTATAGATATCATTTTTCGATGATCCGAGAATAATGTAAATACCGGCAGGTATATTATTCATAAGATCAATGGCTGTTAAGAAATTTCCGTTTGTATCTGTGATCAATACTTTTGAATATATGGTCTTTCCCAACACATCTCTCAAAACCACAAGCACTTCCTTATTTTCGAGATACCCTTTCATCCTTATATTAAAGTTTGTGCCATCTGACGGGTTAGGGAATACAATAAATTCAGCATCTTTATCAATCGTATAATTAACAGCAACCATTTTTGAGTATTCGTATTTGCCGTCATAATCGGTTTGTTTAAGGCGGTAATATGAAACGCCAAAATAGGGATCATCATCAACTGCTTCATAGAATAATGTCTGGTTGCTGTTGCCTGCTCCCGGTACAGTGGTTACTATTTCCCATTCCAAGCTCTCAGGGTTTTGCAAACCTTGAGGATTTTGGGCTTTTTCTATTGTAAAATAATCGTTATTGGTCTCACTTGCTGTTGACCATTTTAGGTCAACCTTATCTCCATTCATTTGAGCATCAAAGAATAAAAGAGTTATTGGCAATGCTTCGCCCCCTCCACCGCTAAAACTGCTAAATGCTGTAATTCCGCTGCCGGTTAAAGTATTGGTTGCAACAGTTGCAGCATCATAATCAGTCCACGATCCGCCACTCCATATTCTTGCAAACATATTGGATTCTGTTCCAACAATATCTGCATCAATGTATTCATAGCTCACATCATAGTTGGGATTTGTAATCCCGGTTGGAGTAATTATCCAATATCTGGTGATGTGATCTGGTTTATCCTGGTTGGGGTGCATAGCATTCACAACACTTATGGCTACATTAGCACCTGGATCAAAAGTAGTAGGAGATATAAAGGTAAGAGTAAACGGTGTATAATAGTTTCCATCGCCCAAAGGATAAGTAAACGAACCTGTTCCTGTCCAATCTTTTTTCATTACTCCTGAGCCATCTGCCTGTATAAAGCTTGATAACCCAGGGGACCCTGCAATAGAGCCTGTATTGCTTATTGTGAGATTATTATCACCTAAAATAATGTCACCGCTTATTAAAGTTAATGTACCGGTTACAGTCACATCACTATTAAGAGTCACGTCATTACCCGGTTTATCTATATAAAGGTTATAAAATGTTGCGTTTCCTGTAATCTCTTGTGGTGCGTCCGAATCCTGGGATGGTTTGTATAAATATACCGTGCTGTTGCCAACGAGAGAACCACCCTCAAATCTGCAATCACCACCTACTTTAAGCCAATAACCATTAAGATCTAACATTGCCGTACCGCCTAAAACTAAATCATCTTCATTATAAAGGTTACTTTCCAACCTTTTAGTTCCTGATCCCGAAATCATTAATCCCCTGTAATAATTACCATCAGCGCTTTTAATTATTTGATCTTCACCGGTGTTTTTATTATAATTTATGTAATAACCATGTTTATTCCACGTACCTAATGTTCCGTTTGGCACTAAACTACCGCCTATGTTGAGTATTCCTGTTGATGAAGCTCCGAATGTCATGCCTGTGCTGGCTCCATCAATATCTCCATAAACATTTAGATCGCTATTTTGGTTATAAATTGTTGTGTTTCCAGCACCCCAAGCGTAAATATCCGTTGTAACTGTTAATGTTCCCATTCCTTTCATGATAAAAAATGCATCATCACCCGCATTCAAGTCCAATTTTTTAACAGTAGCCGTGCCTTCAACATAAAATTGTTTATTTGTTGTTCTGAATTCCAATAATTCGCCATCGGTACCACTGGTGCTAAGGACTCCACCTGATTGTATGGAAAAATTTTCATAAATACTTAGCGTATAACCTCCTCCGAATACAAACGTACCACCATCTTTGATGAGAAGTTCTCCTATATTTGCATCAGTAGTGAGCGTGACAGTATGGCCTGCTTCTATGGAAACATTGTCGCTGATTCCTGGCACACAGTAACAATCCCAGGTAGGCTTAACGATATCATCCCAATCGCCTGTATTAATGCTCTTTTTACATGTAAACACGGTGATATATGCGGTTGCTGTAACGGAGTCGGATCCGTTTATATTTACTACCTTCTGTTTAACATCATACGTGCCGGTTGTATTGTATATTATTGAGGGATTTTGTATGGTTGAGGAAGTGGGTGTTCCACCGTTAAATGTCCATTCCCATGAAGTAGCATTGGTGCCTGAATCGACAAAATCCACGGATTCGCCTGTACACAGAGTAAAAACGTTTGCCCCGAAATTTGCCTCAGGAAGCGGCCCTTCAAGTACCCTGATATTGTCAATCCTGCCTAGGTTGGTAACATGGTTGTTATCAAATTTGGCTACTATCCTGATGGTGGAATTTACGTATACGGTTGCATTTGCTCTTACAGGATAGAAATTGTCGGACATCTCTCCATTGGTAAACGCAACTGTGTCCGGACCACCGTCTTTTACGTAATAAACTTTTACATAATCGCCTCCATCACTATATTTATAATGTGAGAGGTCTGCATAAAGGTAAAGGGAGCATGGGGAGAGTACGGAGATAACTTCTGTCGTCCATACTACCTCATGTTTGGGCTTTTTTACTTCAAAGAGCAAGGTGTTTTGGTTTTGTACTGAAGCATAGTTGGCCTCTGGATCGGTCCTGCTCCAGGCGGTGGAGCCATTATCAACTGTAATGCCAATGGCAAGGTCTTCAAAATCCTCTTCCCATGGTGGGTATTTTTGAGCTTGTACGCCATTTACGACAGTGAGAAAAAGCAGTGCAATTGATACGGCTTTTCCTTGTGTTTCTAACCTTTTAAAGAATGCCGTTACGCGTTTCATCGTTCCTGATTTATGGGTAATTTCGGGTACAGGGAAAAAGCACACCTCCACTGGCTATTAATGGACTCTTTGATGAAGCGTCTGCTGTTAATGATACTGTATCACCGTTTTTTATAAAGAATTACATTTCTCTATGCAAATATGAGGGTTGCGTGGGTAAAAGTCAATCCCCGAATAAGTGTATATTGAGTTAAAAAATATACCTGCAAGCAGGGATTATAAAGAAAAAAGGTAGCGGGAAGGAGGCATAAAGCGCAAAAAATAAAAATCCGCCAATTGGCGGATAAATTGTATTGCTAAATTGTTTAATTGGGTATTATTTTAACTTACAAGTCCTTTTTGTTATAATTTTTTTTTCCATTATTACACACAACTTTTTCAACATCACTGTATCTATATGATCCGTCATCACCCAGTTGTAAAATCCTGTAATAGACATTTCCCGGAAAGGGTTTTTCGTCAATCAATGAATACAATAACCTCATTTTTACCTTAGTTCCTATTCTTTTTTTAAACCCCACTGCTTCAAAATCCATGTCGTATCCTGCCCGTTCCAAAACAAAAATGCCGTTCTTTGTGTCGTTTTCCACTACACAATTCACATATACCTTCCCTTCATAGTATCTCGAATTAAATTCCCGAATATTATTAATAGTATCTTCAAATTGTTCTTCAATCATCCTTGCAGTTGCAATTTCTTCCCCGTTTACGATGGCTTTTGCTGAATTTAACGATGATGAGAGAGTTAATTTATCATATATGGTATTAGTATTGGAATTAACGATATAGAATGTTCGCTTTTCATGAGCATCGTCAAAATCATTGGCAGTTTGGAAGGAGTCTGCAGTAGGATCATCCTCTGTTACTAATTCAAAATTTACAGGATTTGAATCGCTGAGCTTGTTTGGTGGCATATTGAAAATATACGGCAGGGAAGCCAACTGGCTTATTATATCTAAATTATTCAAACCCTGGGCTTGAATCTCGAAATTTAATATAGGGCATGCGGAGAAGGTTGTGAAAATGATCGGTATAAAAGGTAAATAAAATTTCATACTCCTGCTTTATTACACAATTTCATGGATAGTTCTTTGCCTTAAGCAATACCACTTGATGCCTTGATATTTACAGATCGTTTTCAACTATATAACCCGGCTACTACGATAAATACAGACACTATTGCCGATACTGTTAGAAATGCTATAGCCATCGCTATTTCTTCTTTCTTTATTGACCCAATAAAATCCACAAATGATTTGTCCAGCTCTTTTTCACTTATTGTCTTTTTCATGATAATTAATTATTTAATTTGGTTATACTTTTCTATTATATTGAAAAAAATAATTTACTATTACAAAAATGAGCAGAAAATGATTACTAGTCAATCACTGAATATGGTGATTTATCATTTCGGTAATCCCCAAAAGAAGGTATAGGGAACATGGCTCAGGAGGTCTCTCAAAAAAAAATTTCAGGGGCATAAGCTGGACGAGCCCCCGTTATGCAACGGGGCAGGCAGAACCAAAAAGGAGTTAAAAAATTCAGGATAATTATATCTCCCGCTAAGCTCCCGCCAGTTGGATTTCGGTGAGGCTTCCGTTGAGTCAGCCGAAACGCGGATAGATTGTATTGTTAAATTGTATGATTGTATTATTGTTCTTCCATAAAAACATCCCCGACATAAGCCCCGTTTTCATAAACTTCAATACTTAACAGAATCCCGTCTTTGTTATACCTGTACAATTTTCCATCAATCAGTCTGTTGTTATTAAAAAACCCTTCTTTAGAAATCTGTCTGTTTCTATTGTATAATTTATAATAACCGTTCCCATTTAACGGCTCAAGATTGCTGGATTCATCGCTTATTTCAACTATCGCCTCGCTTGCTGCTACTTTTGGGTTTTCTATGACCGGTTCTTCTTTTATGTAAATAACGGTGGAATTCGTGTCTAATGTTCCTTCTCTAAAGACTTTCTCTGATTTAATATTACCGTTCTTGTCGTATTCCTTTACCGACCCTGCTTCTTGACCTTCTTCCCATTCTCCCTCGATCATAACTTGTCCGTTATCATGATAATATTTTTGAATCCCTTCTCTTTGGCCCCATGAATTATATGCAAATTCATGGTAAAGGTTTCCGTTTTCGTGATAAAATTTATAATTCCCCTCCCATCTGATTTCTTTCCATAATCCTTCTTCTTTTAAATTGCCGTTTTGGTAATAAATTTTTGCATGCCCATTTGGACGGCTGTTTATATATGTCACTTCATTTTGTAATTTCCCATTAGGGAAATATTTTTTCCAAATTCCTGTTTTTCTGTTATCAGTATAATTCCCCTCTTCAACTATTTGATCTTTGTTATAACCGGGTAAATTTTTGTGCTTACCAAAATATATCCAATAACCTTGTTTCAAATTATTGGCATCAGTCCTGTTGGTGGTATCATTATTAAATAATTCAATGTTCTGAGCTATTACTGGTTTATCAGGAATGCAAAATATAATTAATATTAATAATATATATATTGCCTTTTTCATACTCTATGATATTGTATGTTGTTAGAATTTAATGATAATTAATACAATTTATGCAATTTGGTACTAGTCATCCTCAAAATGAGTGGTTTTACCATCAACCGCCTTTATTAATTTCCATTCACCCCTGTCATTGAGCTTTTCAATAATGTAATAATCAACACCCGTATCCCATCCTTTATAAGGGGTCCAGTTTAATATGGACACATTTTCCATTAATTCTGCGTTTAACAGAATAGAAGAACCTTGATTACCCAGGTTTACCGGCACATCGCATATATTAATAGCTTCTACTTTGTAATAGTAATTCTTATCATTTACATCAACTTCATGATCAACATATTCATGAACAGATGCAGGTACGGTTGTATGTAATATATAATCGATACTATCTGTTGATCTGTAGATGCTATATTGAGCTATCAGTTCAGAAATAATATCAGGCGCTTGCCATTCGGTTAAAACGGCATTATTATCTATTACAGTTGTCCTGACAACATCAACTCTCCGGTCAATAAATAAGTTATCTATTGGTCCTGCAATCGATGTGT
>JBDRNO010000025.1:0-12592 GCA_043811005.1 Bacteroidota bacterium | reverse complement strand
CTTTAAAAGCACCAAACGGTATGACGGGTTGTGTAGTTTGCCTTGCTTTTTTATTTATCGTGGCAAACTTACAACGTCATTCGTATTTTTTACTTTTGTACCCCAAAAGTTGTGCACTCGGAATGACAGCATTTGTTTTTTGTTGTAGAGGGGAGAGCGGGTGCGGGCATAGAAACCATTACTCGCAAACAACATACTTAGCTTATGCCCGCACCCGCTCTCCCCTCCATTTTCCCCAAAAATGCTGTCATTCCGAATGGAGCGTAGCGGAATGAGAAATCTCTTGTTCTCAGCACAGCTTTCATTCCGAATTCCGCTTTTTTTCTGAAAATGTGGTCTGTATTTTCCCATTTTCATACAGATCATTCCATTTGAGGTTAAATTTATTGATAAGCGCAACTTTTTTTGCCCTTGAATATCCTTTTATCTGTTTCTCCCTTGCAATGGCTAAATCAATAAAATCAAACATTTCAAAGTAAACTAACTTGTCGACATTATATTTCCGGGTAAATCCCTTAATCAATTTCTTTTTGTGTTGAAAAACTCTTCTTGTCAAATCATTGCTTACTCCGGTGTAAAGAACCGTATGGTTTGCATTAGTTAAAAAATACACGTTATACAGGTTGATTTTCACTGCTTTTTGGTTTTCTTCATTATCCTCTTTTTCAGCATCTCCTCAAAAAAACTATGTAATGGAAATATGAGCGCTGCTAACACCGCATTAAAAGCTAACTTTATTGCAGGAGCACCTGAACTGTGAAGTTCAATGTATGGATCTAAAAGAACAAGTGTGAATTCGAAAAACAGAAGGAATGTGAAAAATATGATCCCTTCTGCAAAGCGAATAGGTATATTAATTTTTCCCAGCATAAACATACCAACAAATAACAACACGATAAAGATCAGGATACCGGAATACTGTAAATTATTTCTCCTTGCCATCAATTCTGCCTCTGCCTTAGCAATAACCTCAGCTTCAGCTTTTTCTTCTGCCATCTTTTTCTCCATCTCATATCTCGCTTCCAGCTTTCCTATCTCCTTGGATTTTTCTTCATTGAAAAGAGAATCTTTTAAAGAGGAATGTTTCCTGAAAAACTCAAATGCCATTTTATGATCACCGGTGGAGGCATAGTTCTCAGCTAAAAATCTACTGAGCTCCATTGCCCTGGATTTTGCTTCAATAGAATCAGCGATGAGATATGCCCTTTCAAGGTAACTCCTGGATTTCATAAGTTTGCCTTGTGCGCTAAGGGCTAATCCCATACCGAACAATGAATAGGTAAAACCGTACTGGTCACCGATCTCATTTTGAAGGTCTAAGGCAGCTTTGTGGTATTCAAATACCTTACTGCTGAGATCGTAAATGTTAGCTGAATCCTGTGTCTCTTGCATCATATCAAGGTAAACATCACCAATGTTATTGTATGATTGAGCCATGCCCTGTTTGTTACCTATCTCCTTATCTGTCTTTATGCTCATTAAATAGTATTCAAGGGCAGTATTGCGTTCATTCCATGTGTGATTAACAGCTCCGATATTGTTAAACACTCCTGCCAGTCCTTTTTTTGCCTCTATCCATTCTACATTATCTGCAAGATCTTCTATCAGGTTTTCATAGAGTTCTTTTGCTTTAAAATAATAACTCATTGCAGTTTTAAGATATCCCTGGTCTTTATAGTTTATACCTATATTAATAAACGACACGGCTATTTTCATTTTATTTTCGGGGGTATCTGATAATTCATTTATCTCTTCAGCTATTTTCAGGCTCTTCAGGTAAAATTCCAGTGACTTGTCATAGATGCCTTGCTTTGAAAATATCAAACCGATATTATTATAGTTATCTGCAAGGTTTTTTTTGCCGGTCAATACTATTTCAGGATCGTCAGATCCGGTCATTTCTTCCTGCATCCGGAGGTTAATGAAATAGTATTCCAACGCTTTGTTATAGTCTCCGAGAAATCCGTAGAGAACCCCGATATTGTTGACGCAGGTTGACATACCTTTTGTGTTTCCAAGCTCCTTTTCAATGTCGTACTGCTCTTGCCATCCAATAATTGCTTTTTCGAAATTCGAATTATAATAGTGTACTAAGCCCACTCCGTGATAGCTTACTGCCATTCCGTCACGATAATTGATGTCAGATGCCAGATCGAGAGCTTTCTGATGGTAATCCATAGCACTGTCCAGATCGGTTAGGTAATACTCCTGGGCAAGGGAGTTTAGTATTTTGACTTTTGCTGTACCTGTCTCCTCCGATGCAAGCAAATTGATAAGACTATCAATCTTCCCGGTATGCAAGCCCGTTCCGGCAGTGGTATCCGGTTCAGAGTAAACATTAAAAGGGTTTATAAGTGATTGTACGCTTAGCAGAATGATGACCGTTATGATTCTGGTGAGCCGGGTTTTATGTTCTTCCCTCTTTTGCTTAAGTATCTTACTTTTCAGGGTACCTTCAAAAAAACTATGTAATGGAAATATTAGCGCTGCCAGAACCGCATTAAAAGCTAACTTGATCGCAGGTGCACCGGAACTGTAAAGTTCAATGTATGGGTCTAAAAGAACAAGTGTGAATTCAAAGAAGAGAAGGAATGTAAAAAATATGATCCCTTCGGCAAAGCGGATAGGTATGGTATATTTGCCGAGCATGAACACACCTACAAACAGCATCACGATAAATATAAAGATCCCCGAATACTGTAGCAGGTTCTTGCGATTTTGTTTTTCTGCCTCGGCTTTAACCTTAGTCTCAGCTTCAGCCATCTCTTCTGCCAGTTTTTTCTCCATCTCATATCCCGCTTCCAGCTTGCCTATTTCCTTTGACTTTTCCTCGTTAAATAGTGTATCTTTTAAATCTGACGACATTTGGATATACCGGTATGCTTTTGTATGGTCATTGGCAGTACTGTATGCTTCAGCCAAACCACCGTATGCATTTTGCAGCTCCCTTTTCGCTCCTATCCCTTCAGCAATTTCGCTGCTTCGAAGATGAGATTGAATTGCCTTTTCTGCATCCCCCAGCCAGTTATATATCTTTCCCATGCCATTCAAAGAGTAGGTCATACCTCTCTTGTCATCTATCTCTTCCTGGATAGCAAGCGCTTCCCATTGGTACCGGAGAGCTTCTTCATGCAGCGTCAATGTGCTTTTTGATGTATCATTCACATCATTAAAGCCCTTCAGATTCTTAATGCCGGAAATAAAACCTGAAATAAGTGTGGGATCACCGGAGAAGACATGCTTTGCATATATGCTTGCAACATTGTTATAACAGGAAGCCAATCCCCTTGAATCACCGGATTCCTTCATGATCTTTACTGCTTCGAAGTAATTTTCGATCGCCAGGTCGTATTTTTCCTGCTTTTCAAAAATAATCCCGATATTATTGTATGAACTTGCCATTCCATTTTTATCACCTATATCTTTGCGGATTACCAGGGAATACCTGAAATTATCAAGGGCTTTGTCATAATTTTTTCTATTCATGTATATAAGCCCGATATTATTACGTGAAACCGCGATCCCTTTCTTGTTGGGGATGTCCTCAAAGATCCTCAATGCCATGAAATAATTCTCGAGCGCCTTATCGTAATTACCCTGGTCGTCATGTATTATCCCCATATTCAAATGGCATATCGCTTCCCCGTTCCTGTCTCCTATTTCTTCATCTATCTTCATGGATCGTGTATAATATTCCAATGCTTTTGCATAATCGCCTTTGTTCCAATAGATAAGCCCCAGGTTGTTCAATAATACCGCTTTTCCTTTAACCACCCAAAACGGCTCTTCTCCCGGAGAGAATGTTTCTATATGTTTTTCATAGATATCCAGCGCGCTGAAATAATTTTCCAGGGCTTTGTCATAATCCCCCCTGTGCCTGTAAACAATACCCTGGTTATTTAATGCTTGTCCGGTACCCTTTACAAATCCCAGCTTTTTCCCCAAAACCAGCGCTTCTCCGCTGTATTCAAGCGATCTGTCATAACTGCCTGTTCCCCAAAGCGCTCTGCTCAATTCATTGAGCAGGTTCACTTTGTTTGTATCGCTCTTTGCCTTATCCAGCGCTCTCTCAAGAGAATCAACTTTGGTTTGGGCAAAAGAGAACCAGGGCATAATTAGAAAAACACAGAGTATGATCTTTTTCATCCTTTCTCCTCCTGTTCAACTTTTTTTTCCGGATTCTAATATTCTTTTTGATGAATTTACGAAGTTATGTCTTTATTTTTTTATTGCAAAATACTATTGGATAGGACGGTGTCACACTTAACCATAGAATTCTGGTGATCACCCGGTAGGGTTGGCAAGTAACCGGGAAAGGGTCGGAATAGGGGAGGGGCTGCTAAGGAATATATTCATACGCCCCAATATCAGGGACACCATCCCTTAAATTTTCCTCCAGGTCATCAGTCACTGAAGTTGGCTTGCCGGCATCTATGCATGGCGAAGTAGATTGCAGGTGATAGTCGTCTTCTGTAATATCAACAAATAAAGGGTCTTGATTATTTATAATGGAAATATAATTAGTAACGCTCGTATTATTGGTTGTTTTCAGCAAACAGTTTTCAAACAGGTAATTAAACTGAGCAAGCTGATCATCATTCAGGTCAATTTCATCATCAATGCTTCCGTATATTATACAATTGGTAAATGTAGCATCCAGATCAGCAGAGATATGAACCAGGTCATTCTCTGCAAAATTTCCCAACTGTAATATGGCGTCTTTATGCTCAATTATACTGGTGCCGTAATTAGCTAAGGTAACATGATTGAAATCATAATAACCTCCAAATACCAATTGTGCATTTTGCTCCCCGCAATTGAACACCAGGCAGTTCACTGCCTGTATGGATGATAGGAACCCGAAAATTCCCGTAACCGACATGTTTTGAATAATGGTATTATTGAGCAGCACTTCAGGATGATTATCCCATGTAAAAGAATTCAGATCGGTGTTGGCTTGAGAGCCGGCAGACACACCATACAAAGCGTTTTTTATTATAGTATGCCCGATAATACTTGTGTTATTATCACTGTTTCGGAGGATAAAAATACCCAGCCATTGCCCCGGCACATCATCGTAAAAACTTTCCAGCCGGTCCCCCTGGAACGTAACAGGTTCATCCATTGTCCCGTTAACCAATAACGTACCCTTAACAAAAAGCCCTGAATAATTGTGAGAATAAATACTAACCCCCTCTTCAATTGTTAAAGTGCATGATGAGTCTACTAAAATGGAGTTGTAGATCACGTATGGCTTATCATTTATCCATGTCTCATCACAGATAGTATTTCCATTATAAAAATGCGCATCCTGCCCCCATGCGACCAGTTTAACATCCTGGATATTATTGTTTGTGAGAAAAACGATTGAATCACTGACAATAAAAGGAAGTGTTCCGCTTGTCTGGTCAATGGTCACTTCAACGAAAATGTACATGCTGTCCTGGGCAGCTATCTCAACATCAGTTAAGTAATTGGTTGGGATCCCATCCACATTCATCCTGAACCGGGAATTGCTTCCCCCGGCTAAATGGATATATGATATGTTGATCATTTTTTTGTTCCTGTTGTAAACCTTCAGGTAATATGTGGTAGAGCCGATAGTGGTGAATACAGTGTCAAAAAGTACGGTATCAGTCGAAAACTCAAGTTTTGCAGAAGGATCGGTAATGGGTGAATCCTTTTTGCAAGCTATGATAGTAAGCAGGAATAGAATGCAGATATATTTTAATGAGGATTTCAAAAAGACTTGTGTGAAAAAGTTTGGTGTAACTTTGTGCCTTTGCCTGCCCCGTAGCGCAGCGTACTGGTGTGCCTTAGCGGCAGGAAAAACTTTGCTAAAAAACAAAACTTTTCGAAGTAATAGCATAAAGAACTGTTTTTTTGGGAAAATATTGGATTGGCAGGTAAAAAAAATCAAATAGTGTCGTGTCAGTGATACTTTGGCAAGGAAAAAAGAAATAGGGTTTGTTATGTAATGTTGCCAATTTTTCCTCTGTTTAAACTTCCTGTTTTCAATCAATCTTCTTATTTCTTTTTTATTTAAGGTTGCAGTAATTGATTTGTCATAAATACTTAATAGAAATACAGTTGTCGGGTTTTCGACAAGAGTTTCAATTTCAAGGTAGGTAATAACTCTTAATCCTCCTCTTTTTCCTTTCCCCTTACTTTTTACAGCAATTCTAATTTTGTAAGCATTATTTCCGAGAGCAGTTCCTGACTTTTGATTGGTTATTAGTTCAGTGTCTAATTTTTCAAGTTCCCCTTTTAATGAAGCATATTTCTTTAAGAGTTTTTTTGCCTCTTTTTAAAAGTTCTGAGTTGAAATTATATTAACACTCATCTAAAAATTCTCTTAAAGTTTTTCCTTTTTCCTTTCCTTTTTTAATGTCTTCTATTTCATCAAGGGCGTCAGCAATCCCATTAAGAACTTTAATCTTATTTTCCAGTTTTTCGTGTTCTTTCTGAAATTTTTCCCAATTTTTCATTGGAATGATAACTGCTGTTTGTTGTCCATTCTGATCAGTTATGTATTTTAGCTGAAGTCCCATTTTGATTAATTTTTTGTAAAGATAATGAATTTTATACTTTTTAAAAATTACGAACGCTTTTTTTATTCAATCTTATCAAAGACTTCAAAGAACTCCGCAGGAGACTTTTTAATAAGTTCAATAAGCATACTTCTGCCATGTTTCCGCTCTATTTTATGCCCCATATAACAACCGGCAATATAAAACAATCTGTCACCTGAACATTCTCCCAGCGCTTTATTTAACAATTCATTTGATATTAAGCTGTCTTTTTTAACTTCTATTTCCTTCATCAGTTTATTGAACTGTTGTAATTTTTGAGAAAGTAAGGCGCTATCTGTCAAAACAGAATAATCGTAATCTTTAATTGCATCGATCATAATTCTATATTCGTAAGGGACCAGTGTGGCTATGCCCTCGTTCATTGTATAATACATTATGATCTTTTTCAGATCGTCTACTGTTTTAATGGAAAAAACATCAGGAGCAGTTTGATATTGTTCAAAGCCGATATGAAATAATTCGTGCGAGAGGTAAAGGAATATTTCCTGTTTATCCTTGCGAAACTGTTTCCAGTCAATATTCATAGCAATTTTACCACCCATGGCAATTCCGTTATACCCGCCTGCAATAAAGAAAACCGCTGCATTTTGCTTGTAATCATTAGGGAGATATCTTAAGGTAAGCTTCCCGAAATCATCATTCATTAATTGTTCATTTGCCTTGAGATTAGTGATGATCTGCCTGAGAGTGTCAAGACGTTCGTCTATATTGGTATAATCAAAACCATTTGATTGTCCCGATAAGGATGATTTCAGCGATTCCTGATCGAGTGGGGTGGAAGAATATTTTTTACTGTGCTCAAATACATGCAGGTACCCGGGATGATTAATTATCCCGGGAATATTTTCTTTTTTATCATTTAGAAAGTAATCAATAACCACGTCTGCCCCTGTGTAATCAAACTTGATTTGAGCAAAAACCATATTGGCTAAGAAACATAGTAGATTTACTAATAGTAGTGATTTCATTATTCAATGTTTTCTTTTGCCACTAAATCACTAAAACACAAAATCCAAAAAAAAAATAAATCAATTGTTAAATAATTTATTGGGATTTAGTGCTTTTGAGCTTTAGTGGCATTCTTTTTTAATCAATTTGCAAAGTTATGTCCTAAGCAGTACACTATATTTTATCTTTCCTTTTTCTGACTTTTTTTTCAATATAGCTCAGGATGAAAAATACAAACATGGAGAGCAGTGTAGCAATTATATGTCTTACCAAACAAAAAGTAATAGGTGGCAACTTGCGTTAATTAGTGTTAATTCGTTTAATTAGTGGCATCCGCCAGCTGGCGGATTAATTAATTTGAATAGTTATGTTCTTAATTTTGTTCTGCAAATATCTGTAAATTACGATTATATAAAAAAAATCATTAATTTAGTGCCGTCAGAAGCCTGTTTGCAATTTACTTTTTTCTTATCAAAAATAATAAAACTACTGACATGAAAATTATCCTTAATATCAAAAAAACATATTCTTTTGCAATAGTTTGCTGCTTGTTCATAAATGCTGCCGCACAACAGGTCACTTTTCAGATCAGTTATGATGTAGGTATGATGGATCTGTTCGGTAATGTCCGGCAAACCTCTGACGATGGCTACATAATAACAGGAACCGATATTGATATTTTTGGTACTTCCGCTGTCCTTATTAAAACAGACACTGCCGGCACGGTGACATGGGCTAAATCTTATGGTGGTTTTTTTGCCTACTATACAGCCAATGACGTAAAGCAGACTTCTGACGGTGGTTATATAATTACAGGTTCTCTTGGTTCGGAACTTATTTTAATAAAGACAGATGCCAGCGGTACAATTCAATGGTCAAGGGATTATGGCGGGGGTGATGAGGAGTATGGTTATGCAGTTAAACAAACCTCTGATGGCGGCTATATCGTGGCCGGATCCACATATAGTTTCAGCGCTAAGGATTCATCCAATTTCTATCTTTTAAAGACCAACAGTACAGGAACCATGACATGGGACAGGGCATTTCAGATCAGCAATGTGGATGATGAGTCGGGTCAGGATGTAATAGAGGTATCTGACGGGTATATTATAGTTGGGTCTACTCCTCAGGTTTTCGGCCCGGATACGACCACTGATGCCGTTATCATAAAAACCGATCTCAGTGGTAATCTTTCATGGGCTAAAACATACGGGGATGATGCTGATTCGGAAGAAGCGATGTCTCTTCAGAAGATAAGTACAAATGAACTACTTGTTACGGGCTGGACAGATGCCAATGTAGGCGGTCTTGATGCAGGCGATGTTTTTCTGATGAGAACAGATGGTTCCGGAAATATCAATTGGTCAACTTCGTATGATATGGGACTCGCTGACGAACCATCATCAGTACAGGAAACGAGCGATAATGGCTATGCTGCATTTGGTTTTACAATTGATAATTTATTCCCGTTAACTATAGAAACTTTCTTATTGAAGACAAACAGTGCAGGTACAATACAAATATCACAACATTATTCAGCGGGAATAGGGGCTATTCTCGGACGGGGTCAGCAAACAAGTGACGGAGGTTATATTCTCGGGAGTATGCAGGGTAATATGACCAGTTGGGATTTTCAGTTATACAAAACAGATGACGCAGGTATAACAACATGCAATGAAAGCACATACGGAGCAACTCAACCTGGATATTCACCGGCAGTGGCCGTCCCGGCTGTAACTACTTTTTCCGGCGGTTCTGACGGAAATATTAACCCTTCAACGAGTACTTTCACTCCTGTTACCAATGTTTTCTGCCTTACTGCTCCATGCGTCCCCCTTTATACTGTTCCCACTTCAGGCAATGATGCCTCCTGTTTCGGGGATTGTGACGGTGATGCCACGGTTACTCCCTCAGGTGGCATTTCTCCTTATACTTACCTCTGGGATGATCCTGCATCACAGAGTACGGCTACTGCAACCGGTTTATGTGCAGGAACTTACAATGTTACCGTTACAGATGACGAAGGATGCGTTAATTCTAACAGTTATGTTGTAAATCAGCCGGCTACCCTCTCATCTTCAACAACCGGTAATGACGCTTCCTGTTTTGGCGGCTGTGATGGTGATGCCACGGTTGCTCCATCAGGCGGCACTTCTCCATATACTTACTTGTGGGATGATCCCGGAACACAAGCTACAGTTACTGCTACCGGTTTATGTGCCGGAACATATAATGTTACTGTTACTGATGCCAATGGATGTAGTACCCCAGACAGTTACGTCATAGGTCAGCCGGCAATCGCTTTATCGTCTTCAACAAGCGGTAATGATGCTACCTGCTTTAGTGGCTGTGACGGTGATGCTACTGTTGCTGCGTCAGACGGCACTCCTCCATATACTTACCTGTGGGATGACCCAGGATCCCAGACTAATGCTAATGCTACCGGATTATGTGCCGGAACTTATAACGTTACAGTCACTGATGCCAATGGATGTATCATCACTGATAGTTATATTATTGGTCAGCCGGTTTCCGGTTTAACTCTTTCAACATCAGGAAATGATGCATCCTGTTTCGGGGAATGTGATGGTTCCGCTATGGTTACCACATTCGGAGGTACTGCTCCCTATACATATCTTTGGGATGATCCTGATTCTCAAACCACTGATAATGCAACAGGTTTATGTGCAGGAACATACAATGTTACAGTTACCGATGCCAATAACTGTCCGATAAACGATAGCTATACTATTAACCAACCACCTTTATTGACAGCTAATATTACTCCTTCCGGTCCAACGACTTTTTGCCCGGGTGATAGTGTAATACTGCAATCTGATCCTGCTAATACTTATGATTGGTTGTTGAATGGATCAAGTACGGGTTTGGTATCACAGAGCATTGTTGTTTCTTCAGGAGGGGATTACGAGGTTGTGGTAACAGATACATTCGGATGTGATGATACATCTGCAATAGTAACAGTGATCGTTAATTCGCTACCGGTTATTGATACAACTTTTATGGCAATTGATTCAAGCAGTTGCGGGAACAGCGATGGTTCAATCACAGGAATAACCGCTTCGGGTACTGCCCCCTTAACATATCAGTGGACTAATAGTATAGCTACTGTCGTGGGTGGAGATTCATTGAATTTTATTGATATGCCTGCTGACTCCTATACCTTGACCATAGCCGATGGCAATGGGTGCATTATTGTTTTTAGTCCTTTTGTGATCTATGATATTGGAGCGCCACCGGCACCGGCTGCAAATGATGTGACATATTGTGAGGGTGATCCAATTGCCGACCTGACTGCAACCGGCACAGGAGGGACCCTGACCTGGTATTCTGATGCCGCCCTTTCTGATTCCATAGGTACCGGGAGTCCGTTTAATTCAGGTGCTACTGCAACCGATACATTCTATGTTACCGAGACCGTAATAGGTTGTGAAAGTCCACATGATACAGTAATAATAACAGTGAATCCTTTACCCCCGGCTCCAACTGCAAGTAATGATGCAACCTATTGCCAGGGTGATGCGATTGCTGATCTGATAGCTGCAGGTACTACCGGTATACTTACCTGGTATTCCGATGCCGGCCTGACAAATTATATAGGTATAGGAAGTCCGTTTGCTTCAGGTGCTACGGCAACCGACAGCTTCTATGTTACCGAAACGATCAGTGGATGTGAAAGCCCGCCCGATACAGTGATAATAACGATAATTCCTCTTCCACCGGCTCCTGTTACTAATGATTCGACTTATTGTGAAGGAGATTCAATTGCCGACCTGACAGCAACAGGTAGCGGTGGTACATTGACCTGGTATTCAGATGCTGCTTTAAATGATTCTATATATACCGGAAGTCCTTTTTCCTCAGGCGCTGCTACCGATACTACTTTTTATGTAACTGAAACGGTTAATGGTTGTGAGGGTCCTGCCGGTTCTGTTACGATCCTGGTTAATCCTTACCCAATAGTGAATATAACATCCAGTCAGGATACGGTTTGCCCGGGAGGTGATGTAACATTGACCGCTTCCGGTGCCGGCTTTTATATCTGGAGCACCGGTGATGCTACAGCAACAATTGTGGTGAATCCTAACGTTGATTCATACTATTCTGTGACAGGAACATTAAATGGATGCGTGAGCCAGCCGGATACTATTTTTATTACTGTTGATACAGCATTAAATCCTGTTGTGACGATCAATTTGACATCAGATACGGTTATCTGCAGTGGTGATGAGATTACAATAAGCGCTTCAGGTGGTGATACATATCTATGGAGTACCGGTGATACCGTATCTTCAATATCAGTTAGCCCAAACAGTGATACTGCTTATTATGTTATTGCATACACAAATAATGGTTGCACAAGCGCAGCAGATTCAGTTACTATAAATGTTGCCGGCGGTGTTTTAGCGGATTTTGATGCTGCTCCCAATCAAGGAAATATTCCTTTGACAGTTTCATTTACTGATGAAAGCATTGGAGCAAGCCAATGGGAATGGGATTTTGGAGATGACGATGGTACGTCAACAGATCAGGATCCATCATATATTTATAATGAACAAGGGCAGTATGAAGTTACCCTGATAGCAACAGATTCCAACGGATGTGCTGATACTGCAACTTTAGATATAGATGCAATTGAAGATACAGTTCTTTTTATTCCAACGCTGTTTTCCCCAAATGAAGATGGAATTAATGATATATTATATGTGAGGGGAAGCGGGATAGGTTGGCTGGAGTTGATAATATATAACCGCTGGGGAGAGTCGGTCTTTGAAGGCAGTAAAAATGAAGTGTGGGCTGAAGAGGGGACTTATCCGGCAGATGTTGGCTGGGATGGTACTTTCAACGGTAAAAAAATGAATCCTGCTGTGTTTGTGTATATTCTAAAAGGAGCTTATAAAGATGGTGTAGAGTTTGAGCGAACGGGGAATATTACGTTGGTTAAGTGATTGTAGATGCTACGAAATACGAAATGGAGCCCTTCGTCCCTCAGGATAAACTCCGCGGAATTCACGAACACCGCTAAAAACAAA
>JBDRNO010000024.1:0-2225 GCA_043811005.1 Bacteroidota bacterium | reverse complement strand
TGTATGGTTCTTGATTTCGTTTGCTCGTTTTTAATTAATTGCAGCAATGAAACATTGTCAGGTACCCTGATTTCCATTCTGGTCTGTATGAAAGGCACTTCAACATCATTGTCATCTAACTTTGTACACCCGGCTGCTGTTTCTAAAGGCATTTTTTTATTAGATACACTTATAATTTCTCCTGCCTGATTTATAATATTTATTGAAACACTCCTGTCGAAAAAGAAGGTTAAAGAATTTAATGACGTTTTTAATACTATGTAGTTAGTATCAAGATCAGCCACAGTAATTATTTTAAATTTATTTTCTGTGGTATTGGTTATATCAATGCCTACCGAGTCCAAAGAATCAATTATTTGAGGGATATACACCGACTTATATCTGTTATTACCTGGAGCATAAATAACCGATTCGTACCAGCCTAACACGAGAGTAGTATCAACAAGTATTGTCGTATCTACGAAAGCCGTATCTACCCAAATCAATGTGTCAACCCAGATACTTGTATCCACTGCTATTTTCACATCGAAATCCAACAACGATACGGTTTTTACCGTATCATATCCCAATGAATCATGTCTTTGAAGTTGTTGACAGGCTTTTGCGTCCAATGCCGAAATTTCGAACTCCTCAGATGTAAAATCATCACAGCTGGTTGTATAACAGGTGATAAAAATAAATATACTTACAATAAAAGCAGGAAAGATCTTTTTTATTTTCTTCATTTGTATAGTCTCCTTCTATATAATTCTAATTTTATTTAGCGAATTATTACAAATTTTTTAATAATACTATCACCTTTCTTTAGAACGAGAACACCATTATCATCATATTGATCTTCCAATACTTCAATATGGGCGATATAGAGTCCGCTTACTACTACCTGCCTCGAAGAAGTCAACTGTTTCCATTCTTCATCGCCACTACCGTCAAAATGCTCTATAGTATTAACTAAATCTCCGCGTTCAGTAAATATTTTTATACGACAGACTTTTGGTATATTATAAAACATGATTCTATCTTCACCTGATCCGTCTTTACCAAATTGTAATTCTCTTGCTCTTATATTGTAAGGATTAGGTACTATTTTTATATCCGCCAATTTTTTACCCGCCGGACGTTTTAAAAATGCCGGCTCGCTGGTCATTGTATAAAATTTGCCACTTTCCAGGGGAACGCCCGGATTTACATCATTGGTGCTGCCATCATTAAAAGCAGTTATGTAATAGTAATAATCAAATCCTCTTTGTGGGGTCAAATCCGGATATAGATTAGTTCCTGATCCGTTGATAGTTTTAATAAGCTCATACGTAGTATCGGGAACAAATTTTGCGCGATATATATTATACCCGGCAAAACCCGGAGCTGATTCTGCATTTTTAGCCCAGCTAAGTACTATCCTGTCCCCACCGGAATTAACAGAAAATTGTGAAGGCGGAGGAGGAGGTTCAGGTATTGATAATCCCTGACTAAAATAAATATCATAATTATCCTTGGCTCTTTTAAATGTTTTAAATAGAGAATCTACACCTGTAAATACCCAGGTATTTTTATAAATATCTCCGTCACTGGTCGTCGAACCATTCGGTAATTCGTAAGGTCCGCTTCCCCCTCCATCCCAATCCAGCCATTTTTCGCCAATTGTATAAACAGAATCACGATTTATTCCCGCGACACCTTCAGCAATCACAATTCTTGCACTATCACCGGGGGCTAATGAATATGGACCAAAAGTATGTGTTTGCGAATACCCTCCCGGGGTACCTCCATATAGATCGGCATTATCCTGATCTACACCATCTGCGTGAATCGGATCAGGATAACCTGCATTCATTACCGAAGTATATTCCGAAGACATTTTTGCCTCATTAAACTGGCTGTTATTATAAGTATGCGGATCATCCGACCCATAATGTTCTGTGGAAGATGGTTGATTTGGGCTATCCGTACCCATATTATTGGGATCGTCAGCATATAATACTACTGTTCCCACAAACTGCGATGCCCCTAAACGCCCATCCCTTAAATAACTGGGTCCACCTATATTGGTACCATCGCCTGCCCATTTTGAATGCTTGCCGCACCATGAAAAAAGTGTTCTTAATGGAGAATTTGGTCTGTGGGGAACTACGTCTGTTGCATCACGTGGTGGCAGTCCGTGACCTGTCTGGTCATTCATAGTATTATGACCCCAGGTTGCAGATTGGGGAAGCCAGTTTCCTCCG
>JBDRNO010000023.1:0-9389 GCA_043811005.1 Bacteroidota bacterium | reverse complement strand
GGTGACCAAGATGCCGTCCTGGAGGCAGGCGAGGACCTCAATTCCTTCGTTGACATTGGTGCGTTGGCTACAGAGGGGTATCTGAAGAGTGCCAGTGATGTCAAATCGGCTGACACACGACTAAATACTACAGCCATCAATACCGTATTGGGAAGCTACGGCTGGTACATTGACAGCACAGGAATTGTTAACGCCATATTTTGGTATGATGCCGATAATGGCCATGCGGGGGGTGGCAAAACCGCTACAGATAATGCCACAGATGTCGACTCGGGTGAAGTCCTTACCGGCTTCCAGACCGATATTTATCCATAATGCTGGCACTAGGGTAGCCCTTAAACTAGAGAAAAGCCCGTTACAAACGGGCTTTACTGCAACGGGATTATGCCCAGGGACTTACGGAGTAACGGTTTCCGATGCCAACGGATGTAAAGATACTACATCTGTTACAACAGGTGAACCAGATATCATCACACTAACTACTTCAGCCATTAATGCACACTGTGGATTGGCTGATGGCAGCGCTACTGTTACCGCAACCGGAGGCAATGGATTATATGGTTATTTATGGAACGATCTGTTATCACAAAACACAGCAACAGCTATTGATCTATTAGCCGGAGTTTATAGTGTTACCGTTACAGACATTTTGGGTTGTCCGGCTACGGCTACTACTACTGTTAATGATCTTCCTCCCGGCACTGCTACCATATCTTCTACTACCGATGTAAGCTGCTTTGGCAGCAATGACGGAACCGCTACTGTATCTATGGCAGGAGGTGCACCTCCTTACACTTACCTCTGGAATAACCCCGGATCGCAAACCACAATTACAGCAACAGGACTTTCTATTGGCTCCCATAATGTAAATGTTACAGATACCAACGGATGTGTGGTTTCAGCAACAGCCACAATTAATACACCAATCATATTGTCTAATACAACATTAAGTGACAGTGCGAGTTGCAATGGTTCATGTGACGGCAATGCTTATTCATTTCCTTCTGGTGGTACTCCACCATATTCTTATCAATGGAATGACCCTTTACTAACTATCACTTATGATGTTAAAAATTTGTGTGCCGGTATTTACAACGTCCTCATCACCGATGCCAATGGGTGTACTTTTACAGATAGTGTAATGGTTGAAGAACCTTTGGCAATAGTTTTATCTGAATTCCATAGTGATGCTCACTGCGGACAAAATGATGGTATAGCCACAATTAGTGTTTCAGGTGGTACAGGCCCATATTCTTACCTGTGGACACCGGGTAATCAGACCACTGCCTTTATAAGTAATGTTTTTGCCGGAACATACATTGTAACCATTACAGATGCCAACGGGTGCCAGGAAAATACTCCTGTTACCATAGCTGATTTAGACGGTCCAACTGCAATAATTATCAATAGCGACAGTGTTACCTGTAATGGCGGAAATGATGGTCTTGCAACCGTAAGTGTTTCAGGTGGCACCTTTCCCTTTACTTACCAATGGGATGACATAATGAATCAAACGGCACCAACTGCTGTCAACTTATTAGCCGGCACATACATTGTTACTATAAAAGATAATAATAATTGCATTACATCTGCTTCAGTTACCATATATGAACCGGCACCTATTTTATTTAATCCTTCTTCCACAAATCCTGCCTGTTTTGATTCCTGTGATGGGTCTGCCGGTGTTATAGTTGCAGGTGGTACACCTCCATATACTTATCTCTGGAATGACCCGGCTTCTCAAACTACAGCCACCGCTACAAACCTTTGTACCGGCATATACAATATTATTATCACAGATGCCAATGGTTGCATTAAAATAGGGAACTTTGTAATAAGCAATCCCCCACCTATGACAGTCAGTACAACCTCAACAGATGAATCCTGTTTCGGGTCATGTGATGGTACTGCAACAGCAAGTACAGTTAATGGTACAGCGCCATATACATACCAATGGAATGACGGGCAAACTACAACTACAGCAGGCAGTCTATGTGCTGATACATTTAATGTGGTGCTTACAGATGCAAATGGATGTACTGCAACTGCCACTGCTATTGTTGGTACACCTCCCATCCTTACCGCTTCAATTACTTCCAGCGGAAACATTGACTGCAATGGAAACTGCATCGGTTTTGCACAATCTTTCGTCACAGGCGGTACGCCTCCGTACACCTATCTGTGGAGTGATGGGCAAACAAACGCCCAGGCAATAAACCTATGTGCCGGTATTTACGATCTTAATGTTACTGATAATAATGGTTGCACAGCCACTGCATCGGTTATTATCACTGAACCGCAACCATTGGTTGCAAATACTACATCCAACAATGTAACCTGTTATGGTGATTGTGATGGTGATGCTACCGTTAGTGTATCCGGAGGTGTATCTCCATATAGCTATCAGTGGAATGATCCTCTATTCCATACTACTCCTGTTGCGGATAATCTATGTAATGGCGTTTATATTGTAACCGTTGCAGATGCAAACGGGTGTATTGAAACGGCAAATGTAATTATTACCCAACCACAGATATTAGGTTTATACGAAACTGTTTCACCTTCAACGTGCGGTTTTAACAATGGCCAAGCATGTGTCAATGTAATTGGCGGTGTTGCCCCCTATGTAATTACATGGGATGACCCGTTCACAACAGTTGGCTCATGTATTTTTAATGCTTATGCAGATGTATATAATCCAATTGTGTACGATGCCAATGGCTGTTCTTATACAATGCCTGTTATAATCAATGATATTACCGGACCCGATATTGACAGTATTTCTATTAATGACGTAACCTGTTCAGGAGATGCCAATGGAACTGCTGAGGTTTTTGCATCAGGGGTGTCTCCTCCGTTAACATATATTTGGGAGAATAGTAGCAGTATCATGATTGATAGCGGTGTAACATTTATTTCAGGTTTATCGGGAGGCATATATACTGTTACGGTTACAGATGCAAATGGCTGCATTACTTCTAACATTATCCCAATAAATGAACCAACATTATTAGCCAGCGCTATTATATCATCAACCGATGCAAGCTGCAATGGTGATTGCGATGGTACTGCTGTAGTAATGGTGGGTGGAGGTGTAGCTCCTTACACTTATCTCTGGACTGACGGACAAACCACTCCAACAGCCACAGGGTTATGTTGGGGCATACATAATGTGATCATTACAGACATTGACAATTGTATAACAACAAACACAGTTATTATCTCCGAACCGGATCCTATTGTTATTAACGATTCTGTTATAAATGTAAGCTGTAATGGAAATGATGATGGAGCTATATACTTAGATGTTCAGGGAGGAACTCCTTTTTATTCTTATAGCTGGGCTCCTCCCGGTACTGGAAATTCTACAATCGTTACTAATCTCTATGCCGGACCTTATATTGTTACTGTTTCTGATATTCATGGCTGTGCACAAACTGATACGATCCAGGTTAACGAACCAACTCCATTATCTGCCACGGATATCAGTTATGCCTCTACTTGCGGGTACAATAATGGTACAGCTATTATTATAACTTCCGGAGGCACACTACCATATTTTTACCTGTGGGATGATCCGTTAGCTACTACCAATGATACTGTGATTGATCTATTTCCAAGAGACCCATATTATGTTATAATAACTGATGCCAATGGTTGTTCACTAACTTATCCTGTAACTGTAGATGATATTCCAGGTCCTGTTATTTCTGTTTCACCAACTCATTTATATTGCAATGGAGATAATACAGGAACTGCTACGGTTACTTCTACCGGAACTACAATCCCGGTTACCTATCTTTGGGATGATCCATTAGGACAGACAGATTCTATAGCAACCGGCCTGGCATCCGGACCAATATCCGTTACAGTTACTGATACCAATGGTTGTTTTGACATTGAGTTTACCGTAGTTACACAACCAAATCTTCTTGAAGTGATAACAATTGGAGATACAACAATATGCTATAGTAATTACAAAGTTGAAATCTTTGCTATAGGCAACGGAGGTACTCCTCCCTATACCTATATATGGAATAATAACTTAGATAGCATTCAATCACATATTGTAAACCCGGATTCTACTACAATTTATACTGTTTACGTTATAGATGCGAATGGCTGTATCTCTTCCTATCAATCTATTACAATAACAGTAAAACCTCCTTTATCGGTTACAACTTCAAATTTTGAAATATGTATTGGTGACACAACTGATATAGTTGCAACAGCGAGCGGAGGAACTGGAGGACCATACACTTATTCATGGCAGAATGGCGGACCAACTGATACTATTGGCATCATACCCAACCTGATATTAACAGATGATACCACATTTACTGTTATCGTTAGTGATGGTTGCTCGCATAATGACTCGGCTTCCATTACCGTTAGGGTCAACCCGGTTCCCACAGCTGATTTCTCGTTTACCGGAGGGGGTTGTGAACCGTCTGTATTTATATCTTTTATCAGTGATACAAGCGGAATAATAATTATTGAATGGTTGTGGGATTTTGGTGATTCTTCATATTCAAATGAGCCATACTCAACATCACATAACTATACTATTGCAGGAACTTACGATGCTGCCCTAACGGTAACTTCTGATAAGGGCTGTTCTTCGACAATAGAAAAACCCGGAAAAATAATAGCTTTCGCAAAACCAATAGCTAAATTTGTTATTATGCAAAATGGTGTGCTTCTTACATCAGGTGATACAACATCAATCCTGAGTCCTACAGTCAATTTTATTGATTCCTCATCGAATGATGTAGTTTCATGGGAGTGGGATTTTGGTGATCCTGAATCCAGCATGAACAATTTCGACACCATTCAAAACCCATCACATACTTACGGTGAACCCGGTACATATATAATCACCCTGACTGTTGAAACAGATTCAGGATGTCCTGATACTTATATAGACAGCATTACCTTAAACCCGGAGTACACCTTTTTTGTTCCAAATGCTTTTACTCCCAATGAAGATACCAGGGATCGAAATGAATATTTCCTTCCTATCGGTTTAAGTATCGATAATGAAGATTTTGAAATGTACATCTTTGACAGGTGGGGGGATATGATATTTAAATATACCGGCAGCTATGACGGATGGGATGGATGGGACGGCAGAGCTAATAATGGCAATAAAGTCGTTCAACAGGATGTGTATGTATGGTTGATCAAAACTCTTGATTCTAATGGAGATATGCATGAATATCTTGGACATGTTACAGTGATACGATAATTACAGTGTAAACCCTGATAAGATTAGGTTTGGTGAGTGGTGAGGAGTGAGGAACTGGATATTGGATATTGTCCTGGTCATCGTCATAATTATTGCCAATTTTCAACTGGCGACTGGTGATTGGGTGCATGGATGTTTGATTGCATGGTTGATTGCTTGATCATTCGAAAATCGTCATTCGTCATTATCAATTGCTGTCTGCCGACTGCTATCAAACACATATTGCTTTCTACGTTTTCCCGCTAAATAATGTTTTAATTTTATATTTTTGTTGAAACATTAAAAACGCAGGCAAATACCCGGAAAAACAATCGCCTATCTGAGAGTTTCAACTATTGATCAGAATATCGAGAAAAAGAAGGCTGAGATTTAAAAACTTGCTAATGAGAGAATTACAAGATTTTGACAAAGCGCTGAGCGCTTTTAAAAAACAGGACATCTTTGTTCCTGACCAGGTGGAGGTAAAAAAAATGATCGAGTACGTCTATGAGTCCAACAAACTAGAGGGGAACCAGTTAAACCTCTATGAAACAACCAAAGTCATTACAGAAAATCTAACTCCTGCTAATAAGCCTTTAAGTGATTATCTTGAGGCTAAAGGGAATTTTAAAGCGATTCGGTTTTCAGTGATGGCTGCGAGAAATAAATACCCTCTTACAGAAAAGATTGTAAAAGAAATTAATAAAAATGTTCTCAGCTCTTTGTGGGGAATAGAGGATTTTTATACTTCATGGAAGCAATCCGGCCAGGCTTTAGGGGAATACAAGGTAAAAAAGAACAAAATAGAATATCAATTTGAGGGAAAAGAAGGAGAAATAATACCAGAGAGCATCCCTGAAAACGTATCGGATAGAATGAAACAGGTGATAGACAAAACCAATAAGTCCGATACCCATTTGCTAAAAAAGGCGGCTTATTTGGCTTACCAGGTTTTTATTAATCAACCCTTTCCTGATGGCAACAAAAGGACGGCCAGGCTGCTTGTGACCAATCTTACCATGAAAGAAGGGTTGCCGTTGATAGTCTTTAATATACAGAAAAAGGTAACTTTTAACAGTGCTTTGATCGAAACTTACTTAAGGAAAGATCAAAACATTATGACGAACTTTTTATGCAAGGAGTTCACAACTGCTCTTTATCAAATGATAGAAAAGGATAAAGAGTTAAAGAAGGGTAAGGACAAAGGGTTTACATTCACCCTTTAGAGATTGTACGATGTAAATGGAAAGCTAATAATAACACTTACTTCATGTAGGTTTTGTGACGTTTATGTCAAAACACCCATTGTTTGGTCATTTGTCATTCGTCATTCATTTTCCCGCTTCACCCTCTCCCCCACTCTCCGTTTTCCCTTTTCAGTAATTGCATACTGCTTACCGGATTCTGGATTGCATGGATGCTTAGATGTTGGTTGCTGGTCATTGTTAATTTTCAATTGCCTACTGCCTACTGTCAACTGGTTACCGGGTTCTGGGTTTGAGATATTGATTATTGGATATTAGTCATCTACAAAACTGATCAATAATACTACCAGCTTTTCCATCACCTAATTCAATAGCTTTATTAAAATCTTTACATGCTTTATCAAAATCTCCAATATTTTTGAAAGAAACACCTCTGTTAAAATAGGCATCCTTTAAATCCGGAGAAATTTTAATTACTTTTGTATAATCAATAATGGCTAAACTATCATTGCCTAATAGTTGATATGATACTGCCCGGCTAAAAAAGGCACCGGAAAAGTCCGGGTACAACTCTATTGCCCTGGAATAATCAAATAGCGCGATACTGTCTTCTTTTAGCGCTGAATAACAATATCCACGGCAATAAAATGAATTATGGTCGTTAGTTTTTAATTTAATTGCCTTATCAAAATCTTTGATAGCTAATGAATAATCCCCTATTTGAAGTTTTTGATAACCTTTTGTATAGTACATCTGATATTGCTTATCAATAGATTCCGGTAAATCAGTATCTACACCTTCTTTGATAAGCTCATCACATGAATTCAACATTACTCCTAGTAATGCAAATATCAAATTTATACTATATTTAGCCATTCTATGGAACGTCAATTTAAAATTCCGCTAAATATAATGAAAAACAAGCAGATAAAAATCTTCAACGAAAAAATTTGGTTTTTGCTGTTAATTTCATTTATTGAAGGCAGCGCTGTTATGGCTGTTGAATTAATAGGCGCTCAACTTACTGCACCATATTACGGAGCATCACTATATGTATGGAGTGCAATATTGGCAATAACTTTAACAGGTTTAACAACAGGATATTATGTTGGAGGATTGATCTCTGAAAAGTTAAAAAAACCAGTATTATACTATATTCTTTTATTTGCTTCAGTCTTTATTCTATTTATTCCGATTACCGGTAAATTTATAATTGAAAATACTTTAAATTTCGATTTCAGAGCCGGAGTAATAATTTCACTTCTTTTTTTTGTTTTTCCACCTTCGGTTTTACTTGGCATGGTATCACCAATCATTATCAGGAAATTATCAACCAAATTAGATAGTGCAGGACAAAAAGCCGGCACTGTATATGCAATTTCAACAATTGGAGGAATAATGGCAACATTCATATTCGGGTTTTATATAATTCCAAAAATCGGGTTAAGGTTAAGTTCGTTTATTATTGCAAGTATAGTTTTCATTTTTCCTGTAATTTATTTTATCAGGAGAAAAACCTTATTAATTGCTATATTTTTAATTTCTTTTTTTGCCATAGGATTTTACTCGGTTAAACAAACTCTCGGGCTGTTCATCCCAACCAGCAAAAACTTTAAATTGATATATAATAGCGAAGGAATACTTGGACATATTGCCATTATTGATGATAATAATAAACACACAAGAGCTTTACTGGTAAATAATATGGTACAAACAATCATCAATATCCCAACAGGTCGCTCTGTTTATTCATATATTCACAGGGTAGCTACATATTGTTCTGTAAAACCCGCTAATTCAGATGTGTTTATTGCAGGATTAGGAGGGGGCAGTATGGTCTTTGAACTTTCGGATCTGGGATTTAATATTGATGTATGTGATATAGATCCCAGGACAGAAGAAGTTGCAAAAAAATATTTCAATATGACCGGTAATATAAAGTTTATCAATGATGATGCAAGGCATTGTATAAGAACCCGGAATAAAAAATATGATATTGTTATTCTGGATATGCTTCTGGCTGAAAATCCTCCTGCAAATGTTTATTCTATTGAAGGTTTCTGTGATATTAAAAAAATAATGAAGGAAAATGCATTTTTATTTGTTCATTTTCAAAACGTTACAGTCGGTGAAAATTCCCTGGCTGTTAAATCTGTCGGAAAAACTTTGCATGCAGCAGGATTTCAGGTTAAATTATTAAACACTGGCACAAGTCAGAGTATCCACGATGATATTTCAGGAATGTTTTTTGCAACATTGAGTGATATTGACCTATCGGATTACCAATATAACAGGCAATCCTTTATAGCAAAAAATGTATATAAGATCCCTGTAACCGATAGTATTTATATTGAAAATTATAACTTTACCGGTGGAATTATCCTTGAGGATGACAAACCGATCATTGACCATTTAAACTTTAATATGGTGGTTGCAATTCGCGAATTACACAAAAAAAAAGTTATTAAACCCTTTCTGGATGAAGGAATAAAGATGTTCAAATAATAAGTAATTGTTGAAAACTCCTTTAAAATTCCGGGATTTAAACAGGCAACCATTTAAATTTCATTTCGTCTAATTTAATAATATAAAAACATAATATTGTAAATTGATTAAAAATAAAATTGTTTTTAAATAAGGAAGTAAAAATAAGATAATGTTGCTGGTAGCTGGGTACTGGGTGCTATGTAGTGGTTACGGAGTCTGAGTATAAAACCAACAACCCAGAACCAAAGTACCCAGAGCCCAGAATCTGATAATTAAATGCTAAAAAGTTAAATTTTAAAATAAATTTTACTAAAACATTGAAATTCCGATACTAATATCTAAATTAAGTTATTTCTAAAATTATTTCAAAAAATTAATAATATAATTGAAACTTAAATAAAAATATATTCGTATTAATTCTATTAATTTTATATTTTAAAATATAACTATTATGAATACAATAAAAATTC
>JBDRNO010000022.1:0-52225 GCA_043811005.1 Bacteroidota bacterium | reverse complement strand
TATACAATTCTATGATTATGTTACTATCAAGAATTACTGCCTGATTTTCCGCCATGCGTTTTCTTTTATATATTTTATATCAATATTAGTATTCTTTCCTGTGCCAAATGTTTCCCAAAATTCTTCCTTGCTCTTAAATTTACATAGAGGAAGTTTTTTTGTAATAGCTTTGTTTCTTATCCTGCTTGCTGATTTAACAAAATTAAGTTCCTTTAGCAGACTTATTAGTAATTTTGCATTCGAAAGTTTATCTATATTTACTACTAATTGCTCCATTAGAAAAAAAATTATGAAAAGTTATTAAGAATTTAAACTAAAAAATAGAAAATATCAAAACACATAATAAAATATTACTTAGGTTTTATACTAAATCTGCGCTATTTGTGCAAGTACAAAGATATAAAATTCTAAATTTGTTTACAAATAAATTATAAAAATGGAAAAAACAACAAAACTCATAGCATTAATAATCTGTGTAATCTTTGCCAATCTGTGTAATCTGTGTATCCTGAGCGAAGCCGAAGGACAAGACATCCACTTTTCCCAGTTCTATCATTCGCCATTAACATTAAATCCTGCTGCTGCCGGGGTTTTTAAAGGGAATTTCAGGGCAATAAATAATTATAAGGATCAATGGAGAAGCATTGCCTTTCCTTACAAAACACTATCGGTCTCTCTTGATATGCCTTTTTACAGGGAGAAGATCACTGACGGTTCCCTGGGGATTGGCGTCTCTTTTTTGAACGACAGGGCAGGGGATTTGAATTTCAGTACAAACCAAGCCGTTCTTTCCCTCTCTGCCAATAAATCGGTAAATAAGAGTAATAATTTTTCCATTGGCTTGCAGGGTGCATTTTCAAGACGAAGCATTGATTTTACAAAGCTGAAAAGTGATAAACAATTCGATGGAACCGAATATCATCCCGACTGGTCTACAGGTGAGACAAATACTTTTGAAAATTATTCCTATGGTGATTTTGCTGCTGGAATACTATGGAACTTCACATCAGATGAATCCAATAAGATCCATGCCGGGGCAGCGCTGTTCCATATCAACAGACCGGATCAGTCTTTTTATGACCTGTACGAAAAATTATATTCCAAGCTTGTTCTGCATGGAGGCGGTGAGATAAACCTGAAAAATACGAATACGTCTATAATTCCGAACATCCTGTTCTTAAAACAAGGCCAGTCTTATGAAGTGAACGCAGGCGCTTTGATCAGGTATGTTTTAAAAGAAAGTTCTAAATATACTGGGAATGTTAAAGGAAGCGCTTTCTCTATAGGGGGCGGTTACAGGTTTAACGATGCCATCGTTGTAGCAGCCATCATGGAATTGGCAAAGTGGAAGATAGGCATCAGCTATGATGTAAATATATCGGGATTAAGAGATGTTTCCCTTGGCAAAGGCGGGTTTGAGATATCGCTGATATTTATAACACCAAATCCATTCGCTAAAGCTAAATCCGAACCGAAGTTTCTTTAATATTAATAGCCCTCTCAATAATTTATTGTATCGGAATTTACTCATACCTTTAGGCATGCCGCACAAAACCCCTCGTGAATACTTCGTATTTCAATGTTTTTAATGAACTTATATTGAAATCTGTCCTTTGTGCTTTTAATAAACAGCTACTGGTATCTGGCTTCTGGCTTCTGGTTTTTTCGATAACATTATAGGGAAGTAATCCCTACCAGCAACCAGTAACCAGCCTTCGCAGGCCGTAGCCTGCTTTGGCAGGCGAAGGCCAGAAACCAGTGACAATATCATATTTTTTCTTCACTCAAATTTAATGCATTTTTCTTTTTTAATCAATTTACGAAGTTATGTTCTTTCCATAGATTCCCATTCGCGTTTTTTTATTATAATTTTGTTATTTTTGTAAATAGAAAATAAAAATTTAATTAATAATAAACTGTGAAATCAATTCTACCCACATTGAATTATAAATTATTTTTCGCTATTGTATTTATATTTAGTAATATTTATGTAAATGCCCAGTATTGTCCATCAAATGGCAATATGACATATAACACAAGTGCTACCAGGGTCATTTTCAACACAATAGATAATTCAACAGCAAAACCTGCTGCATATAATGATTATACATCTCAATCAACAGATGTAACTATTGGGAATTCATATGATTTAACAGTTCAGGTAAATACAGATGGTCCTTATACTATACATTCAATTATATGGATTGATTGGAATAATGATGAGGATTTTTTAGATGCAGGAGAAGAATACGATATGGGAACTGCTAATAATGTTAGTGATGGTCCAACTACTGCTTCACCATATAGTGTTCCTGTTCCATCAGGAGCATCAATTGGTGCTACAAGAATGAGGGTTTCCGCAAAGTATAGTTCAGATGCTACTTCATGTGAAACAAATTATGATGGTGAGGTTGAAGATTATAATGTTAATATACTGGCAGCAGCCCCTTCTTCACCTACATTCTATAATAAATCAGATAATAATACTTCTGTTTATTTTGATAATATTAGAACAGCCATAACTCCGATTTTTGCCCTTTCTTCAACACATAGTGGTTCATACGACTCATACTATGTTGAAATAAATACAGAAGATGATTTTACAGGAACAGCATATACTCAAACAATATCAGGCACATATTCATCAGGCACAAAATATGATATCTTTTGTGATAGTTTATCTCCTGCTTTGCCAACAACACAAGGTGTAGTTTATTATGTGAGGGCAAAAGCATCTGACGATGGTGGCTTAACATGGGGAAGCTGGTCAACTCAAACATGGTCTTTTACTTATAATAGCACAAGCGCTGATTATGGGTGGCATCAAACAGCAGAAGTGCAATTTACAGAAGGAACATATACAGGAAGTTATATTAACAACACTGTAAATGGTAATAATACTGACTATATTTATTCTGCAAGAGGGGCTTTTTGATTTTAGAACAACAGATGACGGTGTTAAAGAATGTGCATCCTGGTATCCTGTTGTTAACTACATGACTATCGGATATCAAAATAGTAATTGTACGGGAGATATTCATAATGGAACAAGATTTCTTAATGTCCCTATTCCTAATGCTGCTGACATTTTAACGGCAACTTATTATTTATGGGATAGTGATGGTTGTCCTTCTTATGATGCTGCAACGGTAGATGTTGATGTTACTGCTTATGATATTGACAATGCTCCTGCGTTATCCGGTTCTTTAGATACATATCCGAAAACCACCGGTAGTGTGGATTGGTCTATGATTTTTACATATGGTAATGATGGAATTCATTCTGTTTCCGGAGTAGATAATATTGTTGAAGAAGTAATTAGTAGAGTAGGATGGTCAGAAAATAATGCATTAACTATTTTAGTTGATGATAACCCGGGAGAAAATGATAATGGCTGTGTATTACAGGAAGAAAGCGGAGCAGGAACCGCTGCAAGACTACAAGGTACTTTTACCGATTTCGAAAATACAATCTTGTCTCCAATAATTGAATTTTCTAATTTTCAGTGTGCTTCAAATTATGATGAGTTAAGATGGGATGATGATGAAACTTACGGAGACATAAAAATTCATTTATATTATGATAATTCAGGAACTCCTGCTATAATACCTGATGGCGATTTGGCAGGTAACAGTACTGGCTTTGATGTTAGCCCAATAGATATAAGCGCTTTAAATGCTGTTACTTATTATACATTATACATTATGGCTACATTAAGATATACAAGTATCAATACTAATGAAAGCCCTAAGCTAAATAGTTGGTCAATCACAGCAAATCCTGTTGCTTCTGTTACTGCTTCAGCAGATCAAGGTATTTGTCCAGGTGGAAGCGCAAATTTATCTGTTGTTTCCGGTTGCGGTGCATATACCTGGAGTACCGGGGAAAATGGCTCAGATATTACTGTTTCTCCCGGCACTACTACTACTTATTATGTAACAGCTACTGTTGGTAATGGGGATACTGCTATTGATTCGGTTGTAGTCACTATTGCCCCTTTAATTCCCGGAGCAATTGGCTCTGATCAAAATGTTTGTGATGGAGATACACCTGCAGATTTAACCAATAGCGCTTCTGCGTCAGGAGGAATTGGCGCTGTTACTTATCAATGGCAGGAAGATCCGAACTGTACCGGGACCTGGTCTGATATCGCAGGAGAAACAAGTGTTACATTAAGTTTTTCATCTTCTTTAGCTCAGACAACTTGTTATCGTAGGGTAGCAACCGATGATTGTGGAGATAAGTACTCAGATACTGTAACCGTAACAGTAAATGCCTTATCCACAGCCAACATCACACCTCTTGGAGCAACTACCTTCTGTAGTGGCGATAGTGTGGGGCTTCAATCCGGTACTGCAACAACATACTTATGGCTGTTCAACGGTGCAAGCACAGGGCAGACAACACAAAGCATATTTGTTTCAGCCGCAGGAGATTACCAGGTTGTTGTAACAGACACATCAGGATGTACCGACACATCAGCTACAGAGACTATTACGGTTGATCCGTTACCAACTATCGATTCAGGTTCAATGACTATTGGCTCCAGCAACTGCGGAAACAGTGATGGATCAATCACCGGAATAACCATTAGTGGCGGCACACCTGCATATACTTATGAATGGGTGAACAGTTCACTTACAGTTGTCGGTGGTGACTCTGCTGACCTGGTCAATGTTCCTTCTGATTCATATACATTAACGTTAACGGATGTAAATGGCTGTTCAGTCACATCAGGTCCTCATATTATCGGTGATGTAGGAGCGCCACCAGCGCCAACACCAAGCTCACCATCACCCTATTGCAGCGGGGATTCCATTGCAGATCTTACAGCTACCGGTACAGGCGGAACATTATACTGGTTCTCAGATGCGGCTTTGACAGATACATTGGGTTCAGGCAGTCCGTTCACAACCGGTGCAACTGTAACAGATACCTTTTATGTGGCTGAAATGGGGGCTTGCCTGGGGCTTGCAACCCAGGTTATAATTACGATAGATCCTTCTCCAGCAGCCAACATCACACCCCTTGGTTCCACAACTTTCTGCAGCGGAGACAGCGCAGAGCTTCAATCCGATGCCGCAACCACATACCTGTGGATCTTCAACGGATCAAGCACAGGGCAGACAACACAGAATATCTATGTTTCAGCCGCAGGTGATTACCAGGTTGTTGTAACCAATAGTTCGGGATGTACTGATACCTCCGCTATTGAAACGATCACGGTTAATTCACCGCCAACAGCAAATATAACACCTCAGGGACCCACAACCTTCTGTAGCGGAGACAGCGTAGAGCTTCAATCCGATGCCGCAACAACATACTTATGGCTGTTCAATGGTGCAAGCACAGGACAGACAACACAAAGCATATTTGTTTCAACCGCAGGCGATTACCAGGTTGTTGTAACCAACGGTTCGGGATGTACTGATACTTCCGCAATTGAAATTGTCACGATTAATTCACCGCTTACAGCAAATATAACACCGCAGGGACCCATAACCTTCTGTAACGTAGGCAGCGTTGAGCTTCAATCGGATACTGCAAACACTTATCTATGGTTGCTTAACGGAATAAGCACAGGACAGACTACACAAAGCATCTTTGCCTCAGCAGCAGGTGATTACCAGGTTATAGTAACTGACACATCAGGATGTACAGACACATCAGCAATAGAAACGGTAGTGGTAAATCCTTTACCTGTTATTGATATCTCTTTAATGACCATTGACTCAAGCAATTGTGGAAACAGTGATGGCTCAATCACGGGAATAACAGTTAGTGGCGGAACACCTGCATATACCTTTGAATGGGTGAACAGTACACTTACAATTGTCGGGGGTGATTCAGCTAACCTTGTTAATGTCCCATCCGATTTATATACCTTAACTGTAACGGATTTCAATGGCTGTTCCGCATCATCAGGTCCCTTTATGATCAGTGATGCAGGAGCGCCCCCTGCACCGGCTGCAAGTTCACCTTCACCTTATTGCAGTGGAGATCTTGTTGATGATCTTACTGCTACAGGTATAGGTGGAACATTATACTGGTTCTCAGATGTTGGCTTAACAGATACATTGGGCTCAGGTAGTCCGTTCACATCCGGTGCAACTGCAACTGATACATTTTATGTGGCTGAAATGGGTATTTGTATAAGCCCTGCAACCCAGGTAATTATTACAATAAGTCCTTCACCTACTGCCAATATCACTGCCCTGGATACAACAACCTTCTGCTTCGGAGACAATGTTGAGCTTCAATCGGATGTTGCTACCACCTATGAGTGGCTGTTCAATGGCATAAGCACGGGAGAATTTACTCAAAGCATATTTGCTTCAACAACAGGTGGCTACCAGGTTGTTGTTACAAATGCAGATAGCTGTTATGACACATCCGCAGTTGTAATTGTTACCGTTAATTCATTGCCAACTGTATTGGTAACTCCCGACAACACCACAATTTGCGAAGGAGAAAATGTAACTCTCATTGCATCCGGAAGTGGTATCACATACACATGGAGCACAGGGGATAACACTGCATCAATCACGGTTAATCCTACTGCTGATACCACTTACAGTGTAACTACAACAGACGCGAACGGCTGTACAGATACTGCTTTAGCTGTTGTTACCGTTGCTTCTGCCCCGGCAGCTAGTATTTCCGGTACAACTCATATTTGCATTGGACAAAGCACTGTGCTGACCGCATCAGGCGGTGCTTCCTATGTGTGGAACACAGGGGAAACCACTGTATCAATCACTATCACTCCTACTGGCACTGATACATTTTACGTAGTCGTATCAGATACTGTGTGTGCTTTGCCTGACACCGGTTTTGTAACGGTAATCGTTTATGCTTTGCCTGTAATTGATGCATCTCCGGACACCTCAGCTATCTCACTGGGCGAAAGTGCAGATCTGTCCGTAAGCGGGGGAGTCTTATATACCTGGACACCTGCTGAAGGTCTTGATGATCCTAATAGCTCCACTCCTGTAGCATCTCCTACGGTAACCACAGTTTATTATGTTACTGGTGTAGATGATCCATCTGTTCCTCCTGAATGTGTAAATACAGATTCCGTGCTTATAATAGTATCAGAGGATACGATAGTTTTCATTCCAACACTTTTTTCACCTAACGGAGACGGTATTAATGATATACTATATGTGAGGGGCAGAGGGATCGATTGGTTGGAGTTTATAATATATAACCGCTGGGGAGAGAAGGTCTTTGAGGGTAGTAAAAATGAAGCATGGGCTGAAGAGAATTCATATCCTCCGAATGTTGGTTGGGATGGCACCTATAGGGGAAATGAAATGAATCCTGCTGTGTTTGTGTATATTCTTAAGGGGGCATATACTAATGGCAAAGAGATTGATTTAAAGGGGAATATTACCATGGTACGCTGAACCTGTCTGCCCGTAAGCAGGAAACCTTTGGTAAAAACTATCTTGTCATATCTTCAAGTACAAGAACACACGAACACATGAGCATTGATTTATAATATAACCCGATAAGATATTTTTTATATTGAACCCACGTTAAGTTAATCCTCCTCTCCATAATCTGATTCCATAGATTCCCGTTCGCGTTTTTTTTGCTTGTAATTTTTGATACGGTAACTGAAACTTAGGGTAAACACAGGCGCTTCGCGGGTAAATTCATGATAGGTATAAAAGTCATTTCCTTTGGAAGTGAAGGAATGCTTCATGGTTTGGAAAATATCTCTGACCTGGAATGTCAGGGAGAATTTGCGTTTCAGGAAATCCTGTTTTACAGCCGCGCTGATCACAAAGAATTCGCCACGGTCGCCTTGTGCTGTTACAGAGGGTCCGGTATAAAAGCCGGTAAGTTGTATTCGTGTGCCAAACTTTAATATAAAAGTTGAATTCATCCGCATGTTCCATGTGTTAATAGTTTGTGCTACCTCATCCATATCAAGAATTTCTCCGTCAATATGGTATTTATATAAGTTGCCGCTGATATTCAACCGCCACCATTTATATAGTTCAAGGTTGCCCATCAGTTCTACTCCAAGTGAGTAATCTTTATCAAGATTATCGAAAGTACGCACCATTATATTGTCATCCTGTAAAGTATTTATCCTGGCGATCTTATTGTTGGTTTGCCTGTAATAGGCTTCAATTGAAAAAAATGAAGACTTGATGCGTTTCAGGTAACTTAATTCATACGAGTCGATATATTCCGGCTCTAAACCGGGATTTCCTATATGTATATTAAGCTGATCATGATATCTTGGGAAAGGATTCAGGTACCTATCTCTCGGACGGTTTATCCTTCGGCTATAGCTTGCCTGTAATTGCTGTTTTAATGGAAGTTCTCTTGAAACATGGAATGTAGGGAAGAGATCAAAACGGTTAACTGTATACTGCTCGTTAGTAGTTATCTGGTTGAGATTCCTGTCGGTATATTCGGCACGTAACCCTAATTGGTATTCAAAGCCCAGTAAAAGGTTGGATAAGGTTCCGTAGATTGCCTGTATGTTTCGCGAAAATTCGAGATCATTGCTAAGAGAGTCATTATTTAACCAGGAACCAGAGCTTTGTTCATAATTTTCAAAAGTATAATCTGCCTCAGCTATATCAAAGCTTGCATGATACCCGGCTTCAAACTTGCCGTTTTCGCCAAGCGGTTTGGTGTAATCTGTTTTTATTTTAAGATCATTGCGTGTGTTTTCTTCGCTTGAGCGTTGTTTATCAGTAGAAGAGCCAATAATTTCCCAGGTTTCATCGGCAGTATATTCAAAAAGAGAATCACTGTTGGTACCTTGCTGTGATGTGAAAAATGCAGAAACCGATAACTCATGCCCTTTTTGTTCAAACTTATGTTGATAATACAGGTTTAAACTGTAGTACTTTCTATTCATTCCGGAAAAATTGTTATTAATGTAATATTGATCAAGATCTTCAGGCATTGTGTATTCAAGATATCGCGAAAAGGAATTATGACCATGCCCTCGAAGCCCTGTTTTGCCTTCAAACGAAAGTGTGTTATTAGTATTTATATAGTAATCGGTTCCGGCTTTTATCACATAACCATCGTGGTATCTACCACGTTCGGAATTTGATGTCAAATAATAAGTAGTATCGTTTAAATAGGTCTCTCTTTCCATTATACTGGATCCCTGACTGTTGCGATAACTGTATTCGAGTCCTCCGAATAAATTGAATTTGCCTGTGCGGTAATTCAGCAGGAAATCACCGGAGTATTTGTCGCCTGTTCCTACCGAGCCATTTACAATACCACTAAAACCCGGACGGGTTTGTTTTTTCATGATCACGTTAATGATCCCGGCTATACCATCGGGTTCGTATTTGGCAGAGGGGTTGGTAATGATCTCAATTTTCTCTATTGTACTGGCAGGTATTTGCTCAAGAGCTTCGCTGCTTTCGAGGATAGTAGGTTTACCGTCAATCAATACCGTAAAGTTGGAACTTCCCCGCAAGGTTACATTGCCATCAATATCGGTTTGCACAGAAGGAGTATTTTCGAGCACTTCCACTGCTGTTGCTCCGGTAGAACTAATATCCTGGCTCACATTTACTATCTTCTTGTCAATTTTGAACTCTATAAGGGGTTTCTCCGCAACAACCTCAACTTCATCGAGGTCAGTAAACGACCTTTTCAATTCAAATATACCTAATGTGACATCCTTTTGCTTTGGATTGATCTTGATACTTGTTATTGTCTTTTTCTTATACCCGATAAAATTAACTTCAACATAGTATCTTCCGTAAGGGAGGTCCTTAAGAACAAAATTTCCGTTTTGGTCGGTAACAACACCGGTTACTAAAGAAGAATCATTTTGCCTGTAAAGAACTACATTGGCATATTCAACGGCTTTCTTTATGCTGGCGTCTTGTACCGTACCTGAAAGAGATCCGTCATTTGGCATCTCTCCTCCCTGATGACGAGAACCACGCTCCTGTGCATTGGTAGTAATTGCAAAAAAGACAAATAATATTATGAGATATAAGTTTTTTTTCACGATTTAATAAGGACAGAACTTCGTAAATTAATTAAAAAGAAATATAGCCACGAATTTCACGAATTTACACTAAATAATTGTTGTTTAACAACTTGACATTTTTTAATAAAATTTTATGTGAAAATTAGTGTAATTAGTGGCAAAACATTAAAATTCCGATACGTTTAATTAGACATTAATTTTTATAAATGGTTTAATGTAGATTCGATTAAATTCAAAAAAGAGAATGGATGACATAAGAGTGCATTTGCCGGGAAGTTTTATATCCTGATGTGACATCCATTTGTGAGTTGAATAATTATTACCTGCTCCTTTCCTTTAACAGGTCTCTTATTTCTGCAAGTAATTCAATGTTTCTTGGAGTGGGAATACTCGCTTCATTTTCATCTTCCGCCTTTTTTCTTAATCCATTAAAGACTTTTATCACGAGAAAGATCGTAAGAGCAATGATCGTGAAATCAAATATTATCTGTATAAAGTGACCATAATCCATGGTTACCATTTCTTGTACGATCTTCCCTGATCCATCCTTTATTTCCTCCTGGAAAACGAATTTTAGATTTAGGAAATTCACCTTGCCAATAATGAACCCGATCGGGGGCATGATTATGTCATTGACCAAAGATGATACTATTTTACTAAAAGCAGCTCCGATAATAATTCCAACTGCCATATCAAACATATTGCCCTTAATGGCAAATTCTTTAAATTCCCCGAGAATTTTCATGGTATTATTAAAATTTAGTTAGATTAATATTTATATTAATTGAACATAGCTGCGCAAATTTATTAAAAAGAAATATAGCCACGAATTTCACGAATTTTCACTAATTATCACTATTTATTTTAATGTTCCACTCATTAAGGATGGAATAAAACGGATAATTTTATAAGTTGTATTTCTTAGTGAACCTTTGTGCCTTTGTGGTAGAAACTATCCGACAACCCGAACAGTAACATAAATTTGTGGTAATTAGTGTAATTCGTGGCAATACATTTCATCCGCCAGCTGGCGGATGATCAACCTTTGGCTGAGAAGTTTTGATGCAATTAAATAAAAGGTATTAAAAAATTATATTAGTTTTATGGCTCAAAAATTCTAATAAACTTAAAAATATGATTAAAAAAATCTTTTTATCAGTCACGCTTGTTATCGTAAGTATAGTCCTGCATGGTGATCCAATACAGGACCTAATAAAAAAGGCAGGCAATACAGGAGACTATCCTGACGCAGAACTTTTGATCATTTTTGACAGTACCCGGGTGGATGTTCAGGAAACCGGGTTAAGCTATTTTAATGAACATAAACTTTATAAGGTGCTTACACCTGAAGGCGCTAAAAAGCTTAATATTATAAAATATGATTACGACCCGTTATCTGCCTTTGTCGAGATCAGGAAAGTAAGAATATACAGGGAAACAGGTGATATAGAAGACCTGGATACCAAAAAAGTATTGGATTACCCAGCCCCTGCCAGGGGTATTTATTGGGGAGGACGGCAAAAAATGATGGAAATCGGCAGACTCGAGCCCGGAGATGCAGTGGAAGTTTATATGTTTAAAAAAGGATTTACTTATGCCCTGTTGCAGGAGGATGAGGACGAAAGGTATATCCCTCCTATGCGAGGACATTTTTATGATATTGTTGAGTTTTGGAATGACAACCCAATACAGATCAAAGTTTATAGTGTCAAAATTCCCGGCACAAAATTCGTGCAATATCATTTTTATAACGGTGATGTGGATTCAACCATCCTGAAAGTTGATGATAAGGTACAGTATACATTCACAAAAAGGGACATCTCTCCAATTGAGAAGGAACCTCACATGGTCGCTTTTTCTGATGTTGCTCCCAAATTGCTTATTTCAACCAGTCCTGATTGGGAAACAAAATCAAAATGGTTCTATAATGTGAATGAAGATTACGGGAGTTTTGAATCCACACCGGAAATTGATGCAAAAGTGGCTGAGATACTGAAAGGAGCAAAAGACGAAGCCGATACTATATACCGGTTGACCCACTGGACTGCAGATGAAATACGGTATTCAGGGATTTCAATGGGTAAGGGAGAGGGTTTTACCTTGCATAAAGGTCAAATGGACCTTACCGACCGTTGCGGTGTTTGTAAAGACAAAGCCGGGATGCTGATCACGCTGCTTCGTGCAGCGGGTTTTGACTCTTACCCTGCAATGACAATGGCGGGTTCGAGGATTGATAAAATCCCTGCCGACCAGTTCAACCATTGTGTAACTATTGTCCGTTTGTCAGACGGGAAGTACCATTTACTTGATCCTACATGGGTTCCGTTTGTCCGTGAATTATGGTCAAGTGCCGAGCAGCAGCAAAATTATCTTATGGGAGTGCCCGAAGGTGCTGACCTGATGATCACCCCGCTGTCTCCTCCTGAAAATCACTACTTTAGAATTACCGGCTCTTCCGAGCTTCATCCTGACGGAACTTTGGAAGGCGAATTTACGGTGACTGCCGAGGGACAAACTGATGCATATATCAGGAGGGGATTTGTCAGGAATGATAAATCAGAATGGAATACTATGGTTGAGAAAGAAATGTTAAAGGTGGCTCCAATGATCCAAATAAAGGAAATGAATTATGGTGATCCTTATGATTATTCAGATCCTATCGAGATCAGGATAAAATATAAGATCCCTGAGTATGCCTTGGTTACTGCAGAAGAGATATTATTTATCCCTTTTGTGGCTTCTAACCTTTTTGAAAAGTATAATATTCATCTTTCATTCAAAACAGACCTGGAAAAAAGGGAATATCCTTATAGGGACCGTTGCAGCAGGTTAGTTGAACTGAACGAAACCATCAAGCTTCCCGATTCTTTGGAAGTTATCTATATTCCTGATTCAATAAGTTCTGAAGGCAGTGGAGCGGATTTCGAGGGTGGATATTCAATTGACGGACAGACATTGACGCTTTTTGAAAAAGCAACTCATAAAAAACGGGTTTACCAACCAGAGGATTGGGAATCCTACAAGGAAGCCGTTACTTCACAAAATAAATTTGCGGAAGAATATATAATATTAAAAATAGTAGATAAGCAGAATCTTCAAAATTAATTTAATAATATAACATTAGACGCTGAATGACGCTGATTTTTTCATGATTAACGAAGTGGCTTCAGGTACTAAAGTAGCGTCAGGTGTTTCCACCTGACGCAGTGTCGGTTTGAAACAACCGACACCATATAGCAAGTAAATACTAAGTAAATATCAATTAAAAACTATCCAACTATGAAATTCCTGCAAATATTAACAATTGTTTTAATTCTCGGACTGCTTTCCTGTGATTCAAGAAAAAAGCCGGATGACAACACAGATGCATATCCAGATGCGGATGCTGTTTATATAAACATGGTAAAAGAATACCGGCTAAATCAAGACGGATCAATTGATTTTCATTATTCACATCGCCTGAAGCTATTAACTTATTATGCTTTTCACAGGACATACGGAGAAACTTTCATCATTTATGATCCGCAGTTCCAACAGTTGAAGATCAACCATTCTGTAACCACTATGGCTGACGGGAAAGAAGTACCCGCACCCGGTAATGCTTTTAATGAGTTATTACCGCGATTTGCCGTTAATGCACCTGCATATAATCACTTAAGGGAAATGGTGGTAACTCATACAGCTCTTGAACGAAATGCTATTATTGACCTGGATTATTCTATTATCAGTTCGGAAGATCATCTGCCTTTCTTATCCGGTGAGGAAATGCTCTCCGCATCATCTCCGGTCAAGCAGTTAACGGTCATTATACGTATTCCGGAGGATAAAGAATTGCATTACCAATTATTAAATGATAGTATCATTCCTGAAATATCTACTGAAAATAAAATCAGGACTTATGAATGGACTTTCACTAATATTCCTGCACGATCACATGAGGAATTACAGGCAGATATTGAAACAAGACTGATTTTTAGCACAGCAAAAGAATTTGAAGAAACCAGAAGTTTCATTACCTCGCAGGATGCCTTTAAATACGAGATAAATGAACAGATGAAGGAAAAAGTAGAAGAAATAACAGGTAAAGATAAAACCAAACTCAATATTGCCTTAGAATTACAGGAAATGGTAGTTGATGAAGTAAATTACCATCCTGTTCCTTTTGAATATGCGGGCTTTCGTTGCAGGACACCCATTGAGGTCTGGGAGAGCAATAGTGGTAATGAAATAGAAAAAACCGTTCTGCTTATTTCCTTATTTAAAGCAGCAGGAATAGATGCAAAACCTGTAGTATGTAAATCTGAGGTAGTAGCTGTTATTAGAATTGGTGTTCTTCAGTTTTTTGAAAATTTTTATGTCGAAATTGTTCAGGAAAAGGAGGAATCTCCTGTTCTTTACCTTTCCGCTATTACTTTGAATGAACCTGTTACAAAATTCTCTTCAGGAGAAGCAATGGTTTCATTTGTTGGAGACACCATAAGTACAACTATAAATTTTGCTCAGAATGCTATCATTTCACATGGCGAATTTATTGTGAGAAATGAAAAATCTTTATCAGGAAAAATAGGATCAAAGTTTACAAAGAACCTGAATCCTTATGGTCAATTAACAAAGGACAAAAGCTCAGCCAAAGATCTATTTAGTTCTGTAAATAGCGCGAACATAGTAAAGCTGGAAAAAGATGAATCAATTATAGATTTTGAAATAAACAAAGATGACCCGTTCAGGATACAGGCGAATTATTTCTTTTGGGAGCTGCCTCATGCCATAAAAGGGATTGATAGCTGGCACATTGCTCCATTATTAGAAAAAAGAACAACACCATTAAAGCTTGAATCAAAGATAAAAGAGGAATATAGTTATAATGTAAAGTTACCGCAAAACTTCCAACTCGTAACTCCCGAAACAAAGATTGAAGAAGGAAACAGTGTAGGACGCGTATCAATAGAAATAGTAAGATCAGAGAAAGGCTTTATAATTAAACGGTCTATTATTATTAAGAGAATTATTATACCTGTAGAAAACTACACAGATTTCCGGAAACTTATCACTACCTGGAATAATAAAAAGTACAAAGAGTTAGTGCTGAAAAAGCAGCAGGATTAGGATTAGCTATTGTGGTTGTTGCACAACTCAAGAATGAAATGAAACCACAGATTACACAGATGGCACAGATAAAGAACATAACTACGTAATTTGTTTAAAAATGAAATTATTTAAAGCACAGAGGCAAGATTTCAATACAAGTTCATTTAAACATTCAAATTCCAATACGTTAAATTAATATGGGACTCACTATTCATTATCAAGGTTCTTTAACTGATCGAAATAAAATTGATCAGCTAAGAGATGAGTTAATAGACATATCAAATGATATGGGATGGAAATATACGCTCGTGGAGCCGGATGATTTAGATGACGACTCTCATCCGCCCCTTTATGGCATAGTGATAGATATGGAAAATGGATGCGAATCTTTGTCATTTATTTTTGATAAAAGCGGGAGGATCCGTTCGCTAGCCGCTTTAATGTACTATGATGAATCTGCTAAATACCAATTAACCGATAGCATTAAAACCCAATTTGCTTCACCCGATGAACATATTTGTATAATCAATCTACTCCGATACATTAAAAAAGTTTACATTAAAAACCTTAAAGTATTTGATGAAGGAGAGTATTGGGAAAGTTCAAATAAAGACAGACTAGTGTATTTGTTTGATTTTTTAAATCAAAAGATACAGATGATAGGCGATATTCTTGAAGCAAATAAAAGTGCTTTGGAAAAATGTAGCGATCAGGATATTTTGGTTAACAAATTATCCGAATTATTCAAAAAGCATTTTGGCCCTGATATTGATATCAAACAGATCAATGCACCTGACTAATAATATGAAAAAGAAAATCTTACTTATCTGTATTGCAATTTTATCGTTTTTGATAAATGAAGCTATTGCCCAGGCATCTCGGGAAATTGATGCTTACCAGGTAGAAGAACAGGGATATTTTACTCATCCTGTTTTAACATCACAGGGAATTGTTTTTACCGATAATCATGCATCAAAGCTATATTTATTGCACAACGATCAGATTGAAGAACTTGTCGCTGCTCCAGGATGCGGCAGGTATTATACTGTTTCACCTGGTAAAAACAATATCGGTTTTAAACTTATCAAACCCAATGGAATGCAGGTACCGGCTATCCTTCAACTCACGGATAATTCAGGAAAAAAGATCATTGAACTGCACTCACCTGTTGATCTTTGCGGACAGGTCAGCTTTAGCCGGAACGGAGATATTGCCTATACCATCGGTAATATACTGTATGTAAAAAACAACAAAAATGTGCAGACTTATGATCTGGGAACATATGCAAACATAGCGCCTATCTCACCAGATGGAAATTATGCTGTATTTAATGATGATCATGATCAATTACACATTATTAACTTAACTTCTGGTGAAACAGATCAAATCACAGGTAATGAACATGGATATGTCTATCCGCAATGGTCACCCGATGGCAATAAGCTGGTTTATTCCACATTGTCAGGTGAACTAATTATCCGGGATATGATTAATGGTAATACTTATTTTATTGGTAGGGGAGGGGGTGCCTGTTGGTCTGATGATTGCCAATACATTATTTATCAGCGAACAGATGTTGAAGATTTTCAGTTCAAAGGTTCTGATATTTTTATTTCAAAACATGATGCAAGCGAAACTTTTAACCTAACGCAAACATCCGGTATTTATGAAATGAGCCCCATTTTTGGCTCAGACAATAATATTATTTATCATACTTACAATAAAAGAGAGATCAGATCGGCTTCATTAAATTCTCAAAAAACAGGATTGGATCCCGGTAAACCCGGACAAACGCTTATAAAGAAAGATGAACCGCTTTCAATTCAATTTTATGATCTTAATGAAAAAGCTCTCAAAACTATTGTACATATACAGGGTGATGCTCCTTATATAAGTCAAGTATACGACATGCCCGATTTTCATGATGGAAGCGGCTCGTGTGCTCCTTCTACCGCTTTGATGGCTTTGGGCTATTATAACAGGTTACCCAAATGGGAGATACCAATTAGTGCGCCCTATAGCCATACAAACGATTATGGCGCTTATGTAGCCGATAAATACTGTTTCAATGAGATCTATTACGATACTTATACAAGCCCTTATGGTTCAGATTCATGGGGAGCATATTCTTATATGTGGTCTGGCGGTTCTCCTAATTCAAAAATGATGTCATTTCTTGAAAATCACTGGCTCACTTCAAATCAATTATGGACCAGCTCCTGCACTTATAGTTATACTACCGATGAAATTGACTCGGGCTTTCCTCATCCTATATGTAGCTGGTTATCTTCTGCCGGTCACTTAACATTAACAGTTGGATATGTACAGGCAGAACATACTTTGATCTTTAATGACCCTTACGGGAATAAAAATACTTCACCATGGTCAAACTATACTCCAACTGATAAAGGTATAAATGTTTACTACGACTGGCCGGGGTATAATAACGGATATGCAAATCTCGATGCCGATGGCACACATGGCGGGGTTGCCTGGACAGTAAGAACAAGAAGCAGTGAACCCGTATATAGCGATACGATTATTGATGATGTTTATTACGACCATGGCTTTTATATGTATAATCAAACGCCATCACACATGAAATATTTCCGCGATCAAAATGCAGGTTATGATGGTCATATGTGGTGGACAATAACTATGGATGTGGGACCTGATATTTGTTGGGTTACCTGGACACCCGATCTGCCCGTGCAGGGAGATTATGAAGTATTTGTTTATATTCCCTCAACCAGTGCAGATGCTACTGGAGCCATGTATAATATTTTTTATGATGGCGGTGATACAACTGTTATAATAGACCAGGGCATTTATTCTGACCAGTGGGTCACTTTAGGAACATACCTGTTTTTACAGGGACAATCGGGCTATGTATATCTCGGAGACTATACAGGAATAGATGGCCAGGCAATTGGCTTTGATGCTGTGAAATGGTCAAAGACCACTTCCTCCGACATTTCCGGCTACATAAAAGATGACAGTAATTATCCGGTCAGTAACGTTACTGTTACTTTCACCAATGGTGGGGGATCAACTACTACGGATAGTGCTGGATATTATTCTCACACAGTTACATCCGGCTGGTCGGGTACAGCCACACCTTTAAAAACAAATTGTACGTTCACTCCATCTTATATGTATTATAGTAATGTAACTTCTGATAATTCCAATCAAAACTATACGGGTATTTGCACTATTCCACCACTCGTTGCAAATTTCATTGCAAGTATGAGTACTGTTTATGTTGGTGATAGTGTTAATTTTTTTGATATATCCAGTGGTGATCCCACATCATGGTCCTGGATTTTTACAAATGGCGATCCTTATTCTGATACTTTAGAAAATCCAGTGAATATCGTTTATAACACTGCCGGTTGTTATGAAGTTTATTTACAAGTCAGCAATATTTATGGTACTGATGATACTGTAAAAACTTGTTACATTGATGTTATTTCAGGAATAGAGAACTTAAATGCGGAAAAATATATTAATATAATTCCCAATCCCAATACAGGTGAATTTGCAGTTGAAATAAACTCAACTGATCATAAGAATATACAGTTTAAGATCGTTAATATTTTAGGACAGGAGATATTATCGGAAGAAATAAGGAATGTGACAGATAGATATTCAATACAGATTGATCTCAGGACACAACCAAAAGGGATTTATTTTTTGAATATCGGGATGGGTGGATCAATCATCAACAAAAAAATAATAAGAACATAAATGATAAAACAAAATTTATATAAATATTGAAATTCCGATACTATAAATTTATTGATAGAATTGAACGCGATTTAGCGAGAAGCCGGAAGCCAGAAGCAAGGAGCAAGCAATTTCAACTGGTAGCGGAAACACCTGTCAGTAAAGGAAAATTTTTAAAGTACTTTTACCGTTTTTTCTTTCCTGTCCAACCTTTCATACACGGAGTTTTTACTTATAAACTCAGGAACTATCTGTTTCATCTTCATAACGATCTTCTCATTGTTTTGGGTATAAAATAAGTCTATAAGTTCTGTGATCTCTTTTGAAATAGTCTCAAAATCGTATTCCCTTACTTTTGCTATCAAAATTTGAGGATGGTGTGTAGGGAGCGTATTCTCCTGTGAGTTCAGAAGCTCTTCATACAGCTTTTCCCCGGGACGCAAGCCGGTGAAAACGAGCTGGATATCTTTGCCAAGAGTGAGACTTGACAGTTTCACCATCTTTTTTGCCAGGTCAACTATCTTCAGTGATTTACCCATGTTAAAAATAAATATCTCACCGCCTTTTCCCATGGTTCCGGCTTCGAGCACCAACTGGCTGGCTTCAGGTATGGTCATGAAATAACGTGTGATATCAGGGTGGGTAACGGTTATGGGTCCGCCTTTTTCAATTTGCCTTTCAAAAAGCGGGATAACAGACCCGTTTGACCCCAGCACGTTACCAAAGCGGGTGGTAATGAATTTAGTGGTTCCGGAATGCTGTGATAATGACTGGGTATAAATCTCGGCAATTCGTTTTGAAGCGCCCATAACATTGGTTGGATTAACGGCTTTGTCTGTTGAAACAAATACGAATTTCAGTACCTTATATTCAATAGACAGGTCGGCAATAACTTTTGTACCCAAAACATTGGTCAGGATAGCTTCGGATGGATTATTTTCCATCATCGGAACATGCTTATATGCAGCTGCGTGGTAGACCAGGTCAGGATGAAAGGTCTCAAATAAATTCTTCATTCGCTCTTTGTTCCTGATATCACCGATGACCACTTCGAAATCTTTGATTTTATGCATCTCCTGAAATTCCAGTTCAATATCATATAGGGGAGATTCTGTCTGGTCGAGAAGTATCATCTTTTCAGGATTATATTTAGCGATCTGTCTTACCAATTCGCTCCCGATAGAACCTGCTGCTCCGGTTATCAATATCTTTTTCCCTGCCAATTGATTTTTAATCCGTTTCTCATCAAGCTGTATAGGATCCCTTTCGAGCAGGTCTTCGATCTTGATCTTTTTAATTTGCTTAAAGCTCAATTCACCATTGATCCACCTGTGAACAGGCGGTACATTTAGAATCCTTGTGTTGTGAGATAAACAGGTTTCAACTATCTCCTGTTTCTTGGAAGAACTAAGATTTTGTATTGAAATGATCAAATGCGCTATATCATTATTTTTAAGCAGGTTTTCCAATTCGTTTAAATGAAAAATGTTGATCCCTTCTAATTTTTTTCCTGCTTTTTGCTTATCTTCATCCACAAATGCAATAACCTTGTACTTTGTCCCGGCATCCCTGTCTAATGCTCGCTTGGTAATATCACCGGCTTCTCCGGCACCAAAAATTATAACATTGCTTTTGGCTTTTGTAGGATTTCTATATTCAAGATACATAGTCTTGATAAGCAATCTAATAGCTGTCATAATGAAGATCGTAGTGATATAATCAATAATTATTACAGAATAGGGAATAATAAACGTGCCGGTTATGAAGCGATATGTAAAAACATTAGTAAGCCCTAAAAAGATGCTTCCCAATGAGATGATGAAAAATATGCGTTCGGCATCCTTGGTGCTTGTATATCTTATTAATCCGGCATAAGTTTTTGCTAAATAAAAGCTAATTGCCCTGATAATTAATACTAAAGGTATTACATGAGGAATAGTGATAAACTCTGCTTCTGGAATTGAAAAGTTAAATCTCAATAAATATGCAAGGACAATAGAGCATAAGCATATAAATATGTCGAAGAAGAAAATTATCCACCGGGGTGTATGTTTATCGTAAAATATCATTCTATCTTATGATTTAGCAGGTACTTAAAATTTCAATATTGATCCGCCAGCTGGCGGATCGATAATTTTGTTGATGTCAACTGCCGATTTGTATTAAAATTGTAAAAACTGATTTTTCCCGCTGAAAGCGGTCTTTATTGAAAACTTGTTTTTGAATAAACCTGGTGTCGTAGCAAATTAATTATGGTGTATAAATTTATATTAAACGTAAAACATGATAATGGCTAAATTGTTTAATTGTTAAATTGTTTTGTGCTACACTGCAATTCAGCAATTGAACAATTTAACAATAGAACAATGGGGCAATAGAACAGTGAATCTATTAATTATAATTATATTGCCAAGTTGTATTCTTGTTTGAGATGGGCGAATTTACAAATAAACTATCAATTGGTTAATTTTTCTTTATTTTGCAATTATGAAAAACACAGCACTTTCAAATATACATATTGCATTGGGAGCCAGGATGGTTTCTTTTGCAGGTTATAACATGCCCGTTCAATACACAGGGATCAATGATGAACATGAAACAGTGAGAAAAGCCATAGGGGTTTTTGACGTTTCACACATGGGCGAATTTATTCTGAAAGGTGAAAAAGCTCTTGATCTGATACAGAAGGTAACCTCAAATGACGCATCAAAACTGGTTGATGGCAAAATTCAATACACCTGTTTGCCAAATGACAAAGGAGGAATCGTTGACGATCTGCTGGTATACAGGATTGATGAAATAACATATATGCTTGTAGTGAATGCCTCCAACATAGAAAAAGACTGGGATTGGATCTCATCACACAACACCGGAAAGGTTGAAATGAATAATATCTCTGATGAAACTACACTTCTGGCAGTGCAGGGGCCTAAGACAACCGAAGCATTGCAAAAGTTGACAGACCTAAACCTTCGTGATATGAAATATTATACTTTTGAAAAATGTGTTTTTGCAGGTATTGAGAATGTACTGGTATCGGCAACCGGGTACACCGGTGCCGGCGGGTTTGAAATATATTTTAAAAACCAATATGCCGAAGATATATGGAACGCAATTTTTGAGTCGGGGAAGGACTTCGGCATTAAACCAATTGGTTTGGGTGCAAGAGATACATTGCGTTTGGAAATGGGATACTGTCTGTACGGGAACGATATTGACGATACTACTTCACCAATAGAAGCCGGTTTGGGATGGATCACAAGATTTACCAAGGACTTCATCAATTTCGAAGCGCTGTTAGTCCAAAAAAACACTGGTGTTTCAAAAAAATTGGTTGGCTTTGAGATGATTGAAAGGGGCATACCCAGGCATGATTACAAAATCAGCAATGAACAGGGAAAAGTAATTGGCAGGGTTACTTCCGGAACTATGTCTCCATCATTAAATAAAGCCATAGGAATGGGTTACATTCTGTCCTCATATTCAGCTCCTGATACAGAGGTCTTTATAGAGATAAGGAATAAAAAAATACTGGCTAAAGTGGTGAAGCCACCCTTTTATAAAGCTGATGAGACAAAATGATAAACGCTGGATTAGCAGGTATTATATTCCCATTGCACCAATTTTTTGAGACGAAGTTGAAACAGAGAATATTAAAAAGGAAAAATAGTAAAAAAACAGATGAAGATAGTGAATAAATAGTTACACGGTGGGGGGGGGGAATGCCCGCCATCGGATAACTTCGGTTATATGCAATACTTGGTATGGTGGTATATTTAATAGGTTTTGAATTTTTTATTAACTTTACAGGCGGTGAAATGGGACGGTGCTGTTAAATTCGCACTACCCATGCCCGCAAACCGTTTAAAAAACCCAGAAACTAGTAACCAGCAACCAGTAACAGATCATTAATTACTAAAAAGTTTATTGTTATAATAAAATTTTTTAAACATTGAAATCCCAATATAGCAAATTAATCCTCCATGTTTGCTTTTCTCCGGAACTGGTATCTGCTTATGCTAATGAAGATAGTATTGTTGCTGTTATTGATGTGCTAAGGGCATCTTCTGCTATTTGCGCTGCTTTGCACAACGGAGCTGAGCGCGTTATTCCCATAGTGAGCGTTGATGAAGCAAAAACATACAAAAAAAGAGGTTATATCGTTGGCGCAGAAAGAGGTGGGGAAATCGTTGAAGGATTTGAATTTGGAAATTCTCCATTCAGCTTTATGGGTGAGTGTGTAAAGGGCAAAACAATAGTTTTAACCACATCAAATGGCACTCAGGCAATTGCTGCCGCAGAAAATACATACAAGGTTGTGATCGCTTCGTTTTTGAATCTCGATGCGGTTTGTAATTGGCTGTCCCTGCAAACCAGGGAGATTGTTCTATTATGTGCCGGGTGGAAAAAGAAATTTAATCTTGAAGATACTCTTTTGGCTGGAGCTATCGTAGAACAGTTATTAAAAAAACATGATTCTTCCCAACTAAGTGATTCCGCTATCGCAGCCAGACATTTATATTTGATCGCCAGGAATGATCTGTATGGTTTCCTGAAAAATTCCTCGCATAGTAAAAGATTAAGACGGCTAAACATCGATAAAGATATAATATATTGCCTAACACCAAACCAAACCAATGTGATCCCGGTGTTGGATGGTCATAGTTTAATTAAATTGAAGGAATAAAAAATTGTGAATTGCTGATTGTATATCTATCGTACTTAATTAGTTCTTGTGTAAAATGGAAAAATTATGATAAAAAATGTAAAATGTCAAATTTATCATATTGGGTTCTTTCGGTAACTTTTCAATACTTGCAGGTAGATTATATTTATTAGTTATTTTCTTTAATTTTGTCTGTGGATATTGAGAAGTTACATTTTCCATTTAACATTTAACATCATCCGCCAGCTGGAGGACATTAAAAAGATGCAGTATTGCATTTTTACTATCTAACACTAATTATAACTTAAATTATGCTCAAGTATATCATATCATTCATATTAATCATATTCCTTTCATTAGTAAGCCATCTTGCATTATACTCCTGGGGATTTTTTGCACATAAGAAAATAAACCGTATGGCGGTCTTTACATTGCCTCCCGGGATGATAGGTTTTTACAAGAAACACATAGAATTTATCACCGAGAATGCAGTAGCTCCCGATAGAAGAAGATATTCCGTAGAAGGTGAGGCGGAAAAACATTATATTGATATTGACTATTATGGAGAAAAACCTTTTGAAGTGATGCCAAGGCGATGGAAAGATGCTGTAGAGAAATTTACCGAAGACACCCTGCGGGCTTATGGTATAGTTCCCTGGAATATTGAGAAGGAGGTTGGCAAGCTGACTAATGCCTTTAAAGATGAAGACTTTAACAAAATACTATACCTGTCAGCCAACCTGGGACATTATGCAGCAGAAACATATGTGCCGCTTCATTGCTCCATGAATTACAATGGGCAGCTTACCGGTCAAAGGGGTATTCACGGATTTTGGGAGTCACGCCTTCCGGAACTTTTCAGTAATAACTATGATTATTTTGTGGGCAAGGCAAAATATATTGAGAGTCCGTTAGATCATGCCTGGGATGCTATTGAAGCAAGCATAGCGGCAAAAGATTCGATATTGTCATTTGAGGCAAAATTAAATGCCCAATATTCGACTGATAAAAAATACAGCCATGTAACAAGAGGGCAGATGCTAATTAAAACATATTCAGAAGAGTATTGTATATCATATAATAAAATGCTTGACGGCATGGTTGAAAGAAGGATGAGGAGTTCTGTACTTGCTGTGGGCAGTATGTGGTATACTGCCTGGGTGAATGCCGGAAAACCTGATTTAAAACGGCTGGAAGACAGGGAGATATCAAAAGAGCTTAAAGAACAAATGAAAGAAGAGGAAAGGATGTGGAAAACGGGAAATCCAATAGGCAGAGAGCATCCTGATTGAAAATTAAAAAACAATTGCTTCTAATACATAATAACCGTGTTTTTTAACCGTAGTATCAATTTTTCAAAATCAAAAAATTAAAGAACGTTCTAAAATGTCTGTGTTTACTTCGCTTTTCATTAAAATAACACACTAAATAAACGTTGAGTTGTGGTGAAAAGTTTAATATTTTGATTTCACAGATTAAAATCAGTGAAACCCGCATGTTTTTTTAACTCAAAAAGGATGAGAAGCATAATAATCATATTATTAATATTCAACTTTCTTTCTGTGGATATTTATTCCCAGGATATTGACATTAGCTCACAAATCGCTAAACAAGCCACAGATTCAACTTCCTTTTTTTATGCTTCGATTGTTGATACCCAATATGGGATAACAATTTATGAATCTTTAAACTTCCGGCTAGGCGGTGATTCTATTCGCCATAACATCAAAGGATATGCCAGCAGCGGGTGGGTTGAAGATTTTTATCCTAACGGAAAGTTATTACATAGAGGATATTACATGGATGGTCAATTGAAAATATACAAAAATTATTATCCAAATGGGAATTTGGAGAGAAGTTACAGAACTCTGGATAATTACAGAAGCAGTGAAGAAACATATTATTCTGATGGCACAATGAAATCAAAAGTCTTATTCCATAAAGGCTATCCTTTAAAACTGGAAGATTATTATCCAAGCGGTAAGCTGGAATACATGGAAGAATTTCATAAGAACCTTGATTATTATATTATAAGAAAATCATTTTATGAGAATGGACAGCTCGAATCTTCATTAGAGCTAATTAATCCTAAAAATAAAATTTTTTTTAACCAGGAATATTTTAAAAACAGGATATTGAAAGAGGAAGGAAAAATGGTTTTTATTTCAGCTATTTATGACTATCAAAAGATTGGGAAATGGTTAATTTATAATGAAACGGGTAAATTGATCAGAGAAGAATCATACGATAATGGTGTATTATCCAAAACAAAGAACTACTAACACCTCACTTCCCTGAAAAATTTTCAACGCTCTAAATTTGTTTTTTTCACTAACAAATTATCGATCCCGATATGTATCGGGATTGGTAAGTTTTGATTTTTATGAGCTTAAGGATTTTTCAGGGTTACTGTTTATACCCAATTATAAGAACAGCGCAGACAGGTAAATTAGGGACAGTTTTTTCTGCTTTTTTTGTTGTATCAGTTTCTGCTGTTCCCTCCTCTTTTTCCTCATCTATGGTGGATGGCTGACCTAATTCTTTTATGGCAATCTCCTGTGTCTCAGGGGTGAGCTGAATTGTTATTCTGCATTCAACAGTATTGGAAAAGTCAAGATCCCAGAATGATGCATTTTCGTGATCTTTATTGCTGAAAAGTATATTGTTTTTTTTATCTCTAACTGTGTATATTATAGCGCCTCCTTTTATATCAGTACAAGCAGCAATCCTGTATTTGTTCCCAGCGAAAAAAGTAACGTAGAATTCAGAAGTTTCATCGCCTTTTAACTGTGCGCGGTAGTTTTGCCCATCAGATAAATATGACGATTCTGAATGCTCTTTTGCACAATCAGTTTCAACCTCATAGAAGGGTCTTTTGAAGTTGGGGGATGTATAGCTTTTGCACTGTGCAAATACATCATTTATCAAAATGGATAAACATCCAATAATTGCGAATTTTAGAAGTAAAGTATTTTTCATGTTTTATGAAATTAATTGTTCTCTGATTTTTTTAATTTTTATTGTCAGGGATTGGAGCTTATTGTTTGACATTATTATTTCGTTTTTGCTGTTTATAGTGCAAATTTTGTTGCTTTCGTCACAGGTAGTTTTCACAAATGTATATTCTGAGTGAACTCCTTGAAAGTCCGTCTGTAAATCAACCAATTGATCCACAAAATCGCTGAATTCCGGGGAATTTTCCTTGCTGTAGAATGGATTCAATATGTGGATTATATTGTCAATTGATTGTTTTTGTTCACCAATTCTGTTGATGACTTCCTGGTTGGCAGATTCCTTTACAATACATGAAGCAAAATACAATCCTTCTATTATGGCTCCAGCCATCATTAAACCTGCAATATCTTTTCTTTCATCTTTTTGTAAGTATTCTTCGCAATTTTTATAGGCAGTTGTAAGCAGTGTCAGCATTTCTTGCTGGTTGCCAATATTATTCCCGAATTTTTCCATGGTTGAAAAGTCAAAAGCAGAAGAAATACTCAATTCATCAGATATTTTTTTAATGGCTCCAAGATATGTTATGGCATCCTGGTTCTGATTGTTTGCGGTAATATACCCTAAATCAGCTCCGAGAATCCCAATATTGACAGCTTGTTTAAAGCTAGTAGAGTAATTTTCTACATTCCCGACAGGATTGAGTATCTCTTTATTATAAGGGACAGCTATTTTTTTCATCAGCAAGGCGGATTGAATGGGATTTGGGATGTAAAACAGTTTATTGTCAATACTAAAAAGAGTGGTGGTTTCTGTAACAATTTTTTCGTCCTGGGCAATTTCTTCAACTTTCTGGACCTCACCACAACCAGTAGTGAAAAGTGTGAAAATGAAAAATGTTGAAGCAATGTTCAGTAATTGATGTTTTTTTATTTTCATTTTTATGTGTATTAATAATAATTTCTTTTGACTGTGTTTAAGTGTTAATTTTAGAATAATTTGAAGCGAATTAAAAAAAAAAAAATTGATAACTCAAAATATTTTATTGATTAAGCATCACGGGCATAACCAACATAAGGATATCTTCTTCATCTTTATTTTTCCCATTGACATGCGTTAAAATCCCTGCTCTGTTAGGTGCTGACATCTCGAGGTTTATTTCATCAGTATCGAGATTTGAAAGCATTTCAATAAGGAATCTTGAGTTAAAGCCAATCACAATATCTTCTCCCTGATATTGACAAGTTAATCTTTCATTCGCTTCATTTGCAAAATCAAGGTCTTCAGCCGAGATATTCAACTCACTGCCCGATATTTTTAGCCGGACCTGGTGTGTTGTTTTGTTCGCAAATATAGAAACCCGTTTAACAGAATTCAAAAAAGCTATCCTGTTAATGATCATTTTATTGGGATTGTCTTTGGGAATAACAGCTTCATAGTTGGGATATTTCCCATCAACTAACCTGCATATCAGTTCGATATTGACCCGGTCAGTATGTAAAGATCCCTCCTGAGTGCCGGCTCCTTCAGCATCGGGTGTGTTGCTATGTGTTGGAAAAGTGAAGAAAGCATTGGAGTCATTATATTCGATCTTTACCTGTATGTCTCCTTCTACTGGCAAAATATTTTTCAATAAATTCAATGGCTTCTTAGGGAGAATAAAAGATGTTACTGTTTCTGACTTTGCATCAGTTCTCCTGTATCTCACCAATTTGTGGGCATCAGTGGCGACAAATGTGATGTTTTCTGGCGACAGCTCGCATAAAACACCATTCATTACCGGTCTTAATTCATCATTTCCGGTTGCAAAGATAGTTTTGTTTAAAGCCCTTGATAATATGGATGATTTGATCTCCAGTAATGTCCCGCTTTCAATCAATGGAATTTTGGGGAAATCTTCACCGTTATGTCCTGACAGTTTGTATTTTCCATAATCAGAGCCGATCTCAATACCCAAACTGTTCTCTTCAATCAAAAAAGTTAATGGTTGTTCTGCAAAAGTTTTTAGTGTGTCTAACAATAGTCTTGCAGGGATAGCAATAATTCCCGTATCTTGTGATTCGATGGTAATCTTGGTTGAAATGGTTGTTTCCAAATCAGATGCAGAAATTTTTAATTCAGTGTTGTTGACCTCAAACAGGAAATCATCTAATATGGGTAAAGTATTATTGGTATTTAATACACCGCTTAAGATCTGCAATTGCCTGGACAATGAATTACTTGATACAATAAATTTCATATTACAAATTTCGTTTGTTAATTAATGTGTTTATTGATTTTACTTCCTTTTTATGCCCTGTATGAATAAGTAACAAATGAGAATATTTTTTTCTGATGCAAAGATAATTTATTTTAAGGACATAGATTCGCAAATTTATTAAAAAAGAATTAATGTGAATAAGAATATAAAATGATGGTACTATAAACTTAGGTAAAAAAACTTTTAACTTTAACAAATTATTTGTAGTAATTAGTGAAAATTAGCGTAATTAGTGGCAAAACATTGAAATGCGAAGCATTCACGAGGGATTTAATTGCGGTATGCCTAAAGGTATGAGTAAATTCCGATACGTGAAAATTTTGAAATTAATTTTCAATAAAATCATCAATCCCCAAAAGCAATTTATCAAAAACGAAAAATTGAATAGTTACCAGTTCTTTTTGTCCATCTATTAAGGCATACATCCTGTCAATATCATATACTAACTGGTTGCCAGCCATATCAAAAGTAACTCCAGGGAGTGGTTTAAGAAAAGTTCTTATGGTAGTGCTTCTGTCAGACATATCAGAAACGGTTATTATCTGCTGTGGAGTGGATGAAATAATAGAGTCACGGAAAGCATTATCCAATTTTCTAATAAAACCTTCGAACTGGATATTTTTAAAATAGGTAAGGTATATCTTGAGACGTGTTGTATCACAATCAGGTATTAATTCATTGTTTATTAATGATCTTAATGAATATGTCCAGTCGCCTGTGTTTGATATGATAAAAGAGGAATTAGGGATAGAGGGGTATTCAACAGTAACACTTGCAATGTCTTTAAATGGGTAGTTAAAGATAGTTTTATCGCGCCATTCGTATTCATCGGTGGTGTACCTTGTTGAGAGATAGCCTGAAAACATGGGTATCTGGATGATGAAAGGATCTGATGAATTTTCCAGCAACATGTACGTTCCCGTTCTGCTCTGTGTCTCTCCTCCTACATAATATACTTTAACGGGTTCTTCGCTATCTCCAAGGTAGATCTCTGCCTTTATAGCGCTTGTTGCCAATCTCTTGATAATATTATCACGTGCAGCTCTTGATACCGGGCTTTTTACCTTAAGTGTTTTTATTGTTTTCAGTAATACATTGATAAGATCTTTTCTCGCCTTGTATTTACCGTTTACAGTCCAATGCTCCGGTTTTATTCTTTCAAGCAAAACCCGTTTTTCTGACTTATCAGCCAGGAATATCCTTGTAATCAAAGATGTGTCTTCTATTGCAAAGTCCTTCAACTCCTTTTGGATTGTTCCTTTCTTACTGGTAAAGTAAAGATATGCAGCAATTATTACCAAGACAATAGTGATTATTATTATGATTCTATTTTTCTTCAAAGCTTTACTCTTAAGATACATTTTTTTATTGGGTTAATAAAGGTTATGATTTTTTTATTTGCCATACTTCCTTTTTCTTAACAACATTAGGACAAGTCCAAAAATAATTACCAGTGCTACGGGTAAACACACATTGGTCAGTTGTAATATAAATCTTTTCTTAACAATTTTGGTATTATCCAATAATCTAAGCTTTAATTCCTTTGATCTCACGCTAATTAAACCGGATTCGTCACACAGGTAATCAACCACATTTAATATAAAGTCTTTATTCCCAAATTGCTGTTGGGTATAGCGGTCGAAACCCAGGGGATATATCCTTCCGGTTGATTGCTGGATTTGGTTTCTTATGATGTCACCATCTGAAATGACTATCATCTTGTTTGGAGGGCTGTTTTCACTGAAACCTATATCCTGACTCTCCATTATCTTAGAGGGTATCCTGTTTTTAAAGACAGATTGAAATTCGCCTTCCAGGAGAACAGCTATTGGTTGAAAGGGCTTGTTGAAGAATTTCTCATCAGGCATGTTGTTAATTGATTTCAAACTGATCCTCACGGGGGCATTTAATAGGTGGGTATATTTTGAGGTTGTTAAAAGGATAGTTTTTTTTATTCCCCCTGCCCTGACAGTATCAATACTATTGGCAAATTCACTTTTAATAGCGTTCAGATTATTTACAATGGGGTGTGCGATCACAGGCATTATCATCGGGAAGTAGAGCCATGGCACGAGTTCCCACCTTGGCTGGTTACCGATAATTGCTGTATTAACGGGAATTGAACACGCCTGTATATCCTGTATCAAATTGGTATTTATTCGGACGCCATACTTGAACAATTGGTCTTCGAGATTTATCGGATTAGGGATTCCCAATGTTGTGCTTGAAGATATCAAGCTATCCATATTAGCCAGGACGGTTTCAACAAGCCATAATACCTTACCCCCATTCATTATGAATTGGTCAATAATAAATTTATCTTTTTCATCAAAAGCCGAATCGGGCTTGGCTATTATTATTGCTTTATAGCTTTTTAAGCTGTTAACTTGTCCGTTTATTCTAACCCGGTCAACCCTGTAGTATTCCGACAGGGCTTTGGTGATGTCTCTAACTTCCATATCGCTTAGCTCACCGTGTCCCTCAATAAATGCAATTTTGGGTTGGTAACTACTGCATAACTTCCTGATGGTATTTGAAAATTCATATTCCAAAACCTGTATTGAATTATTGAGTATCACTTCAGGGTGAGTACTCATTTCACTATTTTGTATTAGTAGTTGTAAGGGTAATTCCCTTTCTTTATAGCTGAAGATAGCGCCCGGGAAGATGATCTTCTGGGACCTGCCATTATTCTCATTTACCTGAAGGGTGGTAGGTTGTAACCCCTGCTCTGTTAATTGTTTATATGTTTCATTCCTGGTTCTCGCATCCTTGCTTTCTGATGGGTTGATGAATTCATATTCAATATTGCTCTTTGAGTAAGCTCTGAACTCATCCAGCATTTCCTTTGCAGCATTTCTCAGGCGTAGAAATCCGGCTGGGAACTCCCCTTCAAGATACACTTTAACATAAACGATATCATCCAACCCCTTGATTAGCTCTTTTGTGGCTTGGGACAAAGAATATCTTTTTTCGGAAGTCAGATCAAAACGCTCGAATTTGAATGAACTGATCAGGTTAACGAGGATAATGATTATTATTCCTAATAATAGCTGTGTGATATTTTGTCTTTTAATCTTTTTTTTCAAAATCCAAGTTCATTTTTTTTCACGCAAAGGCGCAAAGAACGCAAAGAATTATTTTAAACAATTAACAATGATTAATGATCAATATCCAGCATCAGGTACATAGCACTCAACCATCAAACCATCGAACCATTGAACAATCACCATTTCCTACCCTCCATAACAATCTTAGTTAGAAGAATAAAAAAGGTTATTAAGCTAACAAAATAGATTATATCCCGTGTATCCAAAACGCCTCTGCTCATCGAAACGTAATGCTCCTGTATGCCTAATCCCAAGATAACATTATCTATCTTTCCAAATAAATCCAATGAGCTGACAGACTCAAACCCGATATAGCAGAAGAAAGAGAGAAACACTGCAATGATAAAAGCGATAATTTGATTTTCAGTAATTGCCGAGGAGAAAACCCCAATGGCAATAAAGCCCCCGCTTAAAAACAGCAATCCCGCATAAGAGCCCCACATCCCCCCCGTATCTATATTTCCCTGTGGATTTCCAAGGTTATAAACTGTGATAAAGTAAATCAGTGTAGGTAGTAATGAAAATACCACGAGCAATAACCCGGCAAAATATTTTGAGAGGATTATGCGGATGTCGGATAGAGGGCGGGTTAGCAAAAGTTCTATTGTTCCCGATCGTTTTTCCTCTGAGAACAAGCGCATTGTAATGGCAGGAATGAGAAACATAAAAATCCAGGGAGCTATGACAAAAAGGGTGTCAATGTTTGCATAGCCATTATCCAATACATTGAAATTTCCAGGGAATACCCACATGAATAAACCAATGGATAATAAAAAAACAATAATTACAATGTATCCGGTAAGGGAATTTAAAAAACTGCTTATTTCTTTTTTAAGAAGTGTGAACATTTATGATTTCAGATTGCAGATTATTGGTTCTTATAAATTCGTTATTAATCCACCAGTTGGCGGAACGATAATTAAATTTCTAATTTTAATCAGTTTATCAGTTATCGGTTGTCAGTTTTCGGTGGTTCGGTTTATCGGGTTTCAGCGTGAGTTCAACAGAACGGTATCAGTTTTTCAGTCATAGAATAGCCAGTTAGTTTACTGAAAAATTTGTGTTTTTCTAAAACATGCAAGTCAGTAACTGATTACCCGAAAACCGGTAACCTGACAAACTGATAACCGACATCCGAGACCCGAGAAGCCGAAAAAAACAGATTATCCATTGATTACATCCCATGAAATAAACTGATTAGTTACGTTAATTTTTGTAAATAATATCTAATGAACTTGCTTCAGCTTCTTCAGAGAAAAGGGCTTTTGTTTTTGTCCATGTTTTTTTAAATAAGTCCGAATCCCTGTAATTGTTCAGATCTTGTTCTGATGCCCAATGGCTGTATGTGAAAAAAATGTTTGGGTTGTTAATATCATTAAGTAATTCGAGGTGATTGCATCCTTCAAAAGTCCTGATCTTTTCTTTTGACGAATTGAAAATCTCCAGGAACTCAACGAGCTTTGATGGGCTAAAGGTCATCTTTACTATCCGGATTATCATATTAAAAATTTTGCCAATCCCGATAACTCCCGATAGCTATCGGGACGGGATGGTCAAGGTTTAACTTTTTAGGTACTACGTTTATTTAAAAACGAGTTTTAAATAAAAACCGCTTTTAGCGGGAAATACATTTTACCAATATGATGCAAGTCGGCAGTCTACAGTCTTCAGTCGGCAATCAGAAGTCTGCAGTAAGAATTTGTTTTGCTGACTGGGGACTGCCGACTGTAGACTTGTCTATTAACAGCAATAAAATTATCGATAACATGTCCGCCAGCTGGCGGATGAAATTTTAAGTGCCGAGTAACCAATCATCAATCAAAAAATTCCACTCTAACGGTATCGCTGGTTTTAAGACCTAACAAACCGCTTGCACTGCCTTTGTTAATAGCTATTTCCAGGAAGCCAGTTGAACTGAACAATGCCAGCTTTTCGCCATCTGGAACGTCATTGTATGATCTGCTGATAGTATCGATATTGTAATCGGAATGTTTTAATAAAATAATAAAATTCCGTCCTTTTCCTACTTTACTGAAAAGGAATTCTGTAATATTTGTAATTATATTTTTGTAAGAATCAACATAAATAACAGTTCCCCTGATAACCGACCCATCAACAACAGTTTTCAAATAGGTTCTTTCAAAAAAGCGGTCTTTCTCCTTACCAATAACTTCCAGTGTTCCTCCCCTTGCGATATGGCAAGCCGCCTTAACGAAAATATCTTTTGTTGGGAAGGTAAGATAATCCGTATCCTGGGTTATGTTGAGCTCAACTATCTTGTCGGGCTTTTTGTCAAACATAAGGGAAAAAATACCGTTATCCGCCCCTATAAAATAGTGCCCGTCTATATTAACGGCTAAATGACAAGCTTCTGCCCCGGCTTCAGGATTTATACCTATAATGTGTATACTGCCCTTTGGAAAACTCGTATAACTGTTTTTCAGCACAAAGGATGCCTGAAATATATCATGCTTGTCAATATCATGAGAGATATCAACAATTGTAGCATCAGGGCATTGACTAAGAATAGCACCCTTGATAGTACTTAAATAATAGTCTTTTAAACCGAGGTCGGTTGTCAGTGTTATAATTCCCACTTTAAATTAATTTACGAAGTATATACTAAAAATAATCACTGATTTTTTGTTTATTTGCAGGACTCAAAAATAACAATAAAGAACATAACTTCGTAAATTGATTAAAAAAATAATCCTTCTTGAAGACATAAGCCCTCTTGATATATACGGGGTAAATGATGCAAATATCAATATAATTAAAAAGGGTTTTCCTAAATTAAAGATCATTGCAAGGGGAAATAAGATACAAGTTATAGGTGATCAGAATGAAATTACGCGGTTTGAAGAGAAAATATTCTTGTTAATTGAGTATTATAACAAATACCATCATCTTACCAAAAGCTATATTGAGGGGATAATGACAGATGGAGCTGAAATAGTGATCAATTCTGATAAAGAGGCAGATAATATTTTACTATATTGTCCGGGCGGTATTATTTTTAAAGCAAAAACAGCTAACCAGCTTAAGATGGTTGAGAGCTATGGTGAAAATGATATAATTTTTGCCATAGGCCCTGCCGGAACGGGCAAGACATATACTGCTGTAGCCCTGGCTGTAAGAGCATTGAAGAACAAAGAGGTAAAACGAATCATCCTCACTCGTCCCGCTGTGGAAGCAGGTGAAAATCTGGGTTTCCTGCCCGGAGACCTGAAGGAAAAGCTCGATCCCTATATGCAACCACTTTATGATGCCCTCAGGGATATGATACCTTATCCAAAGCTCAAGTCTTACATAGAAGAAAATATTATCGAGATCGCCCCACTGGCTTTTATGAGAGGGCGAACATTAGATAATGCGGTTATCATATTGGATGAAGCCCAGAATGCTAAACTGGGACAGCTAAAGATGTTATTAACACGTATGGGTAAATCAGCAAAGATCATTGTAACCGGAGATATAACCCAGATAGATCTGCCTGAAACTCAAACCTCTGGGCTAATCAAAGCAAAAAAACTATTATCTGGAATAAAAGGGATTGATTTTATCTATTTAGACGAAAAAGATGTGGTAAGGCATGAGTTGGTTAAAAAGATAATTGTGGCGTTTGATAATGAAAAATGAGCTCAACTTTGTAAATTCGTCAATGTACTGAAACCACAGATTTTACAGATGACACAGATATTATTAAATATGAAAAACACTATTCTCAACACGAATTTCAGCTTTTCCGGACAAAAGAGTTTTTACAGGGGAAAAGTAAGGGAAGTTTACACTATTGATGATGAACTTTTGGTTATGATAGCCACTGACAGGATTTCGGCTTTTGATGTCGTATTGCCGCGTGGAATACCTTATAAAGGGCAGGTTCTTAACCAGATCGCTGCCAGGGCAATGGCTGATACGGCTGATATTGTGCCAAACTGGATAATTGATGTGCCTGACCCTGTTGTTACAATTGGCTATAAATGTGAACCGTTCAAGGTGGAAATGGTCATCAGGGGCTGCCTTGCAGGGCATGCATGGAGAGAATACAGGGAAGGAAAAAGAACACTTTGCGGAGTACCAATGCCGGAAGGGATGAGAGAAAATGACAAGTTTCTGGAACCTATTATAACTCCTACAACTAAAGCAGATGTCGGTCATGATGAAGATATATCTAAGGAAGAAATACTAGAAAAGGGATTGGTTGATGAAGAAGATTACCTCCGGCTGGAAGAATACACAAGGGCTTTGTTCCTGAGAGGAACAGAGATTGCAGACAAGATGGGATTGATATTGGTTGATACCAAATATGAGTTCGGTAAAAGTAACGGTAACATATATTTAATAGATGAGATACACACCCCAGACTCATCCAGGTATTTCTACAAAGAGGGTTACGAAGAAAGACTGGCAAAGGGCGAGCCGCAAAAGCAGCTCTCAAAGGAATTTGTCAGGGAATGGCTGATAAAGAATGGATTTCAGGGTAAGGAAGGGCAAAAGATCCCAGACATGTCCGATGATTTTGTGAACAGCGTTTCGCAAAGATATATTGAACTGTATGAAAAACTTACCGGTGAGGCATTTGAAAGATCGGATGTGTTTGATGTGTTGAGAAGAGTAGAAGGGAATATCAGGGATTTTTTGGATAGGCAGATGGTTATATAAGCGGGATGATTTCTCTTGAAAATCACTATGACCATGACTGATACCCAATGACTAATACCCAGTATCCCCAGCACCTAGCCCCAGTACCCAGAACCCCTGCCTACACATTTCCACCTACGTTATGGCTTTGTGGACAGTTCGGGCTTCAGCAGGCAGAGAACAGTCCCCGGGAAAAAATTAACTTATCTATATTCCTTATTTTAAAAAGGTTTTATAAGTGGCAAAATTACTTTTTAATCAATCCGTCCCATAAATCCCGATAGCTATCGGATTACGAATTTATGTTCTTATTTTTGTTTTTTGCGCACTTTTTAAAACAACATACCATGAAAAAACTATTGATTACACCTGTGCTCCGTAGCTTTTTTATCCTCCGTAGCTTTAGCGAAGTAGGAAGCGTAGGAGTATTATTGACTATTCAATTTATAATAATCATTAATCAATCATACGCCCAGCAAACCTTTCAGAAAACATTTGGCGGCATAGATGAAGATTGGGGTTACTCCGTTCAGCAAACCGCCGAAGGGGGATATATCATCACCGGTTATACTAAAAGTTTCGGAGCCGGATTGAATGATGTTTACCTGGTGAAGACCAATAGCAGCGGTGATACATTGTGGACAAAGACATACGGTGGGACAAATGAAGATTATGGCTACTCCGTTCAGCAAACCGCAGACGGAGGATATATTATCACCGGCTCTACCCAGAGTTTCGGAGCGGGATGGGTAGATGTTTACCTGGTAAAAACCAACAACAGCGGTGATACCATGTGGACGAGGACATACGGAGGGACAGGTTGGGAATATGGTTACTCAGTCCGGCAAACCGCTGACTGGGGATATATTATCACCGGCTATACTAACAGTTTCGGAGCTGGATTGAATGACGTTTACATTGTAAAGACCGATAGCACAGGAGATACCCTGTGGACAAAAACTTATGGAGGGGCAGATAACGATATTGGCTACTTCGTACAGCAAACCACTGACGGAGGATATATCATCACCGGCTATACCTATAGTTTCGGAGCTGGATGGGTAGATGTATATTTAGTAAAGACCGATAGCAATGGAGATACCATGTGGACAAAGACTTATGGTGGGACAAATAACGATTATAGTTACTCCGTCCGGCAAACCACTGACGGAGGATATATTATCACAGGACGCACCTATAGTTTCGGAGTGGGAAACTCGGATGTTTACCTTATAAAAACCGGCAGCACCGGAGGTATCCTTTGGACAAAGACCTTTGGCGGCACAAGTAACAATGCCGGTTACTCCGTACAACAAACCTCTGACGGAGGATATATTATCGCTGGCTTTACTTCCAGTTTCGGAGCGGGATTGAATGATGTTTACCTGGTAAAGACCGATAGCACCGGAGATACCCTGTGGACAAAGACCTTTGGCGGAACAAGTACCGATGATGGAAAGTCCGTTCAGCAAATATCTGATGGAGGGTATATTATTACCGGCTATACTAAGAGTTTCGGAGCGGGATTAAATGATGTTTATCTGATAAAAATCGATTCCAATGGTAACAGCGTAGGTTGTAATCAAAGTTCTACTGCCACAATTGAAACATCTCCTGCAACATTAACAGGCGCTACAACCACAACTACCGGATCCGGAGCGGTTGTTGGCAGTACGGCAACAGTCGTAAACAGTACTAATACCATAGTCACTGAATTTGGCATTTCACTTGCCTTTACAGCAACAGATGCGAACTGTAACGGAGGTTCAGATGGAACTGCTTCCGTAACCGGATCCTGTGGTGTTACGCCTTATTCTTACTTGTGGTCAGATGGGCAAACCAGTTCTGCTGCTACAGGATTATCAGCTGGAACTCACCCTGTTACCATCACCGATGTTAATGGTAATACTGCAACAGATTTTGTAATAATAATTGAACCACCCCCTTTACCTGTCACATATGAAACAGAAGATATATGTGATGGAGACAGCACATTATTAGCAGACGCCTATCAGGTAACTGTTGGTATTTACTATGATACCCTTGTTGCTGCCAACGGTTGCGACAGCATAATTTCCACTGATCTGATCGTTAACCTAAATTATTTTACCAACACAACTGATGTTAATATATGTACCGGTGACAGCGCAAAAATATTTAGCGATTATCAGTCAACAACCGGAACTTATTATGATACATTGTATTCTGTAAATGGTTGTGACAGTGCAATTTCCACTGATCTGATTGTTAACCCAACTTATTCATACAACACACCGGATGTTATTTTATGTTCCGATGACAGCGCGTTGATATTTGGCGTTTACCAGATGACAGCAGGAACTTACTATGACAGCTTAACAACCGTCAATGGTTGCGACAGTATCTTTTCCACTAACCTGATCGTTAATCCAAATTATTCTGTAAACATACCGGATGTTACTTTATGTTCCGGTGACAGCGCATTAATATTTGGCGTTTACCAGGCGACAGCCGGAACCTATTATGACAGTTTAACTACTATCAATGGTTGCGACAGCATAATTTTCATTAATCTGATTGTTAATCCAACTTATTATTTCAACACACCGGGTGATACTATATGTTCAGGAGACAGCGCATTGATGTTTGGCGTTTACATGACGATAGCCGGAACTTATTATGACAGCTTAACAACTGTGAATGGTTGTGACAGCGTTTTTACTTCTACCTTAACGGTAAACCCGTTGCCGAATGTCAGCATCGTTGGTTTAGACACTGGTTATTGTTTAAATGATGCTGCAGTAATCCTCACAGGCGCGCCATCCGGAGGTGCCTTCAGCGGCACGGGTATCAACGGCAACCAGTTTGACCCGGATACTGCAGGAATTGGAACACACGCTATTATCTATTCTTATACCGATGGAAACGGCTGTACTGATAGTGTATTGGATAGTGTGGCAGTTTATATTTGCGATGGAATAGCCCCGGCAAGCCGGGATGATCTCATCAATAGCTTTAAGATATTTCCCAATCCTAATACAGGGGAGTTAACCATAGAAATAGAATTAAAAGAACTACTGGACATTGAATTAAAAGTATTCAGTATATTAAGCCAGGAGATCTTTGCAGAAAAGATAGAAGATATTTCAGGTAATTACAGCAAACGAATTAATCTGACTGGGCACCCAACAGGCATTTACAACCTGCAAATATTGATGGAGAATAAAATGATCAGTAAAAAAATAATTATTCGGTAGGGAATTTACTGATAATTAAAGTCTGTCTCTATTCGAATTTGTTTTATTACAACTACCTTTTACGTTACTTTCCTATACCTCCATGTTGCTAAACTTAAGATGATGATCCCATAGATGCTCAGGGAGAGGAATTCTTTTGCCACATCAGCAAATCCTGAACCTTTCAGCAAGACCATTCGGATCACTTTCATGAAATAAGAGAAAGGATTAATGTAATTAACAGATTGCGCCCATTTGGGCATGCTTTCTACAGAAGTGAAAATACCGCTCATCAGGATAAATACGATCATAAAGAAAAACGCAAGAAACATCACCTGTTGCTGGGTATTTGTTACAGTTGAGATAAAAAGGCCTATTCCCAATGCAACCACCAGGTAAATCGCGGCAAAGCAAAATAACAGGAACAGGCTGCCGACCATTGGAATATCAAATAAAATTTTTCCGATAGTCAAACCAAAAGACAATTCAAACAATGCGATTATCCAAAATGGCAATAATTTTCCTGTGATAAACTGGTATTTTCTTATTGGCGTGACATTTATCTGCTCTATCGTTCCCATTTCTTTTTCCCTGACCAGGTTCAGTGCCGACAGGAACATGCCTATTACCGTGACCAGGATAACCAGTATGCCGGGCAACATATAAATTTTATAGTTCAATTCGGGATTGTACCAATATGAATAAGTAATATTTATGTTTTGATGTTTTAATCCCGAAGGATTATTCACCCATTCCGCAATAATTTCTTTATTAAAATCAGAAATAACGGACATTGAATAAGCATTTGTTAATCCTGCTACAGCCCCGTTAATTGCATTGATCAATAACTGAAGCTTTGAGCTGTTCTCCCTTACGAGTTTCTTTTCAAAACCTTCAGGAATCCGAAGGATTATATCCGCATTATCCTTTCTTAATTCATTCTCAGCTTCCTTGATTGAGAAAGAAGAGTTCTCAACATAAAAAAACGGGGAACCCTGGAATTTATTTATCAACCTTCTGGATGTCACTGACATATCATTATCAACCACATACATATCAATATGCTTCATTTCTAATGTTGCTGCATATACCAGTACGATCAGTTGTACAATAGGCATGATAAAGATTATAGGTAACATGGTCCTGTTCCTGAAAATCTGTATAAACTCTTTCTGTATTATGAATAATATAGTTCGCATTGAACTGTTAATTAATTGTATCGGAATTTCGCTTTGCTAAACAATATTTTGCCACTAATTACACTAATTTTCACGAAACCCGCATGATTTTTTAAAACCACAAATAATGATAAAAAATAATAAAATTCATTCTGACATAATCTCTCTTGTTTTTAGAATCTAACATTAAAATAAATAGTAATAATTAGTGAAAATTAGTGAAATTAGTGGCTATATTTCTTTTTAATCAATTTTCGATGTTATGTTCTTAAATCATGTCCTTACTCCAATCTTATCTTAAATTTCCTGACACTTACTACTATAAAGAAAAGAGTCATACTTAGCAGGATAAGTGTTTCTTTCCATACATATTGAAAACCGGCACCTTTCAACATTATGTTCTTGATTATGATAATAAACCACCTCGGGGGTACGATATAACTTAACCATTGCAAGGGCAAGGGCATATTTTCTACCGGGAAAATGAATCCCGACAAGAGAATTGTAGGCATCATTAATGCGAACATGGATATGAACATAGCAACCTGCTGGCTTTTTGCTACCGTGGAGATCAATATTCCCAATGATAATGCTAACATTATAAATAAGATGCTCTCTCCAAGAAGTAAAACTACGCTTCCATGGACAGGAAGCCCGAAAACAAAGAAACCAAGCAGTATGATCGTAACGGCATTAATAAATGATAATGCGACATAAGGAATAACTTTGCCGATGATTATCTGCAGGGGTTTTAATGGTGATACCAGCAGCACTTCCATTGTGCCGAGCTCTTTTTCACGGGCAATGGAGATGGATGTCATCATAGCGGAAACAAGCATTAATATTAATGCCATAGTGCCCGGTACAAACATGTAGACACCTTTCAGACTTTCATTATACATCATCCGTACTTCCGGGATAATTTGCATCGGAAGCGTTACCTGCCTGTTCTTTTTTTTTAAGTAATCGTTAATGATCGCTGAAGTAAAATTGACCAATAGGTTAGCAGTATTTGCGTCTGAGGCATCTGCAAGGATCTGTATGTTTGCGGTTCTGTCCCTCTCAAGCCTGGCGGCAAAACCCGGTTCAAATATTATAACCTCTTTGATATGGCCTTCTTTAAAGCTTTTTTCTATGTCATTTATATTTGAAATGTTTTTGTTGAGAAGGAAGTACCCGGATGATAATATCTTGCCGGTTATTTCTTTTGTTACCTGATCTTTTGAACGGTCAAAAATGGCAATTTCAGCATCTCTGATCTCATTGGTAATAACATAACCAAAGATAAGAAGTTGGGCAACCGGCATCCCAAATAAGATGATCATAGTCCGGTAATCACGGAAGATGTGGTAAAATTCCTTTTTAACGAAACCTAAGAATCTTTTCATTTAAGTCAAGTAGAAATTAGAGAACATAACTTTATTTATTAGACCCTATAATGCAATTTTTTGGCAAAGCATTTAAATGACAGCTTTTCCAAAGTTTGAAACTTTGGAAAAGTTTTAACTGATACCCGGCAAACCGACAAACTGAAACCCGAGAAACTTCTATATAACTAAATTAAAAGTTATTATTTATAAAACACAGGGCAAGCCCTATGCTTTGTGTTCTTTAGAATCTAAACCCTCAGGGTTTCTAAGAACATAAACGTAATGAAAAACGAATAGTATCTTCTTAGTAAAAAATTATATTAATTAATTTAGTTAAAAAATCCTGAGGGTTTATCTAATTATGATATTCTTTTTATCTTCATTTGTGGTTTTTAAAAAACCACTTTGGCTGAGTAGTTACCTGTTTTTTAATATCCTACCCTCTTGCCAGTTTCAAAAAAACCTCATCCATATTTTCGGTATTATATGTTCTTTTCAACTGTTCAGGAGTATCCAAAGCATCTATTCTTCCGTCTACCATGATTGAAACCCTGTCGCAATATTCTGCCTCATCCATATAATGAGTGGTGACAAAAACTGTTATATCATTGCTTGCAGCTTCATAAATTAAATCCCAGAACTGCCGTCTTGTAATAGGATCAACACCACTTGTAGGTTCGTCTAAGAACACGATCCCGGGATTGTGGAAAATGGCAATCGAGAATGCCAGTTTTTGCTTCCAGCCCAACGGTATATCCCTGATCAGTTTATCTTTTGCATGCTCAAACCGGAGTTTGTTGAGTAATACATCTGTTCTCTCTCTAATTGTTTTCCCCGGCAACCCGTAAATCCCTGCATAAAAGCGTATGTTTTCAGTTATTGTCAGATCTTCATATAAAGAGAATCTTTGGCTCATGTAGCCGATGTTTTTTTTGATCTTTTCTGTTTGGGTATAAACATTAAAACCCGCTACTTCAATTTCTCCTGAAGTAGGTTTGGATAAGCCGCATAGTATCCTCATAGCTGTTGTTTTTCCAGCACCGTTTGCACCCAGGAAACCAAATATTTCCCCTTTGTTGACATGGAAGGTCAGCTTATCATTAGCGGTAAAGTCACCAAATTTTTTGGTGAGGTCTCTGGCAGTTATTATGGGTCTGTCTTTTAGCATCTTTGTTTTTTATATATGTCGCAATAGCGGGCTAAAGCCCGGATTTACGTATCATACCTATTCCCCCGCCCTAAAGGACGGGGTTAGTCAGTCCTTTTGCATATGATAATATCATCGTTTTGACTAACTCCGTCATTTATGGCGGAGTTAAGGGATCACCACTAAGGAATAGTAACGAAATAACATGGTTGTTTTAAGATTTTGAATAATGAACATTAGAACAATCGAATTATAAATTTTGAATATTTTTTTATTCTAAGAACACTGTTTTTTTTCAGCTGTCTTTATGCTAGAAACGAAAATTGAAATCAACTTCCATAATTAAAATGGTAAAATTGATAAGACGTTCTTCAATATCATGTTTTCTGTTTTTATTCATTATTCTATTGTTCTAATGTTCATTATTCTATATTCAAATCCTAATAAAGCTATATATTATTGATGCTGATTGATTACAATAATGATTAGGTTATTTCGTTACAGTCCCTAAAGATGGGGCTTTAGCCCATCATTCTTTTATCATTAAATCCATAAAGCAATCTTCAATATTTGCTTTGATCCTTTTTATCCTGACATTTTGATGTCCTTTTCCTGTTAAATATTCCAAAATATTTTCTTCCCTGGCATCATCTGTTTTGCCGGAATAATGTACATCCTGACCAAATAGAAATACGCTGTCAGCATTGGTATAGTTTCTTAAGTCTATAATCAATTTATATAAATTGTTTGCTCTGATAGCAAATAATTCCTTTTCAAATTGATTGATTATATTTTCGGGCGTGTCAATGGTCATAGTTTTACCTCCCTGCATTAATACTACTCTGTCGCACAAGCTTGCTTCGTCCATATATGGAGTTGAAACAAGAATCGTCATGCCTCTTTTTTGAAGTATCTTCAGCATTTCCCAGAACTCTTTGCGGGAGACCGCATCAACACCGGTTGTTGGTTCATCCAGGATCAATATTTCAGGTTTATGGATCAGGGCACAGGAAAGAGCCAGTTTTTGCTTCATCCCTCCCGACAACTTGCCGGCTAAACGTTTCTTAAAAGGTTCGATCTGAATATAAATATCTTTGATCAGTTCATAATTTTCTTCTATGGTTGTGTCAAATACAGTGGCGAAAAAACTTAGGTTTTCTTCCACACTTAAATCCTGGTAGAGTGAAAACCTGCCAGGCATGTATCCTATAATGTTTCGAATTTTTTTATAATCTTTTACAACATCAAGCCCGTTAAGTTTGACTTCTCCTTTATCAGCCAGTATCAGGGAAGTAATGATCCTGAACAAAGTTGTTTTGCCTGCTCCGTCAGGGCCGATCACACCGAACAGTTCGCCTTTTCCTACATCAAAAGAAATATCGTCAATAGCGGCATTGTTCTTATAACTCTTGCTCAAATGTTTAACCTGTATGGATGTTTTTTTAGTCATGCTATAAAATCATTATACCCCTATTCCCTTTAACACTAGAAATTGACTTCTCCCGGCATACCAATCTTTAACGAGCCATCATTTTTCACTAAGATTTTCACTGCATAAACAAGGTTAACACGTTCTTTTTTTGTTTGAATTATCTTTGGTGTGAATTCCGCCTGTTCAGAGATCCAACTTACGGTTCCTTCCAATAAGCGGTTCTCATCTATGTTTTCATCAATCAGCACTTCAACATTTTGACCGATCGTAATATGAGGTAATTGTGCCCCGCTGATATAAACACGTAGATACATCTCTGAAAGATCCGTTATTTTATACAGTGGTTTACCCATTAACGCCATTTCAAAAGGTTCGACATATTTATCCAATACAGTTCCATGCAAAGGATTAACGATAACACAGCGATTGATCTGATCCTGTACCTGTTCAATTTGTTTTGACATGACTTCGAGCTCATTAAAAACACTGCTGTTCGTTGTCTTAATGCTTACCATTTCTTTATCAATTACGTTCAGTTCACCGTTTATTTTATCCATTTGTTGAGCAGTAGCAGCACCATCTTCCAACAGCTTGTCCAACCGCTCTTTCTCATTCAGTAAAGTTTTTTTCTTCTCTTTCAGGACATCAACCCGGGCGGTGATGTTGATATATTTTGTAGCAAGAACTTTTTTTTGTGCGAGCAATTGATCTTTTTTTAAGGATAGTGGAACAGTATCAATAAGCCCAGCGACCTCTCCTTCAGTCAGGATCTGCCCATCTTCGATCTTTAAGCTGAGAATTTTTCCATTTGTTTCGGCAGATATGATCGTCTCTTTAGCTTCAAAATTTCCATAAGCATCCGAACGATTATTGTTTATACAAGATGCCGTGAATAACATGCCTGTTAATAATATTACTGTTTTTTTCATAATGTCATTATTTTTAGAACATTGCTTCGTAAAGAATATAGCTATTCAAATTAATTAAATTTTGAAATTCCGATTACTAATTTAATTAGTTTACGAACTTATGAATCACTAGTTCCCATTAATAGTTAAATAATTGATTTTAGCTTGTACCAGTTGTATTTTATGTGATTCAAGGTTTATTTTAGACTGGGTTTCAGCATTTAAAATTGTTAAATAGTCGGTTGATGTAATTACACCATTTTCTAATTGTGACGCTGACTTTTTTGATATATTGATTCTAAGATTAATTATTTCCTTATCCTTTTCAATCAGTTTTTCATACTTTTTTATTGAAGCGATTTCTTTTTGTAATGCGAGATTAATGTTTTTATCAAAAGTTTCTTTTCTCGTTTCTATGATATCTTTTTGAATGGAGAGCGCTTGTCTTTCATTGGTATTTTGGTTCCAGTCCCAGATATTCCATGTAAATTTCGCACCTACAATGTAAAATGGGTCAAAATCATCACTGAAATAATTAAACGCGGGGCGCCCATAGCCAAATTGACCGAATCCGAATAATTTTGGATTTCGTTTATTGGAAGTCAATTTGGAGTGTGCATTGATCCTGCTTGTCTGGAAGTCAAACAAAGTGTGCTCCGGACGTAGTATGTTTTCTGATTGTGTAAAATTATCCGGTGGCATTTGCAAAACAATATTTCCCGGCAAATCATTATTGATAAGTTCTTTAAGGACTTCAAAAGCTGCTAACCTGTTAAAGCTAAGCTCTATTGTATTCTGCTCAAGTTTTAATTGTTCAGCTTTCAGGATATCAATATTTGATTGCATTATAATCCCATTTTTTACACCTGATTCAACTATCTTTAAACGTTCCTGTATTTCATTACTCATTATTTTCAGAAGCTTTTCATTTTCCTGTAGCAATAAAACAGAAAAATACACATTGTTGATCCGTTCTTTTAATTGGTATAATTGTATCTCAACCTGCTGAATGTCAGCAGATAAGTTTAATTTTTCCAATTCCTTCTGAGATTTGGTTATTCCTCCATCAAAGAGTACCTGGTTTATATCTACAGAAATTTTGTACTGGTCTTTTGAGGGCTCAGGTATAGAAATGTCAGGAATCGGTAAATCAATTCTTATAACATTAGATTGATATGTTGCTTGTCCGTTAAAATCAATATCCGGATACCGGTTTGCTTTTATGTTCTGTTGTTTCAGTCTGTTTGCTGTGGTTAATAATGCTTTTTCTTTCATTGCAGGCCAGGTGTTCATGGCTTGTTGGTAACATTCCTGCAATGTTAGTGTGTCCTGGCTGAAGGTAAATACTAACTGAAAACTTAAAATGCATGTTATAAGTATTGGTTTCATCTTATTGATTTTTATTATTTTGATAATAGTCCGTTACTTCTTAAATCTTTGCCACATATGGACATAATATTTGCACAAATGCACTGGAACTATGATATATCAATGATTACGCGAATCGCGAATTTCAACGCGAATTATGCGAATACTATTCGCTTCATTCGCGTCTGATTAGCGATTCGCGTAATGTTTATCATGATATTTTTATTGAATTAATTATAAATTTTGAAACTTCTTTTTTCCGGTCATTGAGAAACCGGTCATAATGTTTTGAATCATTATCAAAAATTATCCGCTGTAATAAAGGCCTGCCTAAAAATGGGAAAATGCACATTGAAAACATGTTTATGATGAGCTGACGCGGCTCAATGTGCCTGATATTGCCCATTTTTATCTCGTACTCAACCTGTTTGAAAAATATTTCCGGTTTTAATCCAATATCTTTTATCAGATCAAGGATTAAGCTAATCAGACCTTCAGGATTTTTATCCAGTTCCTGAAGGATAAACATTGGAATTAATGGATTCCTTGACAGAACATCAATATACTTTTCTGTAAAAATTTCAATTTTTTCAAAAAGAGGCAGATCCGAACTTATTACTTCTGCAATTTTGGGCATAAGTTTGGAAAAGACAACCCTGAAAACAGCCCTGAATAATTTCTCTTTACTCCTGTAGTAATAATGTAATAATGCTTTATTAATTCCGGCTTCATCTGCAATTTCCTGCATGCGGGCACCAGCGTTTCCCTTTTTTAAAAAAACCTTTTTAGCGGCTTCCAGAATCATTCTTTCTGTATTTTTTCCCTGTTCGGACATAATTATGAAATTAAATTTAACTGTTTGGTTTTTCCGTATGGTTTAACTAATTAGTTTAACCGGATGGACAAAAATACAAAAAATCACTATTTTTTTTTAATTTTGCGCAATATGTTCAAATTTATAAATAATAAACACCTGCCCTTTTGGTTAACAGCTATTTCTTTTTTCATTGCCCTGATAGTTCCAACACTAATAAAGGATGGGATGTTCATGGATGGAATGCTTTATACTTGTGTTTCAAAGAATCTGGCAAATGGATTAGGGAGCTTTTGGTTTCCTAATTTCAGTAAAACTATAATGCCATCATTTCATGAACACCCTCCCTTAGTCTTTGGAATCCAATCTTTGTTCTTTTCAATTTTAGGCAATAGCTTATATGTAGAAAGATTTTATTCATTTTTAACTGCTTGTATAACCGGCTTTTTAATAATTTTAATGTGGAAACAAGTTTTTGATACTGAAACAGAATTAAAAAAATTAAGCTGGTTGCCTTTTTTTTATTGGATAATCTTTCCTTTAACATTTTGGTCATTTTCAAATAATATGCAGGAAAATACAATGGGGATATTTACTCTTTCCTCCGCTTACCTGATCATAAAAGGATTAAAAACAAATCGCCACACTGTTATTTATCTGATTTTTTCAGGGATTTTGATCTTTTTGGGTACTTTATGCAAGGGATTTCCCGGCTTATTTCCATTAGTTATAGTTGGACTTTACTGGATTATTTACAAAAACACCTCGTTTCGAAGAATGATTATTTATACATTGATATTAATTCTTGTTCCTATGATCTCATATTCGGTTTTGCTTCTTGATAGTGAAATATTTGAGAGTCTGTCCAGGTATCTTTTTAACAGGGCAATAAATAGAATTCAGACAGCACATACCGTTGATAATAGATTCTTTATCGTTCAAAGGCTGTTCATGGAGCTGCTTCCTGCTATTTTGGTAAGCTTGGTGTTAGTAATTACTTATAAATATAAATCTTTTAATTTCAGGAAAATCAAGACATACAAAAAATCTATAATCCTTTTTTTATTGATTGGTGTATCAGGATCATTTCCCTTAATGCTTACTATGGTACAAAAAGGTTTCTACATGGTTCATTCATTCCCGTTTTATGCAATAGGTATGGCAATTATTGTTGCTCCGGGTTTAGCAGAATTAATAAAACGAATAAATACTAAGAAACTTTCTTTTAAAATTTATAAGGTTATATCAATATCACTCCTGATCTCTACTATCATTTTTTCTGCTCTGCAAATTGGCAAAGCGGGAAGAGATGAAAATACACTCCATGATGTTTATTTGATTGGTGAGGTTGTTCCCGAGGGTTCTACTATTGGTATTGATCCGTCTATTAAGAGCGAATGGTCTTTATATTGTTATTTCTCAAGGTACTTTTATATTAGTTTAAAGCACAGTTACAGTGAAGCTGAATATTTTATGACCCATAAAACTTTTGATACTAATATTTCCAATAAATACCGGAAAATACCTTTGGCAACCAGAAAATATGATTTGTATCACGTAGATAGTAAATCGGAAAAAACTGAAAATTAATTAATGATACAATTTCTTGAAAAATATTGGAAAGCAAAACCTTTGATATTGATTTTAATCGCTGGTGGGGTTTTCCGTTTGTTATCCGTGGCGTTTTCCAAAGGTTATGGTATGCAGGATGACCATTTTCTGGTCATTGAAGTGGCACAAAGCTGGGTAGACGGTCATGATACCTGGTTACCGGAAAATCGTTCCGTTAGCGCCCCAACAGGTCATAGCATGTTTTACACAGGATTGCATTACATGCTCTTTTTGTTTTTAGAATCCATTAATATCACAGGGCCTCAAATCAAGATGTACATTGTAAGGTTTATACATGCTGTTTATTCCCTTTCGATGATCTGGCTGGGATACAAAATCACATTTCAAATTGCAGGTAAGAATGCAGCAAAGAATGTCGGGTTGATCCTTGCGTTATTATGGTTTTTCCCGATATTAAGTGTGCGGAATTTAGTCGAATTTGTATGTATCCCGCCTCTACTATATGCTACATGGATTATCTTAAAAAATGAATCCCGACCTGACAGGAGAAAAGTTTTGCCTTTTATTTCAGCAGGATTAATTGCCGGCATTGCAATTGCATTTCGTTTTCACAGCATACTGTTTGTTGGCGGTTTGGGATTGGTGATGTTACTCAGGAAAAGGATTTTGGGAGCATTTTTATTTGGCTTATTTTGTTTTATTTCGGTCTTTATAACCCAGGTAACGGATTTTTTTACCTGGGGGTTTCCGTTTGCTGAAATGGGCGAATATATAAGGTATAATTTTCAGAATCCCAACACATATTTTACCCAAAAGTGGTATCTTTATTTACTGTTTATTGCCGGTATCATGGTGCCTCCGGTAAGCATATTTCTGCTATTTGGTTTTGTGTTTAACTGGAAAAAGCACCTGTTATTATTTCTTCCTGCTTTGATCTTTTTGCTTTTCCATTCATATTTCCCTAATAAGCAGGAAAGATTTATATTGCCGGTAATTCCTTTTATCATTATACTGGGATATGTTGGGTGGAATGATTTCATTAACCGGGGCTGGCTTAAAAATCATGCTTTACTTAAATATTCCTGGGCTTTTTTTTGGATAATCAATACAATCCTGGTTTGTGCAGTATCTCCTGCTTATTCCAAAAAAAGCAGGATCGAAGCTATGGAATACTTATCGAAAAAAGATGATTTTCAAAATTTTATCCTCGAATATTCCCATAAAGATAATTTTCGATTGCCTCCTTTGTTTTATCTGGGGAAATGGGTGAGCTATTTTCATGTTACCAAAAAGCATAAATTAGAGAAGTATGAAAAGCTTCTTGAAACAATGAATGATAAAAAGAAGCCCAATTATGTTATTTTTGTTGATCAGGAAAATCTAGAAAACAGGATAAAAGAACTAAAAAAGGTTTTTCCCGACTGCACGTTTGAAGCTAAAACCGAGCCAAGCTACTTAGATAAGGTCTTACATTATTTAAATCCTGTCAACAAAAATGAAAGTTGTTACATTTATAAGATTGGTACTTAAAAAGTTAAATCTTTGCCAATTCAAAGATTTGAATGAAAGTTACATTAGAGAAGAAATTTATTTTACCAGATATTTCTGATTTGTTTTTAAATATGATGACAATTTCATTCCTTTGGATGATAAATGAACATCACTGCATAATTTAACCCTGTGAGGTAACAATTATCTAACAGGGGAAAGTAAAAATATGATTAAGTTTCTGGGTACTGGCCTTCGCCTGCCAAAGCAGGCTACGGCCTGCGAAGGCTGGGCACTGGGCGCTGGGTGCTGGGTGCTGGGAGGTATGTCATGGTTATGAGTTTGAGTAAAAAATCAACATAGAACCCAGTACCAAGAACCCAGAACCTGATTATTAAATGTAAAAAGGTAGATGTTAAAATAGATTTTATTAAAAATATTGAAATTCCGATACTATAAATTAATGGACACGATCATACAACTGGATAAGGTAAATATTTATCAAAAAGAACATTTGGTGCTATCGGATGTATCCCTTACCATTAAAAAAGGAGAATTTGCCTATTTGATAGGTAAAACAGGGACAGGGAAAACCAGTCTTTTAAAAACCCTCTATTGCGATTTGCCGCTAAATGAAGGCAATGGGACAGTAGTCGGTTATAACTTAAAGAAGATCAAAGAAAAAGAGATTCCTTATTTAAGGAGAAAGTTGGGTATTGTCTTCCAGGATTTCCAATTGCTTACTGACCGCACGGTTAGTGATAATTTGCTTTTTATCATGAAAGCTACAGGATGGAAAGACAAGAATAAAATTAAAACCGGCATTCAGGATGTTCTCGACAAGGTTGGACTTGGAACCAAAGGATTTAAAATGCCATTTCAATTATCGGGAGGAGAACAACAAAGGGTAGCCATTGCAAGAGCGCTAATAAATAATCCGGATTTGATATTGGCTGATGAGCCCACAGGAAATCTCGATCCTGATACTTCCCTTGGGATAATAAAATTGTTATTTGACATTAGCAAAAGAGGAAGAGCCGTCCTAATGGCAACCCATGACTATTCACTTATGGAAAAGCTTCCTTCACGAACTTTGAAATGTGAAAACAGTAAAGTTGTTGTTCAAAATTCAACTTAATGATGATATTATGGACAGACTAATTAGAGTCTGTCCATAAAATCAAGGTTTGCATAAAATGAAGCACCAAATCACAAATGACAAATCACAAATAAATTCCAAATATCAATTATCAAATGACCGAAACAGTTTTGGTCATTGAGTTTTTGAGCATTGTG